>JBLHND010000163.1:0-8117 GCA_047622605.1 Motiliproteus sp. | reverse complement strand
AGCGGCGATTGTATCGACTGCAACCAGTGTGTTGCCGTCTGCCCTACGGGGATCGATATCCGTCAGGGGCAGCAAGAGGGCTGTATTACCTGTGCCCTGTGTATCGATGCCTGCGATTCGGTCATGGAAAAAATAGGACGCCCCAAGGGGTTGATCCGTTATGATTCTCTGGACGGCTTAGAGCAGGGGGTCAGCACCGCCATCGCTAAACGTCCCCGGGTGTGGGTTTATTCTGGTATTTTACTGGCGGCGCTGGGTGGCATCGTGTACGGATTAAGTACCCTGGATGCGGTCGAGTTGAACGTTCTGCATGAGCGCCAACCGCTGTTTGTGCTCCAGAGTAACGGCTCTATCCAGAATAAATATACCCTCAAAGTTCTTAATAAAATGAAGCAGAATATACGGGTCATGGTCACTGCTGAAGGTCCGGAGGGCGCGCTTCTGGTGGGTGCTGAGAACGGTTTTGATGCCCGTAATGGCAATGTCACTGCACATACAGTCTTTGTGCGGGTGCCTGCAGAGTCACTGACAAAGCCTAGGCTGCCAATCATCTTCAGGATCACCACCACTGTTGATGGCGAGCAGTTTAGCGGTGTGCGTAAGAGTGTCTTTATGGGACCCTCTCACTGAGGTGGGTCTGTTGGTTTATCTTTAATATTTATGGTTAGAGTGAATTGTATGTCTAAATCTTCTCTGTGGCGCAGTCCTGTTATTCTGGTCTGGGGTGGTCTGCTGCTGCTTTTTTTTATCGCCAATGGCATCTTTATCTATCTGGCATTAAGTAGTAATCCGGGCTTGGTGGTCGATGATTATTACGAGCGCGGTCAGGATTATGAGAAGCACATGCTCAAGCGTCGCGCCGAAGACCCCGGCTGGAATATGCGCATCGAGCTGGTTGCCTTACCCGTCCTGGATAAGCCCGGACCGATTCGGTTTCATCTGAGTGATCGTTCCGGCAGTCTGTTGGTCCCCGACAGCGTGACCCTGTATGCGTATCGGCCTGCCAATATTGACGATGATTTCGAGGTTTCCTTGGCGGAGTTGCAGATAGGGATCTATCAGGCCGAGGTTGGTTTTCCCCGGCCGGGAGTCTGGGATCTGCTGATGGTTGTGGCTAAGGATGGTTCTGAGTATAGCGAAGCGTTGCGTGTCAACGTTGCCAAAAGCTCTGACTAAGCCCGAATGAACTCATCATCCAGCCTGCAAGCGCCAGGGGTCGCCGACGAGCCTGAGATCGCCGACCTGCCGCAGCGTTGCTACCACTGCCAGCTGCCGCTGCCTGATCATGAGGTGGTGGAAGCGCCTATCGACGATCGGTCGCAGCTGTTCTGCTGTCATGGCTGTCGCTCGGTGGCCGAGACTATCCATCTGGCAGGACTGGGAGGGTTCTACCAGCGAATCCAGGACGGGGAATGTCTGGCGCCGCCCCCCGAGCTTGCTGAAGCACTGTTGATGTATGACCTGGACGAGGTGCAGCAAGAGTTTGTTACCCAGGCGGAGTCTCTGTCTGAAGTCCAGCTGTTGGTCGAGGGTATCCATTGTGCTGCCTGCGTGTGGCTGATCGAAAATAGCCTCAAACGCTTGCCGGGTATCGCCGAATCCAGGGTTAACTTGTCCGGACATAAACTTAGGGTTAAGTGGGATCCTGCGCAGTTAACCCTCTCTGCGCTGATCACCCATCTGGGCGTGCTGGGGTATAAGGCGATACCTTTCGACCCCAATAGCGCTGAAGACAGTCATAAACGTCTGCACCGCCATCTGCTCTACCGTATGGGGTTCGCAGCCTTTGCGATGATGAACCTGATGTGGATCTCGATTGCGCTCTACAGCGGCGCCGATCAGGGCGAGTTTAGAAGCCTGTTTCACTGGATTGGGTTGCTGATAGCCACACCGGCGCTGGCGTATTCAGGCTATCCGTTTTTTAAGGGTGCTTGGTATAGTCTGAAGACGCTGCGTCCGGGCATGGATTTGCCGATCGCTATAGGCGCCTCCATCACTTACCTCTACTCAAGTTATGTCACCTTCAGTGGTTCGCAAACCGGCGAAGTCTATTTCGATACGGTGGTCAATTTTCTGTTCGTTATCCTGGTGGGGCGTTATCTGGAGGCGATCTCCAAGCGTAAGGCGTTGGCATCAACTCAGCGGTTACTGGATATGCAACCCAGAGTTGCCACTCGTCTGCTGGAGTCCGAAGAGGGTGATCGTCCTGAGCTGGTGGCTATTCGGGCTATCAATATCGGTGACCGGGTGTTGGTTAAGCCGGGTGAGCGCTTGCCTGTCGATGGCCGTGTGCTAGAGGGTAACGGTCCGGTCGATGAGGCGATGCTGACCGGAGAATCGGCGCCGGTGCTCAAAAGAGTCGGCGCTCTGGTGAATACCGGCACGCTCAATGGCAGCGGCAGTCTGGTCATCGAAGTCACAGGATTACTACAGGACAGTGCCCTAGGTCGCATTATCCATCTGGTCGAGGAGGCGCAGTCGAGCCGCGCACCGATTCAGCGGTTGGCCGATCGTATCGTCCCCTGGTTTGTGACTGTAACGCTGTCATTGGCGTTGATCAGTTTTTTCTGGTGGTTCAGTGCAGGGGTCGAGCAGGCACTGCTGATCGCGACCTCGGTGCTGATCATCACCTGTCCCTGCGCGTTTGGGATGGCGACGCCGATGTCGATTGCGGTAGCGTCAGGGGTGGGAGCGCGCCGGGGTATTCTGGTTAAAAATGGTGAGGTGCTGGAGCGTCTGTCGGGGATCCGCCATTTTGTCTTCGACAAGACAGGGACGCTGACCGAAGGCCGAATGCAGTTAGCCGCACTGATTACGACCACAGAGCGCTGGAACGCCAGCGAGGACGGGGAGCGGCTCTCGGCACCTTTGGCGACCCTGCTGGGGCAGGTCGCCTCTATTCAGGCGTTATCGGAGCACCCTATCGCGGCATCGATCGTCCGCTGTGCCGAGCAGCAACAGATCCCTTTTAAGACCGCAGCCGCAGATCACTTCCTGAGCATGCCCGGCCAGGGGGTCAGGGGGTTGAGTGCAGGCCAGCGGGTCTGTATCGGCAGTCCCAAGTGGTTGGATAACAACGCAGTCCAGCGTAATCCTGAGTTGGATCTTTGTGCCGACGAACTCGATGCCAGGGCGATCAGTTCGGTACGGGTGGCGATAGCGGGTGTGGAGGTCGCCGTGATTGCCCTGGAAGACAGCTTACGACCGGGCGCTTATGGCCTGATTCAGAGTCTCAAGAAGCAGGGTGCAAGACTGACCTTGCTCAGTGGTGATCGGCGGCAGACGGCAGAGGCTGTCGCCGAACAGCTGGGTGGGATGGAGGTCATCGCCGAGGTCTTGCCTGAAGATAAAGACCGAACGATCGCCGAGCTGCAGCAGCAGGGCCATGAGGTGGTGATGGTCGGTGATGGTATTAACGATGCGCCAGCGCTGGTGCGCGCCGCTGTAGGCATCGCCCTGGGATCAGGTACCGATGTCTCGATTGCCAGTGCCGATATAGTGCTGTTGGGTAATGATCTAAAGCTGATTGATCAGGCGGCACGCTTGTCGCAACGCACGCTGCGCACCGTGCGCCAGAATATCGCCCTGTCGATCGGCTATAACAGTATTATGGTGCCGCTGGCGATGCTGGGGTTGGTCACCCCTCTGGTGGCGGCGATAACCATGCCGCTAAGCTCATTGTTGGTGATCGGTAATTCAGCCCGGATTGCTACGCTGTTTCGTCGTTCTTAGCGGCTTAGTGAGGCTGGCGTGAAGGGTCGGTTTGCCGCAGCGCCTTAATTAATAGCGATCAGGAGTCGTGATATGGAAGTGATCTATGGTCTTATCCCCGGCATGATCTTGATGGGGCTGGCCGGTGTGGCCGTGTTTTTCTGGGCTGCTAAGAGTGGCCAGTTTGATGATATGGAGGGCGAGGGGTCGCGAATCCTGATGGATGATGATCTCGAAGATGAGGCGCCGCTATCTCACTCGGACGAGGAGCCAGGTAAGCAGGAAGGCGTGGCTGACACTGATTCCAGTGCAGGCGCGCCTTCCCCGGCTGAGCGCTGAGGCTTATTTTTCGGGGGCTGAGGCGCTGTTTAGTAGCGGTTCGAGTAGCTGGTTAAAGTGCTTGGGTTGGACGTACTGAAACACCTCGTCGGCATCCTCGTTGAGGATGATATCCAGGCCTTTTTCAGGGTATAGCCAATGCGCTCCCCCCTCAGGGACATCGATGATTCGCTGCGGTTTACCGAAATAACGTTCGATCAGCGCGGCATCTAAGTCGGTAGCGGGGAGATAGGCGATATGTCGAATGGCGCTGGACATGGCCAGGTTGACGTCGGTTTCGGCAAGATTGACTTTTTTGCTGCCGCTGCCGAGCTGGCTGATGCGCAGCCCACGCGCGAATATTTCTGCTGCGATCGTCTGATCGATCTCCAAGGTCAGGATAAAGTCGGCGCGCAGGCCGCTAAGAGCGACGCGCTGAAAGTAGGCTTCGATACTGAATTCGCCGCTGGGCGAGCGGAACAGGCTCAGTACCGGTGACTTAGACAGCAGTTGTGCGGCCTGGCTGAGGGGGCTTTTTCCCAGGGTGAGTTCAAATACGCGGGCCGAACCATCCTCGAGTATCGTTATCTGCCAGGGTAGCTTGGGGTTTTTGTCGGCCTGGCGACCACCGGGAGCAAGAATAGCGACCGCAAGAATGACTATAACGATGGCTAGAATGATAAAAGGGGTTTTGTGCTTCATGAATCAGTCCTGGCAGAGAGCGCGAAGAGAACGGCTTGGTTGAACGTGTGCCGAGGTTGTCGATTGGTAGAGTGAACCGGTCGAAATCGGCAGCCGATTGTAACAACCCCTGTAAAATATGAAACCGCTGAGTACGCTTGACGTCTCGGTATCTTGGATTAATGTGACCTAGGGATCTATGTATGCAATTTGAAATCAGCCCCGAAGAGATAGCTAAGGCGAGGGTTCCTCATGAGCTGTTTTTAACCAACCTGGTCGGCAATCATATTCTTTGGTTTATCGGGTCTTTAGGTATTTTTGGGTCTTTTTGGCAGCCCATGGCTCTGGTGCCGGTCATCTCCTTTGCTATCCTGAGCTACACCCTGCTGCGGGCGCGTCGCGAACGCAGCGGGGACAGTTGGTATGTGATGTGTCACTGGCAGATCGTCGCGCGACGCTCCCGAGTATTTATGGGGATAATCTTGTTGCTGGTCGTGATTTCGTCATTAGGCTGGATCGGCTACAGCTATCTGGGAATGAAAAAGGTGGCGGTGCTGGCGTTTATCGGTGGTGTCGGTCTGCTACCGACTCTGGTCTCGGTGTTGGTGCTGATCGTGATGGAATCAGATGCCATGTATCAGGCTGCGCAGGGGGCCTTAAGCGATGCGGTCTACCAGCGTTTTCCAAATCCGGATGCGCGTATTCTGGAGAGTACTGTACTGGATCTGGATGAGAGTAAGCCGGCACAGGATGTTGCCGGCTCCTGATCTTTAGACGAGTCCGAATAGGGCGCGGTAAAGCGTCCAGAGACCAAATCCTATAATGATCGATCCTGACAGCTGTTTGACGCCCTTAGCCTGGAGCAGGTGGGCGGCGGCTCCTGTCAGCATCCCCATCAGGAGTAGATTGGGTAGCGTCCCCAGGGCAAAGGCCAGCATCAGCAGTCCGCCCTCGACGATGCCGCCGGCAGCGGTAGCGTTGATTAGCATGCTGTAGACCAGGCCGCAGGGCAGCCAACCCCAGAGAATGCCCAGAGCCAGTGCCTGGGGCTTGCTGCGTACCGGCAGTAATCGCCTGCCAAGGGGCTCGATACGTTTCCAGAGATGCCGGCCGAGGCGTTCGACCCGGTTTAACAGCAGCCACCAACCACTCAGATAGAGCCCGAGTAGCAGCATGAATAATCCGGCAGCGATTAACAGCACCCGCTGTGCGGCCTGCACAGGCAGCCACTGAACCAGGAGTAAGCCCAGTCCCCCCATCAGCGCGCCAGCCAGGGTGTAGCTGAACATGCGCCCGCAGTTATAGGCCAGTTGATAGCTGAGCAGTGTGAGGGGGTTCTTACGTTGTTGTGGATCTAGTCCTAGATTGAGGGTGCTTATGATGCTGCCGCACATCCCCAGGCAGTGAACACCCCCCAGAAGGCCGACGAGAAAGGCGCTGAAATAGGGCAGGGTATCCATTAACATCGGGGCAAGCATCCTACAAAAAAAGTGAGTACCGGTTGCGGAGCAGGTCAGAGGTCGGTATTAGAGGCTGGCTCTAATCAGCATCCTACCCCAGGTGGCTCCTGCGCTCGCTCCTTGGTTTCACAGGATACTCTTTCTTTTGCTCCTCAGTACGGCGCTCGATAAAAAATAAATCCTGTGAAACCAATTGACTGCGTACTCATTACCGCATTGGTGCGATCTTCGGACTAGGGGCTGAGGGGCAGGCCGGAGGCTTCACGCAGAAGCTGAATATCGAGAATGCGAATGTGTTTGCCACGAACGGCGATGCCGCCTGACTGGTGTAGCTTGGTAAACAAGCGGCTCAGGGTCTCTTTGCGAAGACCCAGGAAGTTGGAGATATCATCGCGCGACATCGGTAGTTGAAACTGCTTGCTGGAGAAGCCACGTTCATCCAGGCGCATGGATAGATTGAGCAGGAATGCGGCGAGCCGCTGTTCTGCGTTTTTACGTGCCATCAGCATTGCAAATTGACGATAAAGGTCAAAGTTCTCTTTGTTTAGCATGTGCTGAAGATTTTGCTGTAAGGCGGGAGTCTGGGCGCTGAGGCTGGCGATACTGTCCATAGGAAGTTCACAGACATAGCTGTCTTCTAAGGCGATTGCACTGCACGGATAACGCTGAGGATAGATGGCGGTCTGGCCTAGAGTCTCCCCTGCCAAGACAAAACCTACTACCAACTCTTGAGACTTGGGGTCGCTGTTAACCAGTTTAAGAGCGCCAGAGGTGACAGCGAAGATAGCCGTAAACGGCCCATTTTCTAGAAACAGGTAATCTCCGGCTTTAATCGGCTGGCGGCGTTCAATAAATTCGTCAGCAATGCTCAGCTCGCGTCCGCCCGTGTCTATGGGTTGGCACAGAGGAAAGAGCCCGTAGGCGTCGTGATCGATTTTTTGGCTGTTATTTTTATTAGAGGTGTTGCTAGTTATCTGAGGCATGCCTGTTCCTATCGAAAAATGGCCGCCATCCGCTAGCGTAATTGTCAGTAAGTCAAAATGACACAATATCTGAGTTAAAGCTACGCGAACTTCTTTTTATCAAAAAAACCAATTTATAATTAGGATCTCGGGAGGCTGCTCAGGGAGGTCGTGTGGCGCCGACAGGGGGGCGGCCCCCTGGAGAGTCCCGGGGTATTGAAAAAATAATCCTCAAGTTGTTTAAATGACCGTGCGCTTCGCGCTGTGACGGTTATAATGCTGCCCCTATGAATCATCTTATCTTGTATTGTCGTCCCGGTTTTGAACCGGAGTGTGCGGCTGAAATTAATGATCTGGCTACTCAGGCTGGTGTCCCCGGTTTCTCTAAGACCCACAGGGGCGACGGTTACGTGGTCTATGTCTGTCATGCTGCGGAGGGTGCGTCGCTGCTGCAGCGGCTGCTGGTCTTTTCACGGCTTATCTTCGTGCGTCAATGGTTTGCCGGCCCAGGGTTGATCGAGAACCTGCCGGTGACTGACCGTATCACGCCGTTGATTGCGCAACTGCGTCTGTTTCCCCAGTGTGGTGAGCTGATGATCGAAACCGCCGATACCAACGAGGCCAAGGAGTTGGCGGGATTCTGCCGTAAGTTTACCTCTCCTTGCGCGCAGAAACTGCGACAGGCCGGGATTCTCAGTCCTAAGCGCACCGCTAAGCTTCCCCGGCTGCATATGTTTTTCCTCGACTCTGAGCGCGTGTACCTGGGCGTGAGTTATCCTGGAAATCACGCCCTGGATCCGATGGGGATCTCGCGGTTAAAATTCCCAGCAGCAGCACCGAGCCGGTCAACCCTGAAGTTGGATGAAGCCTTTCTGCATTTTTTAACGGCAGATCAGCGTGAGCGCTTGTTGGCGCCGGGCATGAGGTCCGTGGACCTGGGGGCAGCACCCGGAGGTTGGACCTGGCAGCTGGTCAAGCGTCATCT
>JBLHND010000162.1:0-8136 GCA_047622605.1 Motiliproteus sp. | reverse complement strand
GGGTGTCATTCTGATAGTGCGATTGCCGCTTCAAGTCTTTCGAAATACTGCCTGATCACCCATACAACCCCTTCCTAAATGTAAGCGGTGAAGTGTCCTTTGGCCTAGCAACACTTAACTAGGACATAGCCTTATTGATGGTCAGCGCAACGGGGGCAACGCTGAAATAGGAGGCCAGTGCTGCATTGCTCAGGGTGAGTTCGGGTGTGATGTTGTAATCACCGGCATTGACATCGTCTGACGCGAGGATCTGGGTGATACCAACACAGCATGCCGTTGCTAGCTCTGCGGTTATGTCGCCGTAGGCTGTACCATCGTAGGTTTTCGTGAAGCTGGTGGTGGATAGTGTCAGCATCTTGCTGATATTTGCAAGAACAGGGTTGCCGTCAGGGCCGGTCTTCCAGACAGTGTCGTTAACCGTAACTGAGCCGCCTCCCAATGCATAGGTGCCACTATTGCCCGGTACGCCTGAAGCCGTTACCTCGGCTGAAGAATAACTGGTTGTAACGGATCCACCCGTATCATTAGCCCCTACTAAACCGCCGACGCCAGTCGCGTAACCGATCACATCGCCGGCGGCATAGGTATCGGTCAGCGCGCCTGTGTTGCTGCCCGCTAAGCCACCGACAGAGGCGCCATTAGTTGGCGCCGCGCTGCGGGCATTGATCGGGCGGGCCGCACCTGTCACATCCCCCACGGCAAAACTTTGACTGATCGCGCCCGTGACATTGCTACCGACCAAACCGCCGGTACCGGCACCGCCGCCGTTGACGTTGCCCGAGGCAAAGCTGCGAGTGATGGTACCGTGGGTGCCCGTGGTGCGGGAGTTACTGCCGACCAGTCCGCCGGTGCCCGCGCCGACGCTCTCGACATTGCCGGTGGCGTAGCTGTCGATGATGCCGTCGGAATCCGCGCTACTGCCGACCAGGCCGCCGGTGCCGGCATCGCCGTCCACCGTGGCCGTAGAATAGCTGTTGCTGATACTGCTGCCCGTCATCTCGCCGACCAGAGCACCTGTGCCTTCAAGGCCAGTCACTGTGCCGCCAACCAGACCCAGGTTGCGAATCGTGGTATTCGTGATCTTGGAAAACAGACCGGTGTTCGCCACAGTTCCGTTAATGTTCAGGTTGGAAATACTATGGCCCAGACCGTCGAAGCTGCTGTTGTTGAAGCCAGTGATCGGCGCGGTGATGCTGGTGCCGTCGATATTGCTACCCAGCGCGTAGTAGCCTGACTGGCTGTTCATAGAGAGCAAGCCGGCGGCGCCGCCGATGACGTTGTAGCCGTTGTCACCGATGGTCAGGAAGTCGCTGCCGGTGCGCGCCGTCGTGCCATTCGCTTCGAAGAAATCGATCCGGCCCTTGAATCCGTTGCTGCTCAGGCCGAAATCGACCTTGCCGCTGCCAGGCTGGAGGTTCAGGCTGGCAGTGTCGTTAGCTGTCATCAGGGCATTGATATTGATGTCGTTGTGCGCCGACAACTTGAGTTCGTGGGCGCTCCAGGTGACATCGGCATCGACGTTGATATCGCCCGCTTCTGTGCCGCCGTCAACAGTCTCGATAATGATATCGGTACTGCTTAGGTTGGTGGCCAGAGTATCGGCGCCTGCTGACAGGATGACCATCCCGCCATCGGCCTGGATCAGACCGCCGTTGTCGACCAGGCTGTTCAGCAGGCTCTGGTCGATTTCGAAACTGGCCCGCTGATTGCCGCTGAAGGTCAGCGTCGCCGAGTCGCCTGCCCCTAGTACCACGCTGCCAAGCGGCGCAGTGATAGTTCCCTGGTTGCCGACGCTATTGCCGAGCAACGCCACATAGCCGCCATTGGCAGCCCTGAGGGTTCCCTGGTTGATAATCGCGCCGTTGCCATCGCCGCTGAACGAGCGGATGTCACCGTCGATGCCGGCTTGATTGAAGTCGAGCGCCGAGGCCACGAGGCCGCCGACATTGACCTGTGCGCCTCGCCCGAACAGGATGCCGTTCGGGTTGATCAGGAAGACCTGGCCGTTGGCACTGAGACTACCTAGAATCTGGCTGCCGTTGGTATCGAGGATGCGGTTGACCGCGATCGATGAGGCGCCCGGCTGCACAAAGTTGACCGCCTCGGCAGCGCCGATGTTGAAACTGTCCCACCTGAGTGACAGGTTCTGGCTGCTTTGGGTGATGGTCGTGGTGAGACCTGATTGGTCGATGCCAGCGCTACCGGTGACGACTTCCCCGCCCCCCGGTGCCGCCAACGCGACGACCCCGGGCAGCGATAGTGCAACGACCCCGGGCAGCGATAGTGCCGCCGCAAGCAGCTTACGCTTGCTGCGAATGCCGGGCCTGCGTGTGTTTGCCGCCACGGCAATCCAGCATCCCCGTGTCTGATTCCAAATCAGGCGGACTACGCGTATCAGAGAGCCGTGGTGTTTCATGAGGAGAGTTCCTGTCGGTTCGGCAGAGCTCTTTGGCGCTCTTATCCCAAGGAAAAGAACCAGAGGCTTTTCGGTAGCCGGTAGTGTCGCTAAATGCAACCCAATACTTCCTGCTATACCTTCATTGCTATTGCTATTGCTATTGCTATTGCTATTGCTATTGCTATGTCACAGATAATTGCTGTGTTATACGAGGGGGTTTTCAGGGGTCTGTCGAGGGGTGCTAGAAGGCTTGAGAGGGGGTGAAATAGGTCTGATGGTAAAAGTAAGGGCCGGGGTCTGGCTGGAGGGCTGCAGGGGTCGGTCGTAGTGAGGGGGCAGCCTCCTGGCTCAGGCGCCGTTTTTTTGGTCTTAGAGGCAGGAAGCGTGTTGTTGGGAGGAGGTTGTCCGGATTAGCGGATGTATTCAAACATCTTTACTACCTTTTGCACCCCGGCAGAGTTGCGGCTGATATCGACAGCCTGCCGAGCCTGGGTATCATTAACCAGTCCCATCAGATAGACGGTGCCATTTTCGGTGACTACTTTTATAACCATCGATTGGAGCACGGGATCGGCGATCATCTTAGTCTTGATCTTGGTCGTGAGCCAGCTGTCATTGGCACGAACGATCGCAGAGGTGGGGCCGGCGATGGTTAATTCGTTATGTATCTTGCGTACCTTGCGGATCTCGGCGGTGGTCTTTTCGGCGAGTCTTCGGGCCTGCTCTGTAGGAACCTGGCCGGACAGTAAGACGATGCCGTTATAGCTTGTTACCGAGACATGGGCACCCTTGAGTGCCGCTGATGCTTTGCTGATATTGACCAACGCCTTTATTTCGATCAGTTCATCATCGACAAGGCTGCCTGTCGTGCGGGTACTGGTATCCTCGCTCAGGGGTTGGTCGTGCGTCGCACTGATCATATTTGAGCAGCCGCCGAGTGCGACAATCAGGCCGAGCAGCAGGCTGAGAGAGCGGTTGTTAGTTGCCTTGTTACTTAATGCCATAATTAAGAATGTCCACCGAAAAGTTGATGTTCGATCAGGTCACAGAGGCTGTGGATGATCAGTAGATGTACCTCGTGCACCAATGCGGTGCGAGAGGAGGGGATGCGGATTTCGATCTCTTCCTGGGTTAAAATTGCCGCTATATCGCCGCCGTCACCGTCGCCGCCGCTCAGTGCGATCACGGTCATGCCGCGCTCATGAGCCGCTTGAATCGCCTGGATCAGGCTGGCGGGGCGGTCGTTAGGGCTGAGTGTCAGAAGGATATCACCGGGCTGGCCCAGTGCGCGGATCTGTTTTGAATAAACATCGTTAAAATGAGTATCTTCGGCAATGGCGCTCAGGATAGCGCTGTCGGCACCCAGTGCGATCGTCGGTAGCCCGGGGCGTTCGTGCTGATACCGGTTGAGCATCAGCGCGCTAAAATGCTGCGCCAGTGCTGCCGAGCCGCCGTTGCCGCAGGTAAGGATCTTGTGTTCGCTGGCCAGGCAATGAAAGAGTTGCTCGCCTGCTTGAGCGATCTGGGGCGCGAACTGCTCGATCACATGGACTTTGAGATCGAGGCTTTGATGGAAATGGTCGATGATGCGCTGTTGCAGTTCCATAAAAGCCTGTTTGCAATTAATTAATAAGCGTCAAAAGCGTTGGTTAGCCACTCTATCTGGAGTGCCCCCGAGCTATTATCGGGGTGACAGGCGATAACATCAAATCGGCATGGATAATTTTTGTAGTGTGACTGTTGCTGTAAAAACCTGGCCGCGGTCTTACAGATCCGCTGCTGCTTGCGCAGGTCGACGCTTTCGGCAGCGCTGCCGTAGAGAGCGGTACGTCTGTACCGTACCTCGATAAAGACCAGCGTGTGCTGCTGTTGCATGATCAGATCGATCTCGCCGCAGGCTGCACTAAAATTTCGCTGCAGGAATTGCAGCCCCTGCTGTTGCAGGTAGTGCTCAATCTGCCGCTCTATCTGGTCACCCTTAGTCCTGCTCATTAGTCCTGCTCATCGGCGCGCAATCAAGGCGTAAGAGGGTGCATGATGCCGTTGTCGACCTGTATCCTGGTCGCCCTTAGTCCTGCTCATCGACCCGGCATCAGGGTGTAAGAGGGTGCATGGCGCCGTTGCTGATCTGCATCCAGGTCTGGTGACGGCTCACCTGGCCGAGATAGTTAATCGACAGCTGGCCACTCTGGCCCTGAAGGTGGGCTTCGGGTAACGCTTTTAGCTGAAGGAGGTAGGGCGCGAGTCGGTAGCTATCGGCCCCCAGGGCGTAAAGACGACCAAAGCGGCTGCGACTATCATCACGGTAGTGCGCCAGTGTTGCTCTGAGGGGGTTGTCGGCCTCCAGCACCCAGGGCATGGCGTTAAACCGTATCTGGTCAAGGTCCTGATAGGTGGCTGGGTCGAGTTTGCCATCAAACAGATGAGAGGTGGCATACACGGGCAGGTGGCTGGCGTAGTGGTAGGCCAGGGTCGGTTTGATCTGACGCGCATCTTCATTCAAGGCGCTGAGAAACAGCATATCAAGATCCTGGCGCCGCCGGGGCTCAAATTCGAGTCTCTGACCGAGCGTTAGTGCCAGTTGCTTGGCGCGGGCTTCGCTGCTGTCGGTGGCCACCAGTTGGCTGATCTTGTCAGAAAAGTCTTTTTCGCCGGTAAAGCGCTCGCTGGCGGCGATAACGCCTCCCAGGGATCTCCAGCGCTGGGCGAAGCTGTCACGAATACGGTCGCCCCAGGTGGTTGCAGGAGTCAGGCTGAGGGCCACGCGCTGGCCGTCAGCCCAGGCTCGGTCAGCACTCTGGATGGCTTCGTCTTCATTACGCAGGCCAAACTGGTACAGGTTTATCGTGCTGGTGCTGGTATCGACGCTGTTAAGGGCCAGCGTCGGGATCGCTAATCCCGGCTGCTGAGTGAGTTGGCGTAGTTTGTCCTTGTCCAGTGGACCGATGATCAGCTCGATGCCCCGTTGTTCAGCCTCGAGATAAAACTGTTGCAGGTCCACGAGCGTGTTGCTATCAAAAAAACTGATTTGCGGTACGGGCAGTCCCTGCTGCAGCTGCCGATAGTGGGACAGCATAAAGCCATCGATAATCGCCCTAGCGTGCCGTTGCAGCTCACCCGATTGCGGTAAGAGAATGCCGATGTGACCCGGTGCACCGCTGCGGAGTTGGCGTAATTCGGCGGGCGGATTGCTGGCGGCAGGGTGAAGCTCCCAGAGTCGGTGCCAGTTAGCGAGGGCGTCGCCGAGTTGCAGGATATCCAGATCGGTACGTTGAGTCAGCTGGGCTAGCTCATACCAGCCTTGTTGCTGGTAGCTATTGTTACGCGCTAACAGTTCGCTTAATTGGCTGGCATCGAGTTGCCGCAGCCGCCGCCATATCGCTACCGACAGGGGTGCTTGCTGCGCCTGGGTGGCGGACTCTGCTTCGAGGATTAAGGCCTGCAGGGTCTTCAGGTTATCGCCTAGCTGGCCAAGCCCCGCGCTGCGCAACTGGGTATAGCGTTGCTGATGGGGCTGGCTGAGAGTGCCAGGATCCAGAATCTTGTCCAGCCAGTCCAGGCTTCGTTGTGGCCGTTGGTGTTGGCTGGCGGTTTCTGCATGCAGGAGCCAGAGCCACGCCTGTGCCCGTTCGGGAAGGATCATCGGGTTGACTTGAAGCAGTAGGTCCGTCGCGGCCAGGGGTTGTTGCAGTTGCAGCAGGCGCTCGGCAGCCGCTAGTGTATACTGCGCCCTGGCCAGAGGGGCTGCCGTCTCTGCCTGGAGCAGCAGTTGCTCGATCTCGGTCAGTTCCCGCCCCTGAGGCTCGGTCGCAGGCTGCGTGTCAGAGTCTGCCGGCGGGGTGCTGGAACAGCCCAGCATCAGCAGCGGCAGGGATAACAGCAGTAGGGTGTTCCAGCCTTTGGGCAGCTTCACTATCATTACACTCGTCTGTTCGTGAATACGTACCGGCGCCAGAGTTGGACAAATCATGACAGATACCTGCCTATATATCGTCTCTACACCGATCGGAAATCTTGGGGATATCTCAGCCCGAGCGTTAGACATCTTGCAATCGGTGCAGCTGATCGCAGCAGAGGATACCCGTCATAGCGGCCGTTTGTTACAGCATTTTTGTATTAGCACACCGATGTGGGCGCTACATGACCATAACGAGCGGGCGCAGGCAGATAAGATAGTACAGCGTTTATCCGAGGGTGAAAACATTGCGCTGATCTCCGATGCCGGAACTCCCCTGATCTCTGACCCCGGTTATCATCTGGTGCGTAAGGTGCGTGAGGCCGGCTTTCGAGTGGTGCCGATTCCGGGTGCCTGCGCGCTGGTGGCTGCCTTGTCGGCCTCGGGGTTGCCGACCAACAGATTTGCCTTTGAGGGGTTTTTGCCCGCCAAGTCGCAGGCTAGGCTCCAGCGCCTGGAGAAACTGGTCGCCGATGATCGCACCCTGATGTTTTACGAATCCCCCCACCGCGTGATCGCCTCATTAGAGGCAATGCTGGAGGTGTTTGGTGCTGATCGTTATGTGGTGATGGCGCGCGAGCTGACCAAGACCTTCGAAACGATTAAGGGTGATACGCTCGGCCAGTTGATCGATTGGATGAAGGCGGATCATCATCAGCAGAAAGGCGAGTTTGTGATCCTGGTGCAGGGTGCGGTAGAAGAACCCGACACCGAGGCGCTGAGTCCGGAGGAGTCGAGGGTGTTGAATCTACTGCTCGAAGAGCTGAGCCTCAAGCAGGCCGCAGCACTGGCGGCCAAGATCTGTAACAGCAAGAAAAAGAAGCTGTATCAGGCGGCTCTGGCACTTAAATCAGCGGACTAAGCGACATCGCTTGAGCGCCGGCACTAAAGCACGTAATATCCCGCCCAGAGTTCGCCAAGGCAGTCGCCGCTACCCTCGGGTAGGGGAGGAAAGTCCGGGCTCCATAGGGCAGGGTGCCAGGTAATTCCTGGGGGGCGTGAGCCTACGGAAAGTGCAGCAGAGAGTAGACCGCCTAAGTAATCTTCGGATTACCGGTAAGGGTGAAAGGGTGCGGTAAGAGCGCACCGCGTGGGTGGCAACATTCCACGGCATGGTAAACCCCACCTGGAGCAAGACCAAATAGGGATCCAATAGGCGTGGCCCACGCTGGATCCGGGTAGGTCGCTTGAGCCCTGCGGTGACGCAGGGCCTAGATGAATGACTGTCCTCGACAAAACCCGGCTTATCGGCGAACTCTAACTATTAAATAAACCTACAGGATTAACAATTTGTTGATCCTGTAGGTTTTTTTTTGGCTCTGTACTAGTTAAGTGTTGCGGAGATGCTTGGGGTTTTTGGTGTTTGATTACCACCAGCTAATGGGTAGCCACTGTCATACGACAGTATTGCCAGCAGACGACATTCCCCATTGTTAACCGATGAAATCCAGCCTGAAAAAGGCCCGCAGGGTCGAGCCATTGGCCGTTGTCAGTTCCCGACAACAACGGCATACCTACATCCATGTAGGCAAAGCTTCCGCGTCCTGCTCACGCCCCTTACCTACATCCCTGTAGGCAAAGCTTCCGCGTCCTGCTCACGCCCCTTACCTACATCCATGTAGGCAAAGCTTCCGCGTCCTGCTCACGCCCCTTACCTACATCCATGTAGGCAACGGCGAGATTGACAGTCTGAGGCAGACAAATCGGCAGGATAGCCGATTTGCACAACCGCAGGTTGCCCGAAGGGTGAGGTACTTAGGATGTGCCACATGAATCCGAATCT
>JBLHND010000161.1:0-8188 GCA_047622605.1 Motiliproteus sp. | reverse complement strand
CACCAACCGCTGAGCGTCCTTTAGATAAGCGGCTGCAATCTGTAAACGGGCCTTATCCAGCCCCGGCTCCTGAGGCGCCAACCGTTCGATGTGATCCAACAACGCCAGCGCCTGTTCTGAGCGCAACAGCGACAGTGCATTCGGCGCCAGCAGCGTCGCTTCAAAGTCCTGATACAGCCCTGCGATCTCGGCCGCGAGCGCCGCACGATCAGACTCCGCCGCGAGTGACGCCTGCGCCCCCTCGCCCTGAGCGCGAGTCTCGGCCGCCGCGATGGTGGTGAGTTCCTGCTCCAATACAGCCTGCTCCAATACAGCCTGCTCCAATACAGCCTGCTCAAGCGCAGCCTGTCGTTGCACAGCCTGTCGTTGCGCATTCATCACCAGCACCAGCGCCCGCGCGGCTTGCAGCTGACCTCTGGCCGCCTCCCATCGCTGCTGACTACGGTCGAGCCGCGCCTGTCTTAAATAGCCCCGGGCTATACGGTCTTGAGCCTGCCGGACTCGTGCCTTATGTACCCGTGCCTGCTGTACGGCAACAGGCGCAGCAGCAGACTGTCGCAACCGTGACAGCAGGCTCAGGGCGGAGTCCTCAGTTGCCGTCCCCAGATCACCGGCTCGCGCAGCCCGGTTAATCGCCCTGAGCAGCCGCTTGAGCCGGTCCTCATCCGCATAGCGCTGCTGTGCTAGCATCCGCGCCAGCCGTTCTCGATCCGGCAGCGCGAGCGCCCCTGCAAATTGCCCCAACAACTGCCGGGCCGAATCCCAGCGATGGGCCGCCAGCTGCGGCGCAATGGCGGCCTCCAGCGCTGCCGTCAGCCGCGTGCGGGCGGTCAGCGCCACCGAATTCTGGGCATCCAGCGCCAGCAGTTCGATTAAAGGTGCCAGCGTAACGGCGCTCGGGTCCAGCAGCACCGGTTGCTTATTCCAAGCCGTTAGCACCTGCTGCTGCAGTGCGTCGATATGCTTACTGCGTTGGTAATCCTGCCGCTCACGCGCCAGCCGCCGCTGCTCCTGAAGTAGATCCTGGCGCGCGGGGAATTGCGTCAGCGCCACGGTCAGCATCGCCATCGCCGGGGCATACTCCTGCTGCCGGCCAAACGCCCTGACCGCCGCCAGGTAATGAACCGGTGCCCGGGGATCTCTGAGCATAGGGCTGTTTCGATCCACCTGGCCGATGGTCCGCAGCAACGGCTGCAGCTGCCGATAGCTTAAGATAAAGCCCTCCAGGTCGGCATCCAGAATCTGGGTTAACTCGGCGCCGAGTTCCTTGAGCCGCCGTGCTCGGCGTTGACGCATCACCTCGGTCTGCTCGGCAATGCGGCGCGAATCCTCATAGATTCGGCGGGCCTGCGCGAGCTGCGCATCGACCGCCTGATATTGATCAGCGGCCGCCTGTTGCTCGAAGCGCGTCACAAAAAAGTCGGCCAGCGCCTCCTTGACCCGCACATCATTGAAGTACAGGTCTCGTCGAGTGCTCGCGTAGGTTTCGATCTCCGCCAGCCGGGTGGCAATCAGCGCCTCATCGCCTGCGGCCAGGCGTTCGACAAAGGCGGTAACCTGTCGCTGTTGCCAGGATTCCAGGACCGGAAAATAGGCGGCACCAACGATCAGCAGCATCGCACTCGGCCAGAATAGCCAGCGGCTGATAAGAGGACGTAACCCCTGCTTGGGTATAAAGTCATCGATAAAGTCCTGCACGCAGGGCGTACGCGTCTGGCGCTGGAAGCTCAGGGTCCGTTGCAACGCGTGCCACTGCCTGCGGCTGAGCCCTTTAATCCGCGCGGGCTTCAACCCCTGTGCACGCGCCTCATTGGCGGGCACCTTGTTACCGCCCTTACGAAACGGGTGCCGGCCCGTTAACAGCTCATAGGTGATGCAGCCGAGAGCGTAGATATCATCCTCCGGCGCCGGTACCCAACCCTCACTATCAAGCATCTCGGGGGACGCGTAGGACGGCGTCAGGGCGCCGAGGCTGCCCGCATCAAAACCATCCCCAGAAATAAGAGCCGCAGCAACACTGCCCGGTTCCGGCTGACCCGCCTTGGCGGCTCGAGCGATGCCGAAGTCGAAGACCTTGATCACGCCCTGATGGAGAAACACATTGCTGGGTTTGAAATCAGCATGGATCACCCCCCGCTGGTGGGCATATTTCAACGCCTCGGCCATTCCCAGCGTATAACGCAGCACCTCGGCGCGTGCGAATCCTCGAGGGTGGGCGTCGATCTCTTCATTCAGGGGGCGGCCTTGCATCAGCTCCATGGTCATGAAGACGGTGTCACGATCCCGATCGAAGTCAAAAACAGTGATGATATTGGGGTGGGCGAGATGCTGGGTCTTACGCGTTTCACGCTGCAGCGCTCGCAGCGACTCGGGATGCTCGCGGAAGGTCTTATTGAGGACTTTAATCGCCACCAGAGGGTCTGCATCATCCGCGTCAATACGCCGGCTATCTTCCGCCTTATACACATCCCCCATGCCGCCATAGCCCACAAATTCGACCAGCCGAAAGCGCTCCTTGAGCACACTGCCCACCCCTGGCGGGGCGGTATCCAATCTCTCATTAAACAGCGTGCGGCCTGGTGTCTGGACGCTCACCTCGAGTGGCGCACCCCAGCGGGTCCGATCCTCATGCTGTGTCAGCGGGGGCTCAGGAAGTGCATCCTCCGGTTTATCCCCCGGTGCGGGCTGGGGCAGAGTTCGGGGCATAGTTCGGGGCAGAGCTCGGGGGCTTATTCGGGTCTGGTCATCGCCGGCCTGACCCGGACCTGGATCCACCAGGGTTCGTTCATCGGCGCGTGGCGGGTCGCCATCAGGGCAGTCGAACGTTTCAACCAACGAGACTAGGGATAGGTACACAGGCTCTTGCAGGACCTGCTGTTGATACAGCCCAAACAGCGCACGTTGGTACCGCCTGCCGAGGTCAGGAGACTGGCGCAGGTCGCCGCTAAGATGCTGGCGTAATTGCACCAGTGTGACCTGGCCCTCGATATACGCTTGCAGCGCTGTCTGAAAACCAGCCATCTTAGGACCACATCAACCCTGAGCGCCTGGCAACGCCGGTACCAGGTTCACTAGAATCAGGGTGACATTATCGCGCCCGCCTCGCGCTAACGCCCTATCGAGCAAGTTCTGGGCGGTGGCGGCTATGCCACCCTGCCTCTGCGATTCCCCCTGCGATGGCCCCTGCGACTGCCCCTGCGTTAGCCAGGCCTCTATCTCTTTCTCATCCAGCTCTTTATCCAGGCCGTCACTACAGATCAGGAACTGATCACCCGCCTGCAGATTACGCAGATCCATATCCACAAACAGCTGGCGATCTGCTCCGACCGCGCGGGTGATCATATTATTATCCGGGTGCTGCCTGACCTGATCCGGGCGTAATCTGCCCTGCTCAACCAACGCCTGGGTATAGCTATGATCGACCGTTTGTTGCCGCAGCCGGCCATCGCGAAACAGATAGATACGGCTATCACCGCACCAATAGATTAGATAAAACCCTTGGTGCAACAGCAGACCGGCAACCGTGGTGCCGATCAGCTGTTCGGTGCCGGCCACCCGGTCGAGCAGTTCGGCATTAACGCCCAACAAACAATCTTCGAGCTGCTCCACGAAGAGGGCGAAATCCTCTCCTGGGACCAGCTGGCTCAGGGCGCAGACCAGCCGTTGGCTGGCGACATCGCCACCGGTGTGGCCGCCCATGCCGTCGGCAACGACAAAGTGGCCGATGTCCGAGCGCGCCAGCAACGCATCTTCATTGAGTCGGCGCACCCTGCCAATATCCGTTAAGGCGACCGCTTGCCAGGAGAAGGCACCCTTAGCAGACCCTGAGTTCATCGATCCGCCTCGCTCGAATGGCCGCAACCCTCGCCGGTCAGAAACTGACCAAACAGGGCCGGGTCGGGCAAGCCATCAGTGACCCGCAGTTGTGGTTCGAGGATCTCAGACCCCTCGCTGGCCCACACACAGGGCGCTGCGACCTGCGACTCCAGCGGCGTTCGCGCCCAGCGACCACGTGTCCGATAGCAATTTCCCATGATCGGCAGGGACCGGCCTGCTGCCGATCCAGAGTCAGAGTCAGACTCTGGCACCCGCGTCACCGCCTGCAACTGCGCCACCTGCTGACAAAATTGGTCAAAATCAAAGCCATTCTCCAGGGAGTCGAGCAACAGCTCGGCGGCCCGATCGAGACCAGGGTACTGCGCTGTAAACGCTTCAAGATCAGCCAGCTCCCGGTCCAGTGGTAGCATGATCCAACAGGGAAAGTGCCGCCCCACCTTATCGACGCTCGGGATGAACACCCCCACCCAGGCCTGCTCTGCGACCACGCCGGCTGCCAGGTAAAAATACCAGACCGGACTGACCCGATAATATTCCAACCAGTGTTCGCCCAGCTGCTGACGACTCTGAACCAGGCCCTGTTGAAACCAGGAATCCAAAGCGTCTAACAGCGTTCGCGGCAGCCCTCGGCCGACAAAATCACCCTTACAGGGCATCTTTCCATAAAACCCAGCCGTCATGATCCTGCCCCTATAGAGATTCTGGTAAGCGGAATCGCGACAGCACATTCTCGCCAAAGGGGTTGATAACACTGTTGGCACGCAACTCGTACACCGCCTCGCTGCCTTGTTCACGAAACCTCACCTGGTACAGGGCACGCTGGCCGGTCGTGCTCAGTTCGCTACTCTGCAGCAGCCGAAACCAGGCCCAGGGCCCGACTTCGGATCGCGACGTCAGGCCACCATTTTGGCCTTCAAACTGGACCCGGACACGGTTAAAACCTGCCGGTAACGGCCACACCAGGTCACTGGAGCGCCGTGGCCCATGACGGTAACTGACCTCCTGATCGCCCAGGGTCAGCTTGAAACGGGAAACGCCGGCATCTAACTGCAACGGCTTCATCCTGAAAGGCACATGCAGCTGACGACCCTGGCGCTGAAAAAAAACTTCTCGGATTCTGGCAGCCCGCTGTAACTGCTCCAGCACATGCCCGGAAAGTCCCAGCGCCATACCGTCGACGCGTTTCTCGGTCCAGTGCGTGCTCTGGGTATTAACAAAGTTGGCTAGATGTTCGGTAAAGAAGCGGTCCAGCGTGCCCTGGCGGGTGAAAAAACGGCTAAAATCCAGTAGCGTCGCTTCGTTGTCGGCACCAGGGACCAGAGGGTAACGACCAGCCAGGGAGCGCCGATACTCCTCGACCACATTGGCGCGCCACAGGGTATTGAGTTCCTGTTTAGCGACCCCCATCAGCTGCCCCCGGCTCTGCGCAACCAACGCCTTCATCCAGCCACTCACCGCTCTGGGCAGCGCCGTCTGATAACGGCTCAGCTGCTCGAACGGGCCTTGGGTGTTGCGGTTCGAATGGCCGCTGGCCGCATCCAGCGCCGCAGTGCTGGAATAGGGCGAGCCGATCGTGCCATCGAGATACGCGTGCAGATCGCCAAGATCCTTGCTCAGACGATCGAGCGCGCTGCTCGAGCCACGCTGATTAATCAGGTTGATATAGGGTTTAAAGTGTTCCTCGACCGCCAGACCGAGGCCCGACTCCACCCCATCCAGCAGCCCCGCCTCTTTGGAGACCCGCGCCAGGCGACTGGCCTTCTGCCGCTGCATCGTGAGCTTACCGCTGACGCTGGCCAGCGCCTTGCTGGCGGCATCCAGACTTGCGGCCTTATCCGCCGTCAGTAGCTGGGTCAGCGACGTTTCACGCTCCACCCCTTCCAGCAGCCCTCGCAGCGGACTGTCTAAGCCTGCGGCATAGCCGACCTGGCGGACAGTCGCAACCGGGTCAGCGACGGGTTTGATCTTGAGATCTTGCAGCACGCCGTCCCACTGGTGGATGTAATCCTGGTAGTAGAGTTCGAAGACCTCGTCTTGCAGTTCCGTCAAGGCCACGTTCTGGCTGGCCTGGTGCGGCTCACCCAGCACCCAGTTATTACTGAGGTACTCCCTGGCCAGCTGCCTGCCATGGGGTAAGAACTGCTGGTAGAAGCCTTGTTTGGTAAACATGCCGGGGATGATCTGACTGCGCAGATCGCGATCACTTCGACTCACAAACAGGTCGCCACCATAGCCGCCGAGCAGGTCTTTAAGCGGCAGGTCCTGGGTATGATTCTGCAGCAGGCCGTGCTTGACTCCCTGATAGACCTGCCTGGCCTGCGAGTCACGCGCCAGGATGCGTCGGGACTCGCTCACCAGCGCCTCATTCAGCACCACCGGCTCAAACCCCTGTGCCATCAGGGTGCGCATATGGGCCTGCAAACGCTCGCCGGCGCCGCTAGCCAACGCGAAGGTCTGCTGCCAATCCGCAGCGGCCCAATCGCTTAGCAGCTTAGCCTCGTAGGGCCGCACACCCCCATACATCAGATACACCTTCAACAACGCGTAGAGGGTATCGGTATCCTCAGGCTCGTTAGCCAGGATAAGCGCTTCGGTGCGGGCAACCAACAGCGGTAATAACCTGCGCTGCAACACCTGGAGGTAGGCCTGAGTCGCTCGCGGCTCAAGCTTGTCTCCCTGATAGAGACCGAGTTTGAGCGCCCAGGTCGCCCCGGCATAGACCTGCGTTGCAGCCTTCATCTGCTCCAGTTCAGGTAAGATCGCGGCAAAGTCAGCCGAACTCAGCGGCGTGCTGACAGCCAGCGCCTGCGAGTCGCTCAAGATCAGCTCCAGCGTCTCGACCCTGGCGGCATTGTTCAGATACGAAAAGGTCCAGCCGCCCAGGCCTAGCGTCAGCAGACCCAGTGCCGCCGCATAGCTAAGACGTTGCCGCCAGAGGCGGCGACGTATCAGCCGGCCATCTACGCCGGCAATCTCTGCCTCGCGAAAGATCACCTCTTTGAGCAGATCCTTAATAAAGTAGCTCTTGCCTCTGCCGCTGGCACCCACCAGAGTGCCGGGGGCAAAGCCAAAGCTCTGAACCAGGCTGCCCAGCAGGCGATCGATGGGCGTACCCGACTGTGTGCCACTGGTGTAGTAAACCCCGCGTAGCAACGCACTCTCTTTATAACGATTGCTACTGAACACCTCCTCTAGAAAGACCCCCACTAGGTCACGCAGTGAGGCGAACTGGCCCGGAAAACCCAACACCAGGCTGCGTTTTTCACGATCCCCCTGGCTGTGTAGCTGCGTCAGCTGCTGTTGTTGCAACCGCTCTACCAGGCTATCAAAATGTTGCGGATAGTCAGCGATATCGAATGCTTGCGCACCCGGCTCTGCCATCGCGAAGGTCTCCCCCCACACCTGAGCCCGCAGCTGGTTGCCGTAGTTGGCGAAGAACTCGCTGAAACCAGGTACCAGGTCACACTTGGTGAACAGCATATAAACCGGAAAGCGGATGCCCAACGACGCGTGCAACTCTTCGATCCGGCGTCGCAGGGTGGTCGCGTGCTGCCGCCGCTCCTGTTCAGATTGCTGCAGCAGATCGCCCAGGCTCACGGCGATCAGGGCGCCATTGATCGGCTGTTGCGGACGGTGCGTCTTCAGCAACTGGATAAACTGCTGCCAGGCGGCCCTGTCCACCGATTCATGACTGTCCTGCGTGGTAAAGCGCCCGGCAGTATCGACCAGAACCGCCTCATCGGTGAACCACCAATCGCAGTGTCGAGTGCCACCAACGCCCTGGACAGAGCCCTCGCCCAGCTGATCCGCTAACGGAAACTGCAAGCCTGAATTGACCAGAGCCGTGGTCTTACCCGAACCCGGAGGGCCGATAATAATGTACCAGGGCAGCTCATAGAGGTATTGACTGCCCCGGTGTCCCTTGCCCTGGCTGTTGCTCTTGCTCTTGCTCTGGCTGCTTTTAAGGATCGCCAGCGCCTGTTCGAAGCGCTCCCGAATGACCCCCTGCTCCTCATCCTGTACTCGTTGGGAGCTGCGCTGATCCTCGCTCAGCGCAGCCAGTAGTTGCTGATTACGCTGCCTGGCCTGCCAGTGCAGCCGGTACAGATTCCCCCCCCATAACAGCATCACCAGCATAATCGCCAGCAGGCGACTGAACTCTGAGGCCAGCAGGCGCCACTCGGCCACGGCAATCAGCGGCCCGACGAACCAGATCAGCAACGCAACCGCGATAAGCCCCAGGGCCTGGATAAACCAGCGATTGCTGAGACTATTCACAAGAGAATTAACAAGAGCATTAACAAGTTTTTTCACGATAGTCCCTATCTCAATTCTCAGGCGGCCTTAACTA
>JBLHND010000160.1:0-8358 GCA_047622605.1 Motiliproteus sp. | reverse complement strand
AGAGCTACGAACGAGAGTGCCGACCTTCGCGATCACCCCGGTGCGGCTTCATCTGCTTAAATGTCTGCTGCTGCTCCGGAGTCAACAGGGCGAAGATCTGCGCATGTTGCCTGGCCCGCTCCAGCATCTGCTGACTCATCAGCGCCGCCTTCTGCTCAGCCAGGGCCGCTACCTCGTCCAGATAAGTCGCAGCCGCCGGATCCAGGTCCTGCATCTGGGTGCGGAACGCTTGCATCTGCGCATGCCTCTCTTCATCCAGACCCGGCATCTTCACCGGATCCAGCACCTCACTGATCTGCTGGCGTTGCTGCTCGGTCAATCCGAGTCGCTGCCCGAGCCTGTCCAGCATCCGTTGTTGCATCTGCTCCGGATCCTTAGCGTGCTCTCCTGCGTGCATCGCTGAATGCCGAGCATCCTTTCCTCCGCGGCTATCGCCATCACAACCACCCTGGCCTGACGAACTCGCCGCATACAGGGCACCGCTGCTCAGAACCAATGTGGTTACCGCTGCTAGTAGAACTTTGTTCATGATCCTATCTCCTCAGTCATTTGATCTCCCCTTCAGTGTAGGGCTCTGACTGCAAAGCGCGGTCAGCGACCTGTAAAGGTTAGGTAAAGAGCGCGGCAATAGGCTCTGGGTATGTCAAGATAAGCCGGCACCCTAATCAGGATAATTTGCTGTTATGGATCCAATACTACTGGTCGACGATGATAGTGAGCTGTGCCAGATGCTGGCCGAGTATCTGCAACTGGAAGGCTTTGAGGTCGAGCAGGCTCAGGATGGCCAGAGCGCCCTGGCATTGACCGCAGAGCGCCCCTACGCGGTGATTATTCTGGATGTCATGATGCCTGGATTGAACGGTTTTGATACCCTCAAAGCCCTGCGACAGCAGCCAGGTGCGCAGAGTGCCACCCCGGTATTGATGATGTCCGCACGCGGCGAGGAGGTCGATCGCATTGTCGGGCTGGAGATCGGCGCCGATGACTATCTGCCTAAGCCCTGCAGCCCAAGGGAACTGCTGGCGCGGATACGCGCCATGATCCGCAGGGTCTCGCTCGAACACCAAACGCATGCACTCGAGAAGACGCCCTCCCTGCAGCTGGGCGAGCTAAGCCTCGACAGCCTTAACCAGAGTGCGCAGCTGAGACAGCGGCCACTCGCGTTAACCCAGACCGAATTTCGAATCCTACACTGCCTGCTCCGCGCCCCAGCCCAGCTGGTCACCAAGCAGGCGCTCACTCGACAGGCGCTGAATCGCAGCCTAGGGCCCTTCGACCGCAGTATCGATATGCATCTGAGCAATCTGCGGCGCAAACTCAACCAGATCGCCCCCAATGCGATTCTGATCCAGACGGTACGTGGATCGGGTTATCGGCTGCTGCAGGGCCAGGGCCGATTCGAGCAGACCCCATCAGGAAAGAGCCAGCCAGAACAGAGCAGCCCCGATGCGTAGTCTCTATTTTAAAGTCTTTGTCGCGCTCTGGTTGGTCGTGATGCTGGTGGTCGGTAGCAACCTGCTCCTGACCTGGATACTGGCGCGCCAGTTTGCAGACGCAGAAACCCGCGACAGCTATGTTCAACAATATGCCCGGCAGGCGCTGGAGAGCTATCTCGACCAGGGATCCCAAGGCCTGCACCGCTGGCAGCGACAGCTGCACGAGAATACCGGGCTGCGCACTCTGCTGCTGGACCCGCAGATCCGCAACCTCAGCGCAGAGCCACTGCCACCGCGACTGGACAGCCTTATCCGTCACGCCGGCCGAGAGTCTGAGGCCGGCAGACCGCACTCGCGTTCCCCCGGGGGTCTCAATGCCGCCCGGCAGAGGGAACATCCTGGCCAGCGCCCCCTCGGGGGGGGCGACAGCCACCCACAGATGAAACACCGCAGCCAGCGACCCCTGATCTGGCCGATCCAGCATCAGGGCCAAAATTACCTGTTTGTGCTGCTCAACCCGAGGGCGCTGGTCGACCACCTCTACTCGGGGCAGACGTTGGTCTGGCGCCTGGCCTTATCCCTGAGCCTGGTCGGACTACTGTCTTTGCTGATGGCACGTTATCTGGTGTGGCCTATACGTCAGCTACAACAAGCCAGCCGGCAACTGGCGGATGGTCAGCTCGACACTCGGGTCTCTCCCGCGCTCGGCCACCGTCGGGATGAGCTCGGTCAGCTGGCGCAAGAGTTCGATCGCATGGCAGAACAGATACAGACTCTGATCCGAGGGCAGCAGCAGCTCCTCAGGGATGTCTCTCACGAACTGCGCACCCCGCTGGCCAGACAACGCTTCGCGCTGGAACTGGCCCGCAAAAAACCGGGCTCCAGCGAAGCCCTGGACCGGATCGAACAGCAGGCCGAGGAGTTGGATGCGCTGATCGGAGAGATCCTGATGCTGACCCGGCTCGACAGCCACAACAGCCAGGACCCACACAGCCCCACCGCCCTGAGACCCTTGCTCCAGTCACTAACAGCGGAGTTCAACATCGAGCAGCCGCGCGTACGGCTGCAGGACGGCGATGCCATCCAGCTCAGCGTCGACCCCAAACTGATTCAGCGGGCGCTGGGCAACATCCTGGGCAATGCACTCAAATACAGCCAGGCCGAGGTCGTATTGATCCTCGAACAGGATGCCAGAGAGGTCCGCATTCGAGTGCAGGACCAGGGTCCGGGGATAGAAACAGCGATGCTGGAGAAGGTCTTTGAACCCTTCGTGCGCACCGATCAGGCACGCAGCCGGCAGCAGGGCGGTTGGGGACTAGGCTTGGCGATCGCCGCCCGGGCGGTGCGCCAACACCGAGGCCAGATCAAGGCCCGCAACCTCGATCCGCACGGGCTGGAGGTACTGATCCACTTGCCGCGATAAGCGCCCCACTCATGCTTGACCGGATTGTAGGCTGGGATTCAATCCCAGCAACACTCCAGCAACCCCTCTCCGGGTACGCCTGCGCCTGTGTAGGTTCGCATAAGGCAATAATCGCTGGGATTGCATCCCAGCCTAGCTCACTTAACTCAGAAACAGCTGATACGCCTGATTGTCAGTTTCGTCCCAGTAGCTGTAACCCACCTCATCGAGAAACTGCACCAGCTGTTGGCGTTCATCCTCGGGGACCTGCATGCCCACCAGCACTCGGCCGTAAGCCGCACCGTGGTTACGATAGTGGAACATCGAGATGTTCCAGCGACCCCCGACCTTATTCAAAAAACGCCAGAGTGCGCCCGGGCGCTCAGGAAACTCGAAACGATACACCACCTCATCAGTCACCCCCAGCGGGGCATGGCCGCCGACCATGTAACGCACGTGCAGTTTGGCAATTTCGTCATTGGTCAGATCGACCACCTCATCGAGCTGGGTCGCCAAATCAGCAACCAACAGCTCACGCTCTCCAGACTTGATCTGCACCCCGGCAAATACCAGAGCCTGATGGCTGTCACTGTAGCGGTAGTTAAATTCGGTAATATTACGACTGCCCAGGATGCTGCAAAACTGCTTAAAGCTGCCGGGGCGCTCGGGAATCCTAGCCGCGATGATCGCTTCGCGCTGCTCGCCCAGCTCGGCACGCTCAGACACATGCCGCAAGCGGTCAAAATTGACGTTAGCACCACTATCGATCGCGATCAGGGTCTCATCTGTAATCCCCTCACGCGCCACATATTTCTTTAATCCCGCCAGCGCCAGGGCGCCCGCAGGTTCGGTAATAGAGCGGGTATCATCGAAGATATCCTTGATCGACGCGCAGATCTCATCGGTAGTCACGGTGATCACCTCATCGACAAACTGGCGACAGACCTCAAAGGTATGCTCACCCACCTGCGCCACGGCCACTCCATCGGCGAAGATACCGACATGCGGCAGAATAACCCGCTCATTGGCCGCGAGCGCCGCTTTCAGACAGGCCGAATCTTCCGACTCGACGCCAATCACCTTAATCTCGGGACGCAGGTATTTAACATACACCGCGATACCCGAGATCAGACCACCGCCGCCTACGGGGACGAAGATCGCGTGAATGGGGCCGCTCTGCTGCCTTAGCAACTCCATGCCGATGGTGCCTTGGCCGGCGATCACATCCGGATCATCGTAGGGATGGACATAGGTCAGCCCCTGCTCCTCTACCAGCTGCCGGGAGTATTTGGAGGCCTCTTCGAAACTATCGCCATGTAGCACCACCTCGGCGCCGTTCGCACGCACCGCGTTCACCTTGATCTCCGGCGTTGTCTTGGGCATCACGATGGTGGCCTTCACCCCCAACACCTTGGCCGACAGCGCCAACCCTTGGGCATGATTGCCCGCCGAGGCTGCGACCACCCCGCATTCACGTTGCGCGTCGGTCAGCTGGCACATCTTGTTATAGGCGCCTCGCAGCTTGAACGAAAACACCGGCTGCAGGTCTTCCCGCTTTAACAGCACCTTATTGTTGAGCCGCGCCGACAACGCCCGCGCCTCATCCAGCGGCGTTTCTTTACAGACATCATAAACGCGGGCTTGCAGGATCTTCTTGATGTATTGGTGCGGCATAATCGACTCTGGATAACGTGAATTCAGCCGCGCACAGATAGCTACTGGCGGCGCATCATAATAATCACTCACTCCGCATGAGTCTAGGACATCAAGATCTAGCCTCTGTACTTCACCTTGCCGGATGCGGTTCATGCCTCGCGCATCCTACAACCACATCAATCCAGAAGCAGCACCCAGACCTACACCTGCCCGCCCGGGACACGTATAATGCCCACCAAAGCCAACCGCCCATACTGAACCCACAGAGACCTACCTATGACCCAGGATGAGATGAAACAAGCGGTTGCCGTTGCCGCCGTTGCCCAGATTCAGGCCCAGCTCGAACCCAGCAGTATTGTCGGCGTCGGCACCGGCTCGACCGCCAACTGTTTTATCGACGAACTGGCCAAGATCAAGCACCTGTTCGATGGTGCGGTCGCCAGCAGCGATGCCACCGCCGCACGCCTCAGAGCACAGGGCATCCCTGTTTATGACCTTAACGGAGTCAATCAGCTCGATTTTTATATCGACGGGGCCGACGAGTTCAATGCGCAACTGGAGTTGATTAAGGGCGGTGGCGGAGCCCTGACCCGCGAAAAAATCGTCGCTGCGGTCGCCAGGACCTTTATCTGCATCGCCGACGAGACGAAGCAGGTCGAGCTGCTGGGTACCTTCCCTCTGCCGGTCGAAGTGCTGCCGATGGCCCGCAGTCATGTCGCCCGCGAACTGTTTAAACTCGATGCCCAGCCGGTTTACAGGGAAGGGTTTGTCACCGACAACGGCAATCATATTCTGGATATCCACAACCTGCAGATCAGCGCCGCGGTCGCACTCGAACAGCACCTTAACAACATTGTCGGCGTGGTCACTAACGGTCTCTTCGCCGCCCGTCCCGCCGACATCCTGCTGATGGGAACCGCCGCGGGGGTCAAACAGTTCCTGCGCCCCTCTGTCTGAAGCCAAGAGCCTGGACGGTGGTGAGGCACGAACCCCAGGAAGGGGTTCGGCAGTGCTCGTCACTGAGGGAACCGGCGCGACTGCTTGGAGAGCCTCCAGGACCCCATGAAGCACTCCGCAGAACTAGGCCGGACCCTCTGCAAGACTAACCGTACTCACCGGCAGCTCGACCTGAATCAAGGTGCCCTGCCCCGGGGAGTTACTGACCTCAAAACGACCGTCCAGCGCCAGCACGCGTTCACGTATACCCAGCAGACCGAAACCGCCCTCCTGGACCTCCGGTGAAAATCCTACACCGTCATCTTCGATGCGAATCCGCAATCGGTCAGAGCCCGCGGCCTCTAGGTGCACGCTTAACCACAGGTTGTCGGCCTTGGCGGAATTAACACTATGCTTGAGCGCCTCCTGCACGATCCGAAAACACTGAATACAGACCTGCTCTGGCAGATCGTTCAGGTCACCACTCAACTGCAGATGAAGCGCCATCCCTTGTGAGTCCCGCTGCACGCTGTCAACGCACTGGTGCAGGGCATCCACCAAACCCAGATCATCCAGCGCCGAGGGTCGCAGTGAGCACATCAAGGCATAAGTAACGCCGTATATACGTTGTGCGGTGGTATCTATGGCCACTGCCGACCGATGCACCTGTGACCCCTGGTCGTCTTTGGTGTACTGCTGCAACAGCCGGGCATCGGTGCGGATCGCCGTCAGTGACTGTCCCATCTCGTCATGCAGTTCACGGGCTAGATTGCGGCGCTCAGACTCCTGCACCTCAAGGATTTTCTGCGTCAGCCGGCGGTTCTCTTTAACCTGTTGGCGCAACTCCGCATTCCGTGACTCCAGCTCCTGAGTCCGCGCAGACACGCGCTGCTCCAGCTGATTCCGCTCCTCTTCAAGCCGCCGGGTCAGCTCGAACAGATCCTCCGCTGCCTCCTTTCTACGCCCAAACCCCTGGACAGAGATAAAACAAACGACCGCAGACAACAGTATGACAATCAACCCAAACGGCCAGCTGGTATCGCCCCATAGCAGCTGTTTTTTTACCCGTAGCTCCAGGGTTCGCCCGAACCGGGTGATCGAATGCTGCTGCTCCAGCACGGGCAACAGCCAGCCACCGACGGCCGGATTGTCGCGCTCTCCCAGAACAGCCCCCTCGACATTCACCAGTGCCACCGCCACGCCCTGAGGGATATGCGCCGCAGGCGGCAGCATGTCATCCATACTCAAGACCAGCGCGACAATAAAACGTGTTTCTGCAGTCTGGGTATCCACAGGATCCAGGGGATGCATTAACAGATACTCCAGAGAGCCATCCGCCAACAGCTGGGGCGCGGTCGCAAAGGCACGAGCGTAGTAACTGCCCTGAATCAAGGCAGGCTGATAGGCCATTATTGAGTAGCCGTCTTCACCCAGCAGCGGCCGTCCAGAGAGTGCCTGCGGCTCAACAAAAATAAGGGGATAAGCCGGGAGATACGCGCTCTGACTTAGGAAGGGTTCTTTGCGGTGGATGCTATAGTTTGAAAAGCCTCGGTCGCGCATCTGCTGTTCATGGCCGCTGCGTTGATCAGGATCGATGCGCTGATAGATCTGCAGGCGCCGCAGGTGCGGATAATGTTTGAGCATCTCACGGGAATACTGGCTGATAGCCTCAACATTGCGATAGTCGGTCTCTACCAGCTCGATAAAACTCTTGAGGATTACTTCATTGACCAGCGCACGTTCGTAAGTAAACTCATAGACTATCCGGCTTTCCAGCCGCAACGTCTGCCGCTGCCGGCTGATGTCGAGAAACAACAGCGAGGTGATGACAAAGACGGAGATGGCCGCCCAGAGCAACGCCGCTGACCCAACCTTATTAATTTTCATGGTTCGCTTCTATCCTAAAAACCACAGCCTCGAAGTTAAAGCCCTGTAATTTATCATTAATATCAATAATTAACAAGCGCACTCTCATGTACGGCATCAGCCTCTAGCGGATCATGGTATTCTAGGCGCCTGCTCACTCATCAACTCTGAATCCAGTATCTATGTCCTATTTACCCGCTATCGAAATTGAACCTGTACTGCCCGCAACCGCGGCCGTTATCTGGCTGCACGGGCTTGGCGCCGACGGTCACGACTTCGCGCCGATCGTGCCTGAACTGCGGCTGCCCACACCGCTGGCCGTGCGTTTTATCCTGCCCCATGCACCTTCAATACCGGTGACGATTAACAATGGCGGGATAATGCCCGCCTGGTACGACATCCTGGCAATGGATATCGAGCGCAAGGTCGACGAAGCGCAGCTGCGGATCTCAGCCACCGCCATTCAGGCCCTTATCGATCGGGAGATCGCGCGCGGTATCGACAGTCGGCGCATCCTGCTAGCCGGTTTTTCTCAGGGCGGTGCCGTGAGTTACGAAGCCGCGCTGACCTACAGCGAGCCCCTGGGAGGCCTCCTGGCGCTGTCGACCTACTTCGCCACCGCCACCAACATCCAGCCCCATCCCGCCAATCGCCAGCTACCGATCCAGGTCTACCACGGCAGCCTCGACCCCGTGGTACCTCCCGCCCTGGGGCACAACGCGGTCACCTGTCTGACGGCGATGGGCTATCAGCCAACCTTTCAGGATTACCCTATGGAACACGCGGTCTGCCCTGAACAGATCGCCCACATCGGTCACTGGATTACGCAGCACTTGACGCCTCAGCCCTAAAACCCTAGAAAACCACCCGTTCAAGAGCTCTTTATCGAATGGAACACGCGGTCTGCCCTGAACAGATCGCCCACATCGGTCACTGGATTACGCAGCGCTTGACGCCTCAGCCCTAAAACCCTAGAAAACCACCCGTTCAAGAGCTCTTTATCGAATGGAACACGCGGTCTGCCCTGAACAGATCGCCCACATCGGTCACTGGATTACGCAG
>JBLHND010000159.1:0-8386 GCA_047622605.1 Motiliproteus sp. | reverse complement strand
CGTAATTATAAGTCCTTTCTTTTTAGTTTATACTTGTAATGTAAAACGACTCTGTAGGTAAAAGATAACGCTTAGGCTCAGAGCTGGCGCTAGCCCGTCCCAGTGAGCGCAGCCAAAGAATTGAACCCTCCTGATTGCTCACAAAGAGACTGTCGTGCACACCGCTGAAGTTGACGACAGCAGAGGCACGCTTAAGACGCCGGGCAGCCGACTCTACGACACCCCTGTCCGACAATCCTGTTCGACTGCCTGCTAACCGAAAATTATGGATACGCCAAGCAATGCAGGCGTCGACACGGCGACTATGACATTTGCCCCGAGAAATTGGGGATAGTTTCCGAGAGCAGCACCGTGTTTCACTGCCCCTTTCAAAGCAAACAAAGCGAGAGGCATTGGTAGCAATGCTATCAGGCTTAATGCTGGCAAGATGCCGTCGAAAACAAAAAATATAATGGCTGCAATGGTCATCATCACAAACAGGCCGTAGGTTAGACTAGCAATCTTCGTCCCATATGCAATGGGCATATTATTACGACCAACATCCCGGTCGGCTTTAATATCCGGATACTGGTTAATTAACAATAAATTATTGACCAAGAAGAAAGGAACGATGCCAACCAGCCAGGATAATTGTGAATGTTCTCCAGTCATTGCAAAGTAAGCACCTGAAACCATTATAAAACCAAAACCAAAGCCTGGTCCGATCAAACAAAGATAAGGGTTTTTAGTAACCCAGGGCGTGTAGACAACGACCAATACCAAACCTGCCACCCCTAGAGGAATGACACCGGGTCCTAATTTCCAAACGAAGAATATCCCGATTATTAATGTACAAATCAAAGACAGTACCCCAACGGCGAGCACGATGACTGCCATTTCAGGATTCTGTGGCAAAGCACCACTACCACCACTAAACGGGGTCTTTTTAGTCTTAAAGTCTAAACCCGTTTTAAAATCGTAATATTCATTCAGTGTATTAACACTAATATGAGCAAGTACTGCGCCTAGCAACGTTAATATCAGGAGATAAACATCAACCTCAATCTTATTAGCAATGACTACACTTAAACCCAAAAAAACACAGACAGGCGTCAATATTAGGAATGGCAATCTAATTGTCTTTAACAGTGTTCCAATCATCATAGGTAGCCCCAGCATATATTTTGGCTAACTTCATAATAACCGGCAATAAAAAAATGATTTAAACTAACGACACACAAGCAAAGCCAGCTCTTTTCGTTTTTATTAATAATAACCATTATTTTTGCAACAAATAACTTCTAATGACTCAGCGTCTTTGAGAACACATTAATAACAATGACGCCAGAAAAAATCAAACCCATTCCTGCAATTGCTGCGACATCAGGTATTTGCTTATACATAACCGCACTTATGGATGCAATCAAGACTATCCCCATGCCTGCCCAAATCGCATAAGCGATACCTACAGGCACTGTCTTTAGAACCAAGGATAAGAAATAAAATGCAACGGCATATCCAATAACACTAAGAGTACTAGATACTGTATGAGAGAAACCATCTGAAGCCTTGAGCGCTAAGGTTGCTATGACCTCAGCTACAATTGCTATTGCTAAATACCAGTAACCCATACGTCGTTTCCCTACAAAAAATAATTACCTGAATAAACGGGCCAAGACAACAGCAAAACTCTTTCATAAAACAAAAAGCAAGAATTTTTCCTTGCTTATTAACTTGTTAGACTTATAGATTCAGCATCTCTGTTCTATAGCGCAGCGTAAGACTAACTTACTCTTTTTGTAAAAAACACTCGATCTCATCGGTTAACCATGGGAAGTAACGTACTCTGTGGATTAGCCGTTAAGCGCTCCTGCATGGACGGCACGCCCTACAGCGCGGGCTTCAGCCTGACGATGACTGCTCCTTGCTAGCCTTGTCGGACTTCTCTCTGCCCACAAAACCCCGATCCACGCTGCCAGCAAGGCTATATTTAATATTCACGCAGAGAACCGCAATATACAGGACCTCCTATGCCCCTTATTTCCAGTTGAACTCACCCTTAAATACAGAGCAGTCCGTTAGTGAAATCGATGCGTCTTCAATATAAATTTGTTGTTCATGTGAGACGGGGTAAGTTAAAAACTCTGAACATTCCGCGCTCTGCCCTGTACCTACGACAACTTTAGTATTCGCTTCAAGCGTGCAGCTTACTAATTTATCCAGAGGTGACCACTGATAACAGATTTCATAATCAGAACGGTATTTGGCAACCTCACCTGCGGGTTTTTTAAAGGCCCACCATTTACCAAACTTGCTATTTGGATTGGTGCTGTTCCAGGCTCGGTAGAGTACAACCTGAGAATCTTTTTTACTGACATACGCCTGACCCTGACAAAGCTTCCCTTTTTGGGGGCTGCCCAGAGCCGTCTCTAAAAAGCTGTCGTCATCGATACTTTTAAACTTATCAGCCAGATCCTCTGGAAGATTAGAACTCCCTATGCATAAATTTTCACCAGCAACAGCTTGAGTGTTATTTTCAACCTGTTGATAGTTAGCACAGCCGAACAGAGTCAGTACTGAAACAGCCGCTAAAATATTTTTCATATCAGGGTCCTATAAAAATATTGGAAGATTCAATGGCGGAGTACAACACGCAGGCGGCACAGTGCCGTTTAAGTACCGCGATTAACCAGAGGGGCTGAGAAGTTATGCTCCATATCCCAGGGAAAGCGGATCCAGGTGTCCTGGCTGACTTCGGTAATAAAGGTATCGACCAGTGACTTACCTGCGGGTTTGGCATAGAGGGTGGCAAAATGCGCCTTAGGCAGCAGCTCACGCACCAGACGGGCGGTCTTTCCGGTATCGACCAGATCATCGATCAGCAGCATCCCCTCACCGTCACCCTCGACGCCCTTAAGCACTCGGAGTTGACCCTGCACCGATGCCGTTCCACTGCTGTCCTCCTCATAACTGACCACACAGAGGGTATCGACCAGACGGATATCGAGTTCCCGAGCGAGAATGGCAGCAGGTACCAACCCGCCCCGGGTAATAGCAACTATCCCTTTCCAGGGACCCTGATCGAGCAAGCGCCAGGAGAGTGCGCGGGCATTACGGTGCAACTCTTCCCAAGAGACAGGGTAATCCATGCGGTACGAGATGGGGGTCATCTAAAACTCCGAGGTGTCTGCTGGCGCGGCTGATCGTCAAACGAAGATCAGGCTCTGCCCTGTTAACATGTAGCATCGCGGTCCACGTTATGGGGATGGCGTGCAAAAAAAGAGTGCTATCAGACCCTGAAGCGGGCCTCAGTTCAAGTCTATCCCCCCAAAATTCTCACCTGAGGCCTATTTACGCGGGTTTACCAACTCTGAAGCCGGCCCTAACGCCCTCAAAAGGGCACAAAGAAGTGTAGCGTTTTGGCTGCTCCAGCGACCTAAGGGGGCGACTGCTGCGGTTTGTTATGTATTCATGATCTCAATGAACCACTTAGGCTGCATTTCATCGAAGTCCGTCCGAATGTTGGATAGTAGGTAACTTGCTGAATCTAATATGAACTCCTCGCCATCCAGACGTTTGAAAACAACCCAATGCCAGAAATTTTTGCCGCCTTCCTGATGGTGCTTGATGGACAGTAGTGCCAGATCAGGTAAATCGCTCCATGATTCAAAAGGAATTTCTTCGGGTGATGTCTCGACTCCTGCACTGGACAACATATCCCTGACATATTGGGTATCTGACCAAAGCGATTCATCCTCGGCATAGATACCCATACCGTTCGCCACGATCTTCATTTGCGCATAGGTTTTGCCCAGAACATTGGCCACCGACGCAATTCCACAGCCTGTAGTTTCTTCCTGTATGACGGGCTTTAGCACCACCTTCTCCTTAATTTAATAACGCCAAAAGCAGCAGTGCTGCGCATTAGCACGTCTAGCCCCTAGGGCGATACTATCTTCACTTTTTAGCCTGACACCGCATACCTTAATAAAAGGTATACCACGAATACGAATATTGTTGATTGGGTTTCCACTGTAACTTGCCATTCGGATCTGTTGTTTGACTCAAAAATAAATAACTTAGGCTGCCCATGCCCCACTTGTGGATTCTAAAAAGTCGCGAGGCGCTCAAAATTTAAATAATAAAATTACTTTTAACCCTTATTTTCAGTCAATCTTCGCCTTGCCATCAAACAACATCGCGAATCTGCTAGACTGGATTATCTCGATGTTATTATCTTGAGCATAATGGTCTGCTGAGGCCGAAACTTCACCCAGCGTCAAGTAAAGATAACCTGTTGCTTCAACTGCTTCACCTGCTGCCACCAGCAGCTTCAACGGCTCTATCCCTGTATTCGTTGCCTTAAATCGCTTGCTGCACAACAACAGCTTTCGATTGCCGCGGACGAGTTCTAAATCAGCACCCTTACCTTTAAACGCACTCGACTGGTAACCACTTTTTATATAGTTAGCCGCTATTTTTTCAACAATAAGCACTGCCGTCATTTTTTTCGCTTGTTGATAGACCTCCAACACCCGTTTTTGTGAAGGTTGCTGCAATTGCTTAAATCCAGCGTAGCCGCCTATGGCAAAAAACGGCATTGAACCTATAATACTTAAAGTCAAATATTGCGCATCTGTCACAGCCAAACTGATTAATAGAATGAGCAGACCAATGAGCACGCTATACCACCAAGTGGATCGCAATAACACTGCGAACAACGAGCCTTTAGCCATCTTAAACGCCATACATTAATTACCTTTTAAAATACTGTTGCTCGTTTGATAAAGCAGAGGATGGAGCTGAAAGGGGCGCTACCCTTTAATCATCCTACGCAGGCTTAAGACAGATACCCCCCTCACTCGCGCAGGCTTAATACCGGATGGCTGGCCTCTTGATCACCCTTATACCAGGCCAGTTTCTTATGCAGCTCGACCACCTCGCCGACGATAATCAGGCTCGGTGGGCTGAGCGGATTGTCTTTGAGCACCTGTTCGATGGTTTCCAGGGTGCCGGTCACGACCTTCTGCTGCGGTGTGGAACCAGCCTGCACCAGTGCTACCAGAGTCTGCGGATCCTTGCCATGAGCGATCAGCTGGCTGGCCAGATGACCGATTCGATGGAGTCCCATATAAAACACGATGGTCTGGTTGTCATGCACCAGCTCGGGCCAGTTGAGATCGGAACTGCGATTCTTAAGCTGGCCGGTGACGAACTTGACCGATTGGGCATAACCGCGGTGGGTTAGCGGAATGCCGGCATAACAGGCACAGGCGGAGGCTGCGGTGATGCCGGGCACGACCTGAAAGGGGATCTGCTGCTCGGCCAGCATCTCCAGCTCTTCACCACCACGGCCGAAGATAAAGGGATCTCCGCCCTTGAGGCGTAATACTTTTTTGCCTTGCCGGGCCAGATCCACCAGCATCTGATTGATTCCATCCTGAGGCACGGAGTGGTTATCGCGCTCCTTGCCGACGTAGATACGGTCGGCATCCCGCCGACACAGCTCCATCACCTGCGGCGATACCAGGCGGTCGTAGAGTACGACATCGGCCTGCTGCATCAACCGCAGCGCCTTGAAGGTCAGCAGATCGGGATCACCGGGGCCGGCACCCACCAGATAGACCTCGCCGCAACTGCTATCGTCAGAGCGCTCGAGTAGATCTTCCATCCATCGGAGTGCCTGGGGTTGTTGTCCCGCGGCCAGCTGCTCGGGTACCGGACCGTAGAGCACCTGCTCCCAATAAGCCCGCCGCGACTCGATGCGGCTAAAACGCTGCTTAACCCGCTCGCGGAACTGCCCCATCAACCGCCCGAGCTCGCCGTAAGCGTGCGGAATAAGCGCTTCCAACCGAGCCCGCACCAGCCGCGCCAGCACCGGCGCACGCCCACCGCTGGAGATCGCGATCATCAGCGGTGAGCGATCCACGATGGCGGGAAAGATAAAATCACAGAGCGCCGGCTGATCGACCACATTGACCGGGATTCCCTGTCCCCGCGCGTCCTGCTGTACCTGCTGATTCAGGTCGGGGTCATCCGTGGCGGCGACCACCAGGGTCATGCCTGCCAGTAGATCGGCGCGGTAGGGTGCCTGTATCGCACCCCCCTGGTGCGCTTGCACCAAGTCGAGTAGTTCCTCGCGCAATTGGGGTGCAACGACGGTAATCCGGGCACCCGCACGGCATAAGAGCTCGGCCTTGCGCAGCGCCACTCCACCCCCGCCGATCAGCAGGCAAGGTTTGGCTTTCAGATCAAAGAACAGCGGTAAGTAATCCATGTAAATTCCGTTAACGGCTCAGGTTGAGGGTCGTGTTTTAGGTAAGTGACCGGTATCAGGGTAATGGCGGCGTGATACCAGCCTGCATCCTTCTTAGTGCGACATCCGTAATGCGACATCCGTGCCAGAACCAAAAAACCCGGCACAGGGCCGGGCTTGATCGATCTCTTACCTCTGCTACTCGGGCTTAACCAACGAGGACGCAGGGTGCAGGCCGCACTCCTTGTTCTCGGGGTTTTCCCACCACCAGCGTCCCGAGCGTACGTCTTCGCCCGCTGAGATCGCCCTTGTACAGGGCGCACAGCCGATGCTGGGATAGTGCTGATCGTGCAGGGCATTGTAGGGCAGCGCAAACTGCTTGATAAAACCCCAGACCTCGGTCTCGGTCCAATCGGCCAGCGGATTGATCTTGTGCAACTGGTTGCTCTCATCCCACTCACTAAACTCGACCGTATCGCGGGTCACCGCCTGCTCGCGGCGAATACCGGTGATCCAGGCCTTCTTGCCCGTCAGCGCGCGTTTGAGCGGCTCGACCTTACGCACATAGCAGCAGCCTTTACGCTGCTCTGGCGAGTCATAGAAACCGTTGATGCCGTTTTCTGTGACATAAGTCTCGACCGAGGCCGACTCAGGATAATAGACCCTCATCTTAAACTTGTAGCGCAGCTCGATCTTGGCGAGCAGCACTAGCGTCTCTTCGGGCAGACGCCCGGTATCCAGGCTGAAGATCTCGATCTCGGGGACAAAACAACGGATCAGATCGGTAATCACGACATCTTCGGCGCCGAGACTGTTGGCAAAGGTGACGAGGCCATGATCGGCATAGGCCTGCCTGAGTACAGCAACGGTATTATCGACTTTGGCCTGCAAGACCGGGTCCAGTTTGGTGTTCATCGTTAAGCTTCCTGCTGTCGGTAAAGGGGCTGGGGATCGTCAGCAGCGCCCTGGTTACGCACCGAGATCTCTGCAAAAGCGTGCAGCATCTCGGGTGTATAACGCGCGTCGGCGATCTCCATGGCATCTATACCACAACGGTGCATAAAACGCAGCCGGTCCCAGGTCACATCACCCAGGGCGCGGATCTGGCCGCTAAAACCGGCCCGGCGTAACAACTGGGCCTGCGAGAAGGCCCGTCCGTCGCCAAAACTGGGGAAATCTACCGCGATCAGCGCCAATTGTGGCAGCAACGACGTCAGCTCGTTGACATCCAGGTCGTTGGGAATAGCGATCCCCAGCTGCCCGCTGCGACCGGCCAATGCCTGAGACTGCTCCTGCTCCTGAGACTGCTCCTTATCCTGCTCCTGAGACTGAAAGAGCGCCCAGCTGACAATCAGGTCGGCATCTGCCGCTTGCGCCTGCAGTTGCTCGACATCGTTAATGCTGATCCAGCGATCATCGTTGACCGGTTGTTGATTAATGATTAACGGCATATACGGACTCCTTAAATGGCTGGTCACCCACGCGGCGAACCGTATCGATAAAACGCTCACCCTCTTCACGAACGTCGACAAAGACCTGCAGAATTTTCTCCAGGGTATCGGCAACGTCGGCCTGCGGCACCGATTTACCCAGTACCTTGCCCAGAGAGGCATCGGCCGTCGAGGCGCCACCGAGGGTAAACTGATAGAAAGACTCACCCTTCTTGTCGACCCCGAGAATTCCTATATGACCGACATGGTGATGGGCGCAGGCGTTGATGCAGCCGGACATCCTCAGCGTGATCTCACCCAGCTCGTAGAGGTAGTCAAGATCGTCGAATCGGTCGTTGATCTGGCGCGCCACGCTGAGCGTTTCGGCGTTGGCCAGCGAGCAGAAATCCAGCCCAGGGCAGACGATCATATCCTGGATAGTGCCGACCACAGGCCGGGCCAGATCCAGCTCCACCAGCTGCTGCCAGAGCGGATACAGATCTGCCTGCTTCACATGGGCAAACACCATATTCTGCTCGTGAGTGGTGCGGATTTCGCCGAAGTTATAACGATCTGCCAGATCCGCAATGCTGTCCATCTGCACATCGGTGACGTCACCGGGCGCTTTAAGCAGCCCTTTAACGGTGATGGTCAGGGCGCGATAGCCCGGCACCTTATGCTCGAAGCTGTTGCGTTCGTACCAGACCCGGAAGTCAGCGTC
>JBLHND010000158.1:0-8401 GCA_047622605.1 Motiliproteus sp. | reverse complement strand
TGGCTGGCGCGTGGTGGGCAGCCGTTCCCATCAGTCCGAGGCCTTTAAGGCGTTCGTTGCCAAGCTGGATCAGGCCGAGATTCTGGCCATGGGCAGTTCTCTGAAGCTCTGCCTGGTCGCCGAAGGGGCTGCCGATCTTTACCCGCGGCTGGGATTGACCAGCGAGTGGGACACCGCCGCCGCCCAGGCGGTGGTGGAAGCCGCCGGCGGCCTGGTGCTCGAACACCCAGGCCTGACCCCGCTGCGCTATAACACCCGTCTGGATACCCTGCTCAATCCGTTTTTTATCGTCTGCGCCAACATTCAACCCGCCTGGTCTGACGGCTTGCTGGCGGAATAACCATCGGCTGAAGCCCGAGCTACAGGGACGTAGTGAGCGCCCCCATGCAGGAGCAATTGACGGCTAACCCACAAAAGAAAAGACGTCAGGCTGAATCCCGATTTTTTAAGGCGCGGCCCACTCCACCGCTACAGAAAGCAGATAGCCGACGCCATAAACGGTCTTGATCAGTTTGGGCACCTTGGGATCATCTTCCAGCTTTTTGCGGATCCGCGACATCCGTACATCGATGCTGCGCTCGAAAGGGATGGAGTCCCGCCCCTGCAGGTCGCCCATCAGTCGGTCTCGACTGAGGATCTGCTGGGGTGCCCGCAGCAGCAACAGCAGCAAGTCAGACTCGGCGGCGCTGAGGCGATCGTTGCGACCATCGCGATGACTCAGGGTCAGGGTGGAGGGATCGAAGCGCCAGTCTCCGAACTGAGCGGTTTTTTGCAAGCCGTCGGCTGGGGGCTGGCCGATCTGATCCAGGCGGCGTAGCAGACTGTTGACCCTGGCGACCAGCTCGCGGGGGTCGAAGGGTTTGATGATGTAATCGTCGGCGCCCAGCTCGAGGCCGAGCACCCGATCGGGCAGGCTGCCCCGCCCGGTAAGGATCATCACCCCCACCCGGTGCTTATCACAGAGTTCGCGCACCAGCGCCAGGCCATCCATATCGGGCAATCCCAGGTCGACGATACAGAGCGCGGGGGTGCGGCGTTTGACCGCCTGCGTTGCCTGGGCTCCGGTGCGGAAACTCGCCGTTTCATAGCCAAAGCGTTCCAGCTCGGTGCACACGAGAGTGGCGATATCCTGCTCATCTTCGACAACGTAGATCAGTCTGTTCGTTGGTTTACTACTCACGCTAATGATCTCTCCCTGGCTTAGTCGGTCGCTGCAAAGCAGCGTTCGAGACAGCGGCGCGTATCGACTCGCCGCTGCCTGTGCCTGTGCCTGTGCCTGTGCCTGTGCCTGTGCCTGTGCCTGTGCCTGACGCTGAACCCGAGTCAGACACATCGGTTTGTAATAAGGCGTGCCGCAGTGTATCCCGTCTAAAGGGTTTACGCAGCGTCAGGTAATGGGGGCGATCGGCCCCCCGCGTCTGTTGATCGAAGGCGTAGCCGGTGATCAGGATGATCCGCGCCTCGGTACGCGAGCGACTGACCCTGTCGGCCAGCTCATAGCCATCGACACTGCCCGGCATCATAATATCCGAGACCAGTGCATACAGGCCTGCCAGGCTATCGAGCAACAGTAGGGCCTCGTCGCCATCACTGGCCTCGACCACGGCAAAGCCAAGACCCACCAACTGCTCCAGGATGACCGCCCGCACATCCGCATCATCCTCCACCAGCAGGATAAGCTTGCCCTCACCCGATACGGGCCAGGCCAGTTCTGCCGTCGGGGGCTCAGCCGCCTCCGGTACAGTATGACTGGCGGGCAACAACAGGATCACACAGGCACCTGGTCCCAGGGTGTTATCGATGCAGCTATCGATGCGGATATAGCCCTGGGACTGTTTCACGAAGCCATAGACCATACTCAGCCCCAGGCCCGAACTGGTCCCGCTCTTAGTGGTAAAGAAGGGTTCGAAGGCACGATTGAGACTACTCTGGTCAAAACCCCCGCCGCTGTCGCAGACCGAAACCTCGAGATAATCGCCCGGCACCACCATCTCATCATATTCCACCGGGTGGTCGATCCTGCGCTCCAGCACCCCGAAGGTCAGCGCCCCTCCCTTGGGCATGGCATCACGCGCATTGAGCGCCAGGTTAAAGATCGCATTTTCAAACTGACTCTGGTCGACATAGGCGCTGCTGTCATGCCCCGTATCGGCATTAAGCCTGATGTCGATATTGCTGGGCAAAGACCCCTGCAGCAGCGTCAGCGAATCGCGAAACAGCAGCGCCACATCGACCCGGGTCGGCACCAGGGATTGGTTACGGGAAAAGGCCAGCAAGCGGTTGGTGATATCGGCGCCCCGCTGCCCGGCCCGCACCGCAGGTTCCAGATAGTTCGACAGCCCCTCGACCTGGGCATAGCGATCGCCGGCGGTGATCAGATTACCGATCACCACCGTCAGCAGGTTATTAAAATCATGCGCCAGACCACCGGCCAGCTGGCCAACCGCGTTCATCCGTTGGGCCTCGGTCAGCTTATGCTCGGCCTCCTTTTCAGCCGTGACATCCAGACTCAGGATAATGACCGCCGTCACCTTGCCGTCGTCTCCAAACTCGGGGATCAACTTACGCTTGGTGACCACCTCGCGACCCTCAAACTTGAATCTGTATTCAAAATGGCTCTCCTCACCCGCCAGGGTGCGGGTAAAATAAGGTACCAGTTCGAGGTACATCTCCGGGCTCATCACCTCCTGCAGCGAGCGCCCGACCAGCGCCCGCTTGGTCTGATTAAACATCTGCGCGTAGCGACGATTCACAAACCGGTAGCGTTGATCGGCCCCCACATAGGCGATCTGTGCGGGGAGTTCATCGAGGATCATTCGCTGCCGTTGCTCGGTGGCGGCCAACTCCTGAGTCCGACTCTGCACCTGGCGATCGAGGTTCTGTATATTGCGACTCAGCTGGGTCACCATGGTATCGAAGGTGCGCCCCAGCACCCCGAGTTCATCGTCGCTGTTAACACCGCTCTGGGCGCTCAGATCGCCGCGACTCACCCGTTTAGCGGTTTCGGCCAGGCGTTTGATCGGTGCCGCTATCTGCGACATAAAGAGTAGCGCCAGCAGGACGGCCAGCAACAGCACCACCACCGTGATGGTCATGATGCGCTCGGTCAGCACCTCTGAACTGCGACGCAATTCATCCTCATAGACCGAAGACCCTATATACCAGTCGAACCCTTTGAGGTGGCGTACCAGGGAGGTTTTTTGATACACATAATGCCCCGGATCCGAAGGCTTATCCCAGGGATAAGCCCACTCTTTACCGGTATCGGCAACCGCGACCAACTCCTTGGCGATCGATATTCCGGTCGCCGGGTTAAGCTGGTCGAGGAAATTGATGCCATCGAGATTATCATTCGGGTGGATCAACATATTGGCGTCAGCATCGAAGATGTACAGGTAGCCGGTCTTGGCTATCTTGATCTCTTGTAGGGCGACGCGCAGCTCTACCATCGCTAACCTGAGCCGCTTTTGCACCTCGGCCTCGATATCATCCAGATACAGGCCCGAACCCATGACAAACTTGCGGTCCGGAAAGTTTTTGACATAAGAGATCTTAGCGACCGCCTCGCGCTGATCGAGACGTTGCCACTGATACTCGATGAAACCATCACCCTCGGCCCGTGCCTGATCGATGATTCTGGAGATCACGGCTTCGCTCGAACCGCTACTGAGAATCGTTGTATCAACACCATGAAAACGGTCATCCGGATGGGATAACAGCACCGCATCGTAACTCGCGACCCAGACATAGTCGTTATTGCCGTAGGTGAAGTTGCGCAACCCCTCGAACAGCTGCCTGCGTGCCTGGGCGTCGCTCAGCTCGCCGCGTTCGGCCCGTGCGAAGATATCTTCGGCATACGCCGTCGCCAGCGCCACGACGCTTTTGAGCTGTTGTTTGCGCGCCTCCAGCGCCTGCAGCCGGTAACCTTCGAGGCTGAAGTGAATCTTTTCGGCCAGCTGATAGACGTTATTAAGTACGGTACGACTGGCATTCAGCTCTATGCCGTAGACCGTGCTCTTGATCAGCGGCACTGAATAGAAATAGATCGCCAGCGCAAACATCGCGATGATAGACACCATCGCCAAGAAAAACCGCTGCAGTAACTTTGACCCTAACACCATATTGTTATTCTTCTTTTAATTTGTAGGTCGGACTTTAGTCCGACAGGGCTGGCAAGGGGGCTAGTGATTGACAGATTGAAGCCCGAGCTACAGGAACGTAGTGAGTGCCGTCCATGCTGGAGCGCTTAACGGTCGACTCAAAAAAGAAACACCCTCCCCGGTAGGTCGGCGTTTATTGTGCTGAATGTAGTCCGACAATGCCAGCAAGGAGCAGCCATCGTAAGACTAAAGCCCAACCCACAAAAGAAGCACCCTCTCCTGTGGGTTGAAAGCCGTCCGACAGAGCCAGCAAGGAGTCGCCATCGTCGGGCTAAAGCCCGATCCACAAAAAACCTACAAAAACTCAGGGCTGTTACATTTGGTTAGATTTCAGACCTATTTGGGCAACACTCAGGGTGTTTAATGGGTTCTCGGCGCTAGAGGCAACAGCCAACGTCGGCTTACAACAAAAAAAACAACACCCGAAACGGTACCTCCGACTACGGGTCATCAAGGTCAGGAACCCTATTCATGAGCCGAGATATCATCCTAGAAACACGCAATCTCGTTAAAGAGTTCAAAGGATTCACTGCCGTCGATGATGTTAATTTACAAATCGAACGCGGCTCCATCCATGCGTTGATCGGCCCAAACGGCGCCGGAAAAACCACCGTCTTCAATTTGCTGACCAAGTTTCTGACCCCCACGCGAGGGCAGATTCTGTTCAACGGCGATGATATCACCAGCAAGACGTCCGATGCGATCGCCCGCAGGGGCATCATCCGCTCCTTTCAGATCTCAGCAGTATTCCCGCACCTGAGCGTGATTGACAATGTGCGCGTCGCCCTGCAACGCAAACGCAACGACAGCCTCTACTTCTGGCGCTCCGATAAGTGCCTCGACAGCCTCAACGACCGTGCCATGGAATTGCTCGACTCCGTAGGTCTGGCGCCCTTTGCCCAGGCTCAGGCGGTTGACCTGCCTTATGGACGCAAACGCTCGCTGGAGATCGCCACCACCCTGGCGCTGGATCCGGAACTGCTGCTGCTTGACGAACCCACGCAGGGTATGGGACACGAGGATGTCAGTGTCGTGGCTGAATTGATCAAGAAAGTCAGCAAAGATCGCACCATCCTGATGGTCGAGCATAACCTCAACGTCGTGGCAGACCTCTCCGACACCATCACCGTACTGCAACGCGGCGCCGTCCTGACCGAGGGTGATTACGCCCATGTGTCTGCCGACCCTCAGGTACGCGAAGCCTATATGGGGGTTGCGACTGCGGATGAACCGGTTGCCAAACCGTCCCAGGCCGCAGCGGCGAACAGCCCTCAGTCACCGGAGACTAACGCATGAGCACTGTCCATAAAACTCAATCCAACCGGGAAAAATTGCGCGTCAGTGATCTGCATGCCTACTACGGCGAATCCCATATTCTGCACGGTATCGACATGTCCCTGAATCAGGGCGAGCTGGTCACCCTGCTGGGCCGTAACGGTTCGGGTCGCAGCACGACCCTTAAGGCCATTATGAATATGGTCGGCAAGCGCTCTGGATCTATCGTTATCAATGGTCACGAGACCATCAACATGCCCAGCCATAAGATCGCCCACCTGGGCATGGGCTACTGTCCGGAAGAGCGCGGCATCTTCGCCAGCCTCAATGTGGAAGAGAATCTGATGCTGCCACCCGTGGTCCGCTCAGATGGCATGTCGGTAGAAGAGATCTACGAGATGTTTCCAAATCTGGCCGAGCGTCGCAAGAGCCAGGGTACCCGCCTGTCCGGCGGCGAGCAGCAGATGCTGGCGATGGCGCGCATCCTGCGTACCGGTGCCAACATCCTGCTGCTCGACGAGATCACCGAAGGCCTAGCCCCGGTGATCGTGCAGAAGCTGGCCGAGGTGCTGCTGAAACTCAAGGAGCGCGGCCTTACGATCGTCCTGGTGGAGCAGAACTTCCGCTTTGCGGCCCCCATTGCCGACCGCCACTACCTGATGGAGCACGGCCATATCGTCGAGCAGATCCGTGCCGATGAGCTGGTAGAAAAAACCGAGCTGCTAAATACCTACCTGGGTGTTTAGCACTCCAATTAACAAAGTCCAAGTTCGATAACACAGCACAACAAAAATAAAACTGGAGAATACAATGAACATGATGCGCAAAACCCTACTGGCCACGGCCCTGATCGCCGCTACCGGCGCCGCCCAAGCTGCCGCTGTCTCTGATGATAAAGTCAAAATCGGTGTGCTCGGTGACATGAGCGGCGTTTATGCCGACATCAGCGGCCAGGGCAGTGTCGAGGCCGTTAAGATGGCGGTCGAAGATTTTGGTGGCACCGTGCTCGGCATGCCGATCGAAGTCGTGTTCGCCGATGACCAGAACAAGCCCGACGTCGGCTCGGTCATCGCCCGTAAGTGGGTCGAGGAAGAGCAGGTAGACGTGATCAACGGCGCGGTCGCAAGCTCCGTAACCGGCGCGGTTGCCAAGTTTATGACTGATAATGAGAAGATCACCCTGATCGCAGCCTCTGCCAGCCATGCATTCACCACTAAGGCCTGCTCGCCCTTCAACGCGCACTGGACCTATGACGTCGTGGCCCTGGCTAACGGCACCGTTAAACCTATGGTACAGAGTGGCAAGAAGAAATGGTTCTTCGTGACCGCTGACTACGCGTTCGGTCATGCCCTAGAGAAGGTCGCAACTGGCGTTATCAATGCCAATGGCGGCGAAGTGGTTGGCGGCGTACGTGCACCTTTAGGCACGACCGACTTCTCCTCTTATATCCTGCAGGCCCAGGCCTCAGGCGCCGATGTTATCGCCCTGGCTAACGCCGGTAGCGACATGGTCAACTCCCTGAAGACTGCGGCCGAGTTTGGTGTTACCGAGACCACCGATGTGGCCGGTCTGCTGGTATTCACCCCCAACGCTCAGGCACTGGATCCGGACATCGCCGGTGGCATGAAACTGACGACCGGTTTCTACTGGGATATGGATGACCTGACCCGCGCCTGGTCCAAGCGTTATATGGCCCGTATGGATGGCAAGATCCCCGCCATGCCGCATGCCGGCGCTTACTCCTCGACCATGCATTACCTCAAAGCCGTAGAAGCGGCCGGTACCGATGAGTCCAAGGCGGTGATGGCCAAGATGAAAGAGATGCCTGTTGAGGATTTCTTCTCTCGCAACGGTTACCTGCGTAAAGACGGCCGCATGGTTCACGACATGCTCCAGGTACGCATCAAGACCGCTGCAGAACGCAAAGATGACAATGATATCTTCGCTATCGAGAAGGTAATCAAGGGTGATGATGCCTTTATGAAGATGGAAGATGGTGGCTGTGCGTTCGCGTTAGCCAAATAAGCCTCTGCTGTCACGAGAGCCCACTCGGCTCTTGAGTGCCTGCTGCCCTGGTGAGCTGAACTCCAGCCGAGGGCAACAGGCAGGATGAGGGGGTATCGTCTGCGATGCCCTCTGATCGGTTTTCTCCCTGAAGTGTCTTTCAGGCTGAGCTCCGAAGAACAACAGCAAAGCATTACAAAGCAAGCACAATCAAGAACACTTAAGAAAGGAAGCGCTGCGCTTCCGTCTGAACAACCTTCAGGTGTGATTATGGCGACTCTTTTCGATATCAATTTTTTCGGGCTCTTCGGCCAACTGCTGATAGGGCTTATCAACGGATCCTTCTATGCATTACTGGCCCTGGGGCTGGCAATCATCTTCGGACTCCTCAAGATTATCAATTTCTCTCAGGGCGCACTCTATATGCTCGGTGCCTTCGGTGCCTGGATGGCGATGCAGTACCTGGGAATAGGTTACTGGTGGTCACTGCTGCTGGTACCGCTCAGCATCGCCATCATCGGCATCCTTATGGAGCGTTTTCTGGTTCGCCCTATTGCCGGTGAAGATCATCTCTACAGCCTGCTGCTGACCTTTGGTGTAGCCCTGGTTCTCCAGGGCCTGTTCAGCCACTGGTATGGATCCTCCGGCCTGGCCTATGCGATCCCTGATGAACTCAAGGGCGGCACCCGGTTACCCTTTATGTACCTGCCTAACTACCGCGCCTGGATCATCGTCTGCTCTCTGCTGGTGTGCACCGGTACTTGGTTCCTGATTGAAAAGACCAAGCTTGGCGCTTACCTGCGAGCCGGTACCGAAAACCCACAGCTGATGCAGGCGTTCGGCATCAACGTACCCCTGATCGTCACCCTCACCTTCGGCTTTGGTGTCGGCCTGGCAGGTCTTGCCGGTGTGCTCGCAGCCCCGGTGTATTCGATCACCCCCGAGATGGGATCCAATATCCT
>JBLHND010000157.1:0-8443 GCA_047622605.1 Motiliproteus sp. | reverse complement strand
TCTGCTTTATTGACGTCAACGGATCATGGGCCCTTTATGCCCGAAGGCCAACCGCACTGAACTCTGGCCGGTTTCCGGCCCGGTAACACTGGGCACTACGTCGAATTTTAAAGGCGTGATCCTAGGGAAAAGCAAGATCGCGGTTAATACTGGCGCGAAGGTCAACGGCAGATTATGGGAACAAACGGCTGTGACCCTGCAGATGAATACTATGACTGCACCTGCCCAGCAACCTGTCTGACTAGACCTGACATCTGGCGCTAGGATAAGAAAATAGAGCCTGCATCCTCCTAAAATGGGATGCAGGCCTGCAAAAAAAAATATACTCTGGTTCATCACACGACCAATAAACCTCTAGGGATGATTTTTTAAAACAAGGATCTGTTCGTATGCTTCCCAAGCAGATGTTTCAACAGTCCATCAACATTAGCGCCTGTTTTATTAGCTCCTGTTTTATTGGCTCCTGTTTTATTGGCTCCTATTTTATTAGAACAACCAACGAACCCCAGGGTGTCATTGCGTTTTCAACATCTAGATTCGATAAGTTTACGATCGACAGGGTCATAAATTGCGGTTACGGACCGCAGCACCAAGGACGTTAGCACTAAATTCTTTGATATTATCGAAGTGAGTTGCTGTGCCCGGCTTATATTAATGACAACCATACACAACAACCATACACAACAACCATACCAGATCAGAGGTACGCCGATGCTCAATCCGTTTTCACGTTTCATCAGCCACCCTAGCCTGGGGCGGAGCTTAGCCCTGCCCCAGACCTGATAAAATGAGGCGCTGATGATTATACTTAAGAGGCAGATTCAAAACAGTCCCGCACAAAACAATATCCTGGCGGCCCTGCCGGCAGTGGAATTTGAGCCTTTGCGTGATCATCTCGAATTAGTATCTATGCCTCTGGGGGAGCTCCTGTATGAGCCGGGTCTGGAGTTACAGCACGCTTATTTCCCAACAACCAGCATTGTTTCGCTGCACTATGTGCTGGAGTCCGGCGCGTCAGCCGAAACCGCCGGGGTAGGAAATGAAGGGGTCGTCGGTGTTTCGTTATTTATGGGCGGCAACAGCACCGCCAGTTCCGCGATGGTACAGACGGCTGGTTACGCCTATCGTCTGGAAAACAAGATCCTGATGCGCGAATTTAATCGCTCTGGTTTACTCCAGCGAGTCTTACTGCGTTATACCCAGGCATTGATCACCCAGATTTCTCAGACGGCCGTGTGTAATCGTCATCACTCATTGGAGCAGCAATTCTGTCGCTGGTTATTGTTAACCCTCGATCGCTTATCGTCGACTGAGCTGGTTGTGACCCATGAACTGGTTGCCCGAATGCTCGGTGTCTATCGCGAAGGCATCAGTATTGCCGCCGGGAAATTGCAGCAGGCCGGTGTAATCAGCCACCGCCGTGGACACATTACCGTGCTGGACCGTGCAGCGCTGGAGCAGCGAACCTGCGAGTGTTACGCGGTCGTTAAGAATGAACTCGACAGACTACTGTCTTACGGATTACGTGCGGACGCAGAATTTTCCAGAGTCACTGTTCGCACCGACAGGGTATCGCCTGCAAAAAAGGCAGCGCCTGTCTTAAGCGTCGAGTAGACGCTGAGTCCAAACGCTAGAAACCACCCTCAGGAGCTACACAAGCCAGACTAGAGCCCTGCCTAAACGACAGGCTTGAGTCGTCAACGGCTTGGAAAAGAGTCGTCAACGGCTTGGAAAAGAGTCGTCAACGGCTTGAAAAAGAGCCATCAACGGCTTGGGAAAGAGTCATCAGTCAGGGCCTCGTTGCGAGGCCCTGACTGACAGCGGCCGTTAGGTGTTTGCTGAGATCGATGCTTGTGACAGCTCCAGCAGCTCCCGCAGTGCCACCGAGAAGATGGCACAGTCGTGCATCTTGGCCGAACGTATCTCATCGAGCATCAGCTTCCAGCGCTCTACCGGCAGCGCATGCAGCGCCAACCACTGCGCCACCTGCTCCAGCTGCTCCTGCTCATCTTCGTCGGCCCCGCCACTGTCCAGCACCCTGCTCGTCAGGTTGCGCTGTTGGATATTAAGGTCGTCACGGTAACCGTTGCAGGCCATCGACTGCCAGTGACTCTTGGCCTCAAAAGCCCGCACCTGCTGATCGAACCAGTGCAACTGCAGATGGTCACCCAGATTGAAGTACACCCGGGCCACCCGCTCCACCGGCTGCCCGGTCTGCTCGGCTACCTGGATAATCCCCAGCAACGAGAACAGACTGTCGGCGCTGGCAGCAACGGCGGCCAACGCATCAGGCACACCACACTCGAGTAACTGGGCATGCTTATGCTGCCAATCCTCCAGCCGCTCTCCCTGAATCAGATCAACAATCCTGGGCATCAGTAACTCGATGCCGCCGCGATAGCGCTCGATACAGCGTGTAACATCCAGGTCATAGCGATAATTACGGAGGAACCAGTAACTAGCACGGCGCATCAGCCGCTGCAGATCCGTCATGATCTGGTCCTGATCGGCAGCCAACACCCGGCCATCCAGGCCTTCGATCTCGTCCCACAGGCTGTCCATCGAGAACACATCGCGCGCGATCACGTACGCCGCCGCTATATCGTCATACTCGGCACCCGACGACTGCTTGACCACATGGGGATAGGTAATCCCCATTCGGTTAACCATGCCATTCGCCAGCTGATTGGCGATAATTTCCGGACGCAGCCGATGCTGACTGACCTCCTCAGGGAAGCGTTCGCTGATGCGGGCCGGGAAAGCACCGGTCACTTCGCGTGCCAGATAGGGATCGTTGTAGATCCTCGGGGTAATCAGCGCCTCCTTCAGCTCCGCCTTGATATAGGAGATCAGCACCGAGAGTTCCGGATGAGTCAGGCTCGTACGGCTCTGCATCGCCTCCTTGTCGGCGATAAACTCCAGGCCACGATCGAGTTTACCGCTGGCCTCTAGGCTGTCGATCAGGCGTACATATTCATCCAAATCCTGGGCCGCATGCCCGCAAGCCAGGCTCAATGCCTGAACCTGGCTGTAGTTATTGGCCAGCACCAGCTGGCCAACATCATCGGTCATCTCCTTGAGCAACAGGTTACGCTGCTTAACCGTCATATCACCGTTAGCGACCACCTCGTTCAGCAGGATCTTGATATTGACCTCATGGTCGGAGCAGTCCACTCCGCCGGCGTTATCGATAAAGTCGGTATTACAGGCGCCACCGTTGAGGGCGAACTCGATCCGTCCCAACTGGGTAAAGCCGAGATTGCCGCCCTCGCCCAGCACCTGGCAGCGTAATTCGCAGCCATCGATACGCAGCCCGTCGTTGGCCTTATCACCGACATCGGCATGGCTTTCGCTGCTGCCCTTAACATAGGTACCTATGCCGCCGTTCCAGATCAGATCGACCGGCGCCTTGAGCAGCGCAGAGATCAGCTCACTGGGGCTGAGCTTATCGGCCGCTATATCGAAACGCTTTTTCATGGCCGCCGAGATCGCGATCGTCTTGGCCGCCCTCGAGAAGATTCCGCCGCCCTTGGAGATCAGCGCGGCGTCAAAATCGGTCCAGCTGGAGCGCGGCAGAGCGAACAGCCGCTGCCGTTCGGCGAAGGTGCTGGCCGCATCTGGATCGGGATCGATAAAGATGTGCTGATGATTAAAGGCCGCCGTCAACAACGCGGTTTCGGAGAGCAGCAGGCCGTTACCGAACACATCCCCTGCCATATCGCCGACCCCCACGACCGTAAAGGGATCCGCCTGAGAATTGAGATTACGTTCGCGGAAGTGGCGCTTGACCGATTCCCAGGCCCCCTTGGCGGTAATCCCCATCTTCTTGTGATCGTAGCCCTGGCTCCCCCCAGAGGCGAAGGCATCACCGAGCCAGAAACCGTACTCTTCGGCAAGGGCGTTGGCGATATCCGAGAAGGTGGCGGTGCCCTTGTCAGCAGCAACCACCAGGTAGGGATCATCCTCATCATGACGGATCACATTCACCGGAGGCACCAGTTTACCCTCGACCAGGTTGTCGACCAGGTCCAGCAGACCGCGGATAAAGATCTGATAGCAGGCGATCCCTTCGGCTTGGATCTCCTCGCGCGAGCCTTTTTCCGGAAGGTTACGGGGCACAAAGCCGCCCTTGGCACCCACAGGCACGATCACGGCGTTCTTCACCTGCTGGGCCTTCACCAGGCCCAGCACCTCGGTGCGATAGTCTTCCTGCCGGTCAGACCAGCGCAGGCCACCACGGGCGACCTTGCCGCCACGCAGATGCACACCCTCGACACGGGGTGAATACACGTAGGTCTCGAACATCGGACAGGGCCGCGGAATATTAGTAATCAACCGCGGATTGAGTTTGAAAGAGATATAAGATTTGGCCTCGCCGTAGGCGTCCACTTGAAAATAGTTGGTTCTCAGGGTGGCTTTTATCAGCTCCAGCATCCGCCGCATAATACGGTCATCGTTGAGGTTATCGACCTGATCCAGCGCATCGAGCACACTGGTTTCCAGCCTTTTAGTCAGGGCCTCGACCTTCACACTGGCCTGGCGCGCCGGATCCAGTCGCGCTCGGAACAACGCCACCAACAGCCGGGTAACATGCATATGGCGCACCAGCGCATCGGCAATGTAGGGCTGACTGGAATCAAAGCGTAGCTGCCGATTATACCGCGTGTAAGCCCGTAGCAACGCCACTTCACGCCAGCTCAGGTTGCCGCTGATCACCAGACGGTTAAACTCATCATTTTCAGCTAGGCCATCCCAGATCGCCGCGAACGCCTCCTGGAAAAGCTGCTTCACATCCAGCAGTGCGACCGGCTCGGTGCTGTGGTAACTGAGCTGGAAGTCGTGCATCCAGAAAATCCGCCCATCGCTGCGACGGACCTCGTAGGGGTGCTCGCCGACGACCCGCATCCCCAGATTTTCGAGGATGGGGATAATATCAGACAGAATTAACGGCTCGCCTTCATTAAGCAGCTTAAACCGCAGCATCTCGCTGGACTCTTCCAGCAGCCGGTAAAAGCTCATCGCCAGGGGTTTTCCGGCGTCTATCTCGGCCAGGCGGCGCACATCGTAAACGGCATTACTAGGCGCAAAGTGCTCACGGTAAGCGCTGGGAAAGGCCCCCCGATAGAGGCTGATATAGCGATTACCCAGCTCTTCACCACAGCTCTCGATCAGGGCATCGTGCAGCGCCTCATCCCAGGCACGCGAGGTCTCAACCACCTGAGCCTGCAGCGCCTGCAGATCCCATTCGGGGCAGAGATCGGGATCGACCCGCATCACAAAATGGGTCCGGGCCAGCACCGACTCGGAAAAATGGGTGGTGAACTCGGTATCCAGTGCACCGAAATGATGCTCCAACACCTGCTGCACCTGGTGGCGCAGGTCGGTGCTGTAGATATCTCGGGGCGCATAATAGAGACAGGAGAAAAACTTGCCGCAGGGGTCGGGGCGGATAAACAGACGCACCTTGCGGCGCTCCTGCAGATTAAAGATCCCCAGTGCGGTATCAAACAGGCCCTCGGTGGTCGCCAGGAACAGCTCTTCGCGGGGCAGATCTTTAATCACCTGCTGCAGTTCTTTACTGCTGTGCCCACCCGGTTCAAAACCGGTCTGAGCGATGACCGCCGCCACCTTCAGACGCACGTTAGGGATACTGGAAGGACGCATGTCATAGACCGGGGAGGTATAGAGACCATAAAAACGCTGCTCGCCAACCACCTTGCCGTCGGCATCGAAGCGCTTAACCACCACCAGGTCCCTATAGATCGGACGATGGATACGCGAACGGTGTGCATCCTTGCCGAACATCAGCGGCTGGGGGGTCTCGATAAAGCTGCGCTCATTGTCGCGCAGATGCTCCAGCAACTTATGGGCGCGGCGCGGCGAGTGCAACCGGGAGGTTCCTAGCTCGCGCCCCTGAACACGGCGAATAGCAAGCCCGCCAGCCTCTGTTGCCAGCTCGACCTCATCACAGGCCAGGAAGGTAAAGTTATCATCGAGCATCCAGTCAAGGAACGCCTGCGCCTCCGCCACTTCGGCCTTATCGATCGCCTTGGGGGTATTATTGAGACTCTGAAGGGTTTCTTTCACCCGCTCCAGCATCGCGGGGTAATCTTTGACTGCAGCGCGGACATCGTTGAGTCCGTCCTGGAGATTCGATTCGATGGTTTTCAACTCATCCTGGTCACTACGCCGATCGACTTCCAGGTAGATCGCCGACTCACGCCGACACTCAGGCGTCGCCTGATCACGCTCGATCACCTGCAACAACTTACCCTGGTCGTCACGCTTGACGTTAATAATGGCATTGTGAATTGCGTGGATGGAGAGCCCCTGGCGATTTAGCGCCATACGTACCGAATCCACCAGGAACGGCATGTCACTATTGAGCACTTCTATGACCGTATGGTTAGCGTGCCAGCCGTGCTGCTCAATATCCGGATTAAAGACCCGCAGCTTTGCCGTTCCCGGATCCAGCTGCTGCATAAAATTCCAGCACGAGAGTGTGGCGCCATAGAGATTATCGAGTCGACGCTCCTGGAGTTCATCAACGGGCGTCACGTGATAGTAGAGCCGTGCAAAACGGTCTAGCTCCCCCGCAAGGCCAGATTCGAGCTTAGCGGTGAAGAGTTCGGCAAGCTTAGTAAGAATTTTACTTTTGCTACTTTGGCGTGGATCCGACATAACTGGCGCTACTCCGCTCATTTTAAAAATTATTATTGTTTGAATTCAATTAATAAGTGCATAGCTTGAAGGGACAGAGGCCAGCGACTGGTACCCTGAGCAGACTGTCTCGAGCAATAGATGCGAGAAGGCTGACCGGCTCTTTTCGACTTAACACTGGGTGATAATAACGAATCGATGTTAAACCCTTAGTCAGGTGTGCCTACGACTATAGGACAATAGTTTAAGCTCAAATCAGCTAAAAACAACAGTTTGCCAGAAAAGAACTTGGCTGACCGCTAAGCAACGCCGCCCGCTCTACGCATTGAATAACACCGACTGTAGGCGACCGGTTTTATTCAATGCTAATGGCCACCAGGACCGGCGTCGGCCAGCCGCGTCGAGTCTAGAACCGCAGCCCAAGACACTCAGGGCGGTCGACCGACAGCGCCGGTCATTCTATCGACTCAGGCTACCGCTAAGGGTTTATAAAATTCAACCTGAACACTTAAAGAACCCTATGAATCGCACCGGCTATGCCGATTTAACCGCCAGCAACCTGGGCAGATCAGCAGCGCCTACGCTGACTCGGCCCTCCCCTTGCCCTCCCCTTGCCCTGCGAACACCCTGCGAACACCCTGCAAACGTCCGAGACCTGCGCACACTCGAGCCTAGCGACTCTGTCGCGCCGCCACCCAGGCACGCGCCTTAGCCTCATCGCGGGCAAAGAATACCGGCCGACTGGTCGGCAGCGGCAGCCCATCCCAGGCTAAAGGCTGGCAAAACACCCACCAGCTGGACTCGCCCCGGTTTTCGATCAGAAAAATCTCGGTCAGCTGCGGCTGCTTCTGTAGATAGGCGACATCAGTCATGTTTATTTCCCTCTAGGAGGCCGCTTGTTAATGTAGGATTACGCGGAAATCGCTGCCTGCAATAACGCTCGGTTAGCCTCCCGAATATAATCCATCGCCAACCGCTCTCGTGCTATCACAGAGGCGACCGTAACTTCATCATAATGGGCACCGCTACCTGAGGAGCCACAGGATGATCACCGATTAGCACGCCCAGCAGCGGACAGACGGACGGACGGCCTCGAGCACGCCAAACCTATAACAACAGCCAATATCTAACCTATAGGTTTCACTGAATTTTCATTTAGGGTTTAATTGCAGCCAGGGTACAGGGCCGAGCGCAGAGTACGCCCAGCCCAACGGACCAACCGCCTTAACCCAACCCTAGCAGCCTGTCGGACTTAACACTGATCTACTGCTAGCAAACGAGAACGACCATGGCCGGAACAGATAGAAAGATAACCCTCAGATTCCTTTCAGAACCTGCCGATGTGAATTTTGGCGGCAAAGTCCACGGCGGCGCAGTGATGAAATGGATCGATCTAGCCGCCTACGCCTGCGGTGCGGGCTGGAGCGGCAAATACTGCATCACCGCATACGCCGGAGGCATACGTTTCGTGCAACCGATTCATGTGGGTAATATTGTCGAGGTGGGTGCTCAGGTCATCTATACCGGGCGTAGCTCTATGCATATCGCCATCGATGTACGCGCCGGAGACCCTACAACGTCTGAGCGCCAGCTGACCACCCACTGCATCGTGATCATGGTGGCCGTTGACGAGCACGGCAAACCCACCCCTATCCCCGAGTGGATCCCGAAGACGCAACAAGATATCCACCTGCAGCAATCGGCGATCCGCCTTATGGAGATGAGAAAGAAGATTGGTGCCGAGATGCAAGCCCACCTGGAATAGCGCAAAAAAATAAATGGG
>JBLHND010000156.1:0-8463 GCA_047622605.1 Motiliproteus sp. | reverse complement strand
CTGCTGCTTGGAGTAGAGCGATTACGCACCGATGCCCAGCAGAGTTTTGCCAATACCCTCTCCGGCACTGACCTGATTGTCGGTGCCCGCAGCGGGCCGGTGCAACTGCTGCTCTATTCGGTCTTTCGCATCGGCAATCCGACCAGCAATGTCTCTTGGGATAGCTATCAAGATATCCGCAGCCAGTCGCTGGTCGCCTGGACTATCCCGTTATCGTTAGGCGACTCCCATCACGGCTTTCGCGTGCTGGGCACCAACCTCGATTACTTCCGTCACTATCAATATACGGATGACCAGGGGCTCGAATTTGCCAGCGGCGCGCCCTTTGATGCGGTCTATGATGCGGTGATTGGCGCCGATGTCGCCGAGAAACTTAACTATCGTCTTGGCCAGCAGATTGTCCTGGCGCATGGCACCGGCAAAGTCAGTTTTGTAAAGCATGACAACAAGCCCTTTAGCATCGTCGGGATTCTGAAAAAAACCGGCACCCCCGTGGACAGGACGGTGCATGTCAGCCTCGAAGGTATCGAGGCGATCCATGTGGGCTGGAAAAACGGTTCTCCGACATCCGCCGTACCGATCGACGCGGACAAGGCTCTGCTGATGGATTTGCAGCCCGAGACTCTCACCGCGGTGTTCATCGGGCTAAAATCGAAGATCACCACGTTTCGAATGCAGCGCTTTATCAATGAGTATCCCGAGGAACCCCTGCTGGCCGTATTGCCAGGAGTGGCATTACAGCAGCTGTGGGACACCCTGGCGATCGGCCAGCAGGCACTGTTCGCCATCTCCATTCTGGTGGTGCTGGTGGGCATTTCCGGGATGGTGACCGCGATTCTCACCAGCCTGAATGAACGACGCCGAGAGATGGCTGTGCTGCGATCGGTTGGAGCACAACCCGGGCATGTCTTTGTACTCTTCGTCGGCGAATCCGGCGCCATTATGGTGCTTGCGGCGTTGCTGGGCACAGCAGCCCTTTATGCCCTGCAAGTGCTCGCACGACCGATAATCCAGACAGAGCTGGGGCTCTTCCTGCCGATCCATCCACCCACGCCCCACGAGCTGATGCTCCTAGCCGCCGCCTGCGCAGCTGGCCTGCTGGTCGGGCTGCTTCCGGCTTACAGGGCCTACCGTTATTCGTTGGCCGATGGCATGTCCATACACCTCTAGGAAGCAAAAAACCCATGCTAACAAAGCTCAGATTCACACTGGCCCTAGCGCCCAGCATAGCGCTGACCATAGCCCTGATCACGGCGCTAGCGCTGCTGCCTGCCGAAAGTAACGCCAATCCCGATACGGATGACAGCATTCCGCTAACAACACTGGAGTGGACCGATCTGATACCCCAGGGGTTTGACCCCAATGATCTCATCGAGGAATATCAGCAAAAGTACAACATTGATGAACTCCCCGATGATGACCTGCGCGTCGAGGAGCTGATGCAAAAACTGACAGCACTCGACGAGCTCGCGCCGGTTAACACGGCCCTAAACGGCATACTCGTCAAGATGCCCGGTTATGTGGTGCCCATAGAGACCGATGGCACGAGCGCATCTAAGTTCCTGTTGGTACCCTATTTCGGCGCCTGCATCCATGTCCCGCCACCCCCACTCAATCAAACGGTCTACGTGTCCATGCAGGAGGGTAATCGAGCCGAGATTCGTGGCGCCTTCGATGTGGTCTGGGTCACCGGCATGATGCGGGTGGAGACGCTCAGCACGGGATTAGCGGATGCCGGCTATGTGATCGATGCCATGGAAGTGGAGCCCTACGACGTTACCGATGTCGTAGAGCCTGACGTGCGTTGATGATTTTTTTCAGGCTCTGTCCCAGTTAAGTGTTGCAGAAGTTGATGCTGTATTATTGTTTTTTCAATCAAGCGAGATTCGCCTCCCGCAGACGGCTTTATTTTTGCACTCCGACAAAAAAACGGATGCTAAAGTTGTTGTAAGAATTATCCTCGACAGTCCCTAGGATGCTCGAGCGTACGAACCGTATCAATCCTGGCTGATGCGGTTCGTGCCTCTACCACACTACGCGCTTAATACGGCCGCACCCAGATTCTGGATCAACGCCAGCGTGGCGCTGCGACGCCACCCTCGATAATAGCTAAGAGCCCGATTTCGAGTCTTAGCCAGAACAGCTCCAGAGGCGGGTTCAGGACAGAGAAGACTGCAGTGGCCACGCTGAGTTCACGCCGGGTGTGCAGCCTTTCTGTCACTAGCCTTGGCTCATGTTTGACGGCAGGTAGGTAACGATCTCCGGGAACAGGTAGATCAATATCACTGCAAACAAGATCAGCAGAAAAAACGGCAGTGCGGCGCGGGCTACATACAGAATATCCTTGCCGGTCAGCGACTGAATGACGAACAGGTTGAACCCGACCGGTGGAGTGATCTGCGACATTTCGACCACCAGCACGATGTAGATACCAAACCAGAGCAGGTCGATGCCGGCCTGCTGCACCATCGGCAATACCACGGCAACGGTCAGAACCACCACCGAGATGCCATCGAGAAAACAACCCAGCGCCACAAATAAAATGGTCAGATAGATCAGTAGCACCCCGGGTGACAACGCCATCTGCCCGATCCACTCAGCCAGGGCTCTGGGAATACCCAGAAAGCCCATCGCCAGGGTCAGAAAGTGCGCCCCTGCCAGAATAGTTCCGATCATGCAGGAGCTTTTGACCGCCCCGGTCAGGCTTTCAGAAAAACTGCTCCTGTCCAGCGAGCCGGTCACGCCAGCCAGAAACAGCGCACCCAGAACACCCAATGCGGCGGCTTCTGTGGGAGTGGTAAAACCGCCGTAGATAGAGCCCAGTACGAAACCGATCAAGCCCATGATGGGCAATAGCAAGCGCAAGGCTTTAACCTTTGCGGCAAAGGAAACATGGGCCTTATCGTGCTGGGGTACCCCGTCCTTATTCAACAGAGCCCAAACGACGGTATAGCCCATAAACAAGGATACCAGCAGCAGACCCGGCAGCGCGCCGGCGATGAACAGCCGACCTATCGATACCTCTGCGGCAACCCCGTAAACGATCAGGATAATCGACGGAGGAATGAGCAGCCCCAGGGTTCCCGATCCTGCCAGGGTGCCTATCGACATCTTTTCGCTGTAGCCCTGGGCCTTGAGTTCAGGCAGTGTCATGCGACCGATGGTCGCGGCGGTGGCGGCGGAAGAGCCCGATACTGCGGCAAAAATACCACAGCTGAGTACGTTTACATGCAGCAGTTTTCCTGGCAATCCGCTCAACCAGGGTGATAGACCTTTGAACAGGTCCTCGGACAGGCGGGTCCGAAACAGTATTTCACCCATCCAGATAAACAGCGGCAGTGCCGTTAACGACCATGAGGTGCTGGCACCCCAGGTTGAGGTAGCAAATAGCAAACCGATCTGGTCGTTTCCCGACAGCAGCAGCCCCAGTACACCGACGCCAAAGAGTGCCAGCGAAACCCAGACGCCCAGCGCCAGCAGCAGCAGCATGAACACCGCCAGAGAAATTGCGATAAGGGTCATGTCCATTAGATCTCCTCCAGGTGAAGCTCACCTTCATGGGTTTTGTACGATGGGCTGTGGCGTCTTAGGACCGAGATAACATCATCCAAAATCGCGATATTCAACACCAGAATCCCGAGTGCGACAGGCACCTGAGGCATCCAGATAGGAACCGCGATATAACCCGATGACAGCTCTTCGAAGACGTAGGATTCCCACACCATATGAATCGCGTAGAAGGACATAAAACTGACCAGCAGCAGGCCAAAAACAAGTACCAGCAATTCCTGGATATAACGCGAGCGGCGGCTCCAGTGTTGGATCACCAGAGTGACCCTGATATGTCCTCCGTGGCGAAAGGTATAGGCCAGCCCGAAAAAAGTTGAGGCAGCTAGGGCGTATCCGGAAAAGTCTTCTGCCGATGGCACAATAAAACCGAACAGCCGGCCCACAATTTGCGCAGAAATAATCAGTGTAATCAGAATAATGCAGAATCCTGACAGGTATCCGCAGGCAAGATAAAGCGTATTGAGTAGAAAGCGCATAGTAACGACCCTGGGTGATGGGCCCTGCAACATGCGCAGGGCCGTTAGTGTCGTAGACTACCGGTTGAAGGTGGTCAGAATAGCCTCGACTTCGGGTGCTTCGGCTTTCCACTCCTCGATCATGGTGGCGCCGATCTGGTTGAGCTCAGCCATCAGTTCGGCGGATGGTTCGGACACGACAATCCCGTTATCGGCGAGTGTCTTAGTGTCCTCAATGGCTTTACCGCGCACGCCGGCCCAGCCTTTGATTTCGGCCGCGGCCGCTGCAGCCAGAATGACCTGCTGAGTGTTCTTATCGAGCCGCTTGAAAGAGCGCTTATTGACCACCACTACGTTCTTGGGAATCCAGGCGCGGACATCGGTGTAGTGGCTCAGATAGTCCCAAGCCTGACCATTCACACCGGTCGAGGGTGAGGTGATCATGGCGTCGATAATCCCGGTGCTGAATGCTTGGGGAATCTCGGGTACCTGCACTGTGGTGGGTGAGGTGTTCATCAGATCAGCCAAGCGTGAGGTTGATGGGCTGTACGCGCGCATCTTCTGTCCTTGAAGATCAGCCAGGCTGTTGACAGGAGCCTTGGTATACAGACTCTGAGCGGGCCATGCCACCGTGTAGAGCAGCATCATGCCCTCTTTGTTGAGTTGTTTTTCGACCTCGGGTTTGGCGGCATTCCAGAGTTTTTCGGCGCTATCGTACGTGGTCGCCAGAAAGGGGATGTTGTCATGCTTGAACACCGGGTGGGTGTTACCCATGATCCCGATAAATACCTCTCCAAGTTGAACCTGCCCGGTCCTGACCGCGCGGGGGATCTCCGGGTGCTTAATCAATGACGCACCGGAATGCACCACGATATCGAGCTCGCCCGCGGTGTTGGTTTTAATCTCTTCGGCAAACTGGTGGGCGATCTGGGTGGGGAGATTGGCATCGCCATAGGGTGTCGGCATATGCCATTGAGTCGCTGCTGAGGCGCTACTCGCAAATCCCACCGTGAGTAGGGATGCAAACAAGACTGCGGCTTTATGGGTTGATATTTTCATTATTATTCTCCAAGTTTCCGTGTTGATCGAAATACCGATGGCATTCGCTACAGGGGGTAATGCAAGCCAGAGGCCAATACCGATGGAGATAATATAATTATTTTAAAACAATGATTTAATGATTTTAGCTTAAGCCTCGCCTCTCTTTTTGGGACAGTTTTGACTCAGGAGACCTTGCCTTTATGAGTCACTTTTAACTCAGCTATCGCTGAAATCTGCACGCTCGAGACCGTGCTTTTTCATCCGCAGATAGAGCTTCTTGCGTGGCACACCCAATGCCTGGGCGGTCAGTTCCGCTTGCCCCTTATTGGCTTTGAGCGCTGAAAAAATAATCTCTCGCTCATAGCTGTCGACCAGTTGATCCAGATTGCCCTGTTGTGCGGTCTGGGCAAGACTGGCGTTTCCGCCGAGGGGTAATCCTAGCGTCCAGCGCTCTGCGGCATTACCCAGCTCGCGCACATTACCTGGCCAGGATTGCATGCTTAATTGCCGGAGCAGCAGATCGGGAACCGGCCTGCTCTCGCGTCCAAAGCGCTGACTCGCCTGATCAACAAAATAGGTAAATAACAGCGGAATATCCTGTTTGCGCTGATCCAGGCTGGGGAGATCAATGATGGCAACATTAAGGCGGTAATAGAGATCTTCCCGAAAGGTCCCCTGATCTGCCGCTTGCCTCAAATCAACCTTAGAAGCGGCCACAACCCGGATATCCACTGTGATCTCCGCATTACCGCCCAACCGTTGCAGGGTGCGCTCCTGTAACAGGCGGAGCAGCCTTACCTGAAGTGATGCCGGCATGCTTTCTATCTCATCCAGAAACAGGGTGCCGCCACAGGCATGCTCGATCTTACCGATTCGCCGCTTATTGGCACCGGTGAACGACCCCGCTTCATGACCAAACAACTCGCTTTCTATCACCGACTCGGTCATTGCCCCACAATTGAGTGCGACAAAGGGTTTATCTTTGCGTGGGCCAAAGTCGTGCAGGGATTTAGCAACGACCTCCTTACCGGTGCCTGTTGCACCATGGATGATCAGATCGACATCGACTTGAGCCAACTGGAGCACCGTTTCACGCAGCCGCACGATGGCCTCTGTCTGACCCACCAGGCGTTCATCAATTTTATGCTGCCCTTCGATGGCTTGTCGTAGCCGGCGGTTTTCTAATACCAGTTCGCGTTTCTTCCAGGCCCGCTCGACGGTGTTGAGATGCTGTTGCGGGTCATCGGTTTTTTCCAAGAAGTCGTAAGCCCCTTGCCGAATCGCCTTGATCGCAATGGCCAGATCGGAATGACCGCTGAACATAATGACCGGTATTTCTGGATCAATATCGAGAATTTTTTGCAGCACCTCGAGGCCATTCATAATATCCATACGCACATCACAGACAATGACTCCCAGCCAGCTCAGAGAGCACTTCGCAAGCGCTTGCTGTGGGTCTTCATAAGCCGCGGCGGTATAGCCTTCCAATTCGAGCGTCTGAATCATGGAGTCACGCATGATCTCTTCATCATCAATGACGATTACCTGAATATTACCCATGGTTGAACTCATGCCTGGTTGCTCTGATATAGGGGTAGCTGGATACAGAAAGAGGCACCAATAGTTGAATCATCCTCTACAGTCAGCTTGCCACCAAAATTTCTAATGATGTTATAAGAGATAGACAGACCTAACCCCAGGCTCTGGCCCCGCCGCTTGGTGGTGAAAAACGGTTCAAATATCTGCTTGCGCATCTCAGTGCTAATCCCGGGTCCGCTGTCGCGCACATGAATTTCCAGCCTGTCATTGTTGTGCAGGCAGTCGATAGTGATCCGTTGTTCAGGCTGATTGTTGATGGCATCTAGCGCATTGGTCATTAGATTCAGGACCACCTGCTCAAGTTGAACAGGATCGGCTTTAACCCGATTAACCTGGTTCTGGAACGAGACCTCGATGCGGGTTAGCTTTCTGACTTCATCGCCTTCCAACATCAGCAGAACATTATCCACGACCTGCTGACAATCGACGACAACCAGGTTAATGGGCTGATTCCTGGCTAAGGATTTAAGCCTGGTGATGATGGTACTGGCACGCTTGGTGAGATTAGATATCTGGTTTAAATTTTTCTCGGTTTCTTCCAGTCGCCCGGCTTTCAGCAAGCGCAGACCATTATGCGAATACTGTCCGATTGCCGAAAGCGGCTGGTTTATCTCATGGGCGATCCCTGCCGATAGCTGACCGAGGGCGGCCAACTTCCCGGCCTGCACCAGCTCCTCTTGCAGCGTGGCGAGTTGATCTCGAAAGCTGATCAGCGAACGTGCCATAGCACTGATCTCATCATCCCCTTTAACCTGCACCTGCTCATCCAAATTGCCATTTGAAATCGATCGCATACTGCTATCCAAGCTGGTAATCCGTGCCACCATATAGCGGCCAACATAGAGCCAGACAGTCAAAATAGAAAACAATAAACTCGCAGCGACCATAAGCAGCATCCAGATACGACCTTTTTTAATCGTCTCCTTGGCGTTATTGGCAGAACGCTGTGCGGCGGCCTCGGTGGTTTCCGTCTGAACGGCTATTAATCTGTTTAAACTATCGAGTTCTTCCTGCATCTGGGCAAGCAGGAGCTGCCCTGCCTTGAGTATTGCCCGCTCCTGACTCCGGATCATAAACATATTGTTATCACCACGAGCTCGAAAGACGATATTGGCAATGGCTTGCTTTAGATCTTGGATGCCGGGCACCCTGGCTATCGCCTGAATATCCTCAGTAACCCGCTGAATGATCTCATCGGAGTGCGCTTGGGTTGCAATCAGGGAGTTCAGGTCGGGTAGATGTTTTGCTCGGTCGACCAGATTAATGAGCAGGTTCACATCGGCCTTGAGGCGATACAGACGCTGCAGATCTGCATTGATGGTGTTGGTCGTCTCCTGCCCGTAGCTGTTCATAATGATCCAGGAATCGGGCGAGTCCTGATTGTAGTAGCTAAACAGATTCCTCTGAGAGGTTTCTGTTAATTTATTGATATCACTAAGAAAACCTGACGAACTCCATCTTAACAGCTGATTTTCAGATCTTTTCTGCCGCTGAACTTCAAATTTACTGAGTACATTGCTATCGAGTTCGGCCAGGATGGCGTTAATCGTATCGATCTGCTGGAACAGGGCTGTTTGCGCCTTCTGATCCAGGGTGTTGGTTGAGATATCAGGCAACAGATCTGACATATGGGTTATATTGAGCGTTAACGCTTGCCAGATACGCTGTTGGCTCTGTGCATCTTCTGCCGCTAGCAGGGTCGGCGCCATCAGGGTAATTTTGGTCCCCCGCTCCTTCAACTCATTCATCAGGCTGAGCGTCTGGATATTGCCTTCCACGATATGATTCAGCTCATCAC
>JBLHND010000155.1:0-8497 GCA_047622605.1 Motiliproteus sp. | reverse complement strand
GAACTCAGTAGTGAAACGATTTAGCGCCGATGGTAGTGTGGGGTCTCCCCATGTGAGAGTAGGTCATCGCCAAGCGCCTAATACGGAAAACCCCCAGCACTTTGTGCTGGGGGTTTTTTCGTATTGGCGCTGGCTTTATGACCACTCTCACATGGAAGAAACAGAGAGTGCCGCTTGCGGCCGCAAACCCCTGTGAAGTAGGGCCACGGCGGAAAGAGACAAAACGCAGCATTCACTCAGGCCGTCCCTGGCCTTCGCCCTACGGGCAGCCGATGGCTGTGCAAAGCGTCTATCCTGACGCTTTGTATCCCCGCCGGGGCGACTCAAATCTGTGATTTGAGGACGTCCATCGCCAAGCGCAGCTTATTACCAAAACCATGCCGAAAAACCCCCAGCACTTTGTGTTGGGGGTTTTTTCGTATTGGGGTCGGTCCCTTGTGGGTTGGCTTTTTGTGGATAGGCGCTGCCCGTTCCCCAGGGGCTTGGCGCACTTCCTACATCCTTGTAGGTCGGCGCTGCCCGTTCCCTACGGGCTTAGCGCACTTCCTACATCCTTGTAGGTCGGCGCTGCCCGTTCCCTACGGGCTTGGCGCACTTCCTACATCCTTGTAGGTCGGCTCTGCCCGTTCCATACGGGCTTAGCGCACTTCCTACATCCTTGTAGGTCGGCTCTGCCCGTTCCCTACGGGCTTAGCGCACTTCCTACATCCTTGTAGGTCGGAATTCATTTCAACCAGGCTTTATGCAATGATCTACTCTCACTGGGGGAAAGGGGGAAATCGTCAGGCTGAAACCCGCGCTGCAGATAGGCACCTCAAGGCTCCTGCAACAGCTACAGGAGCGTAGCTAGGCAGCGGAAGGCTCCTGCAACAGTTGTCGAAGAAGTCCAACCTACAAGTGGTCCCTATGGGGCGTGCCGTCCATGCAGGAGCGCTTAACGGCGAACCCACAAACCATCCTGCCCAAAGAAACGTGGGAGGTGCTGCAAGCCCGACAATCTGACAGTGCTCGAGAAATTTGGATAACGCCCGATCAACAAGAGAGATTTGTTTGAAAACTAATTTAATTACCAGAGAAGGTCACCTTGCTCTAAAAAAAGAACTTAACTATCTGTGGCATGAGTATCGCCCGGAGATAACCGTGAAGGTGACCTGGGCTGCATCCCTGGGTGATCGTAGTGAGAATGCTGATTACCAATATAACAAGAAGATTCTTCGCGAAATCGATCGCAGGGTCCGTTATATCGGCAAGCGTCTCGAGGTTGTTAAAGTGGTTGATTACTCGCCGCAACAAGAAGGCAGGGCATTTTTCGGTGCCTGGGTCGAGATCGATAATGCGAGTCAGGAGCGTAAGCGTTTTCGCATTGTTGGTGTTGATGAGATCTCTGGCAGAAACGATTACATCTCTATCGACTCCCCCATGGCACGCGCACTATTAAAAAAAGCAGTGGGAGATGCCGTCGTGGTCAGGACTCCTGGTGGGGATGCAGAGTGGTTGGTGGTCTCTGTTTTTTACGAAATACCTGACTGTATCGAGCATCAGTAGAAACTGTGTTCTGAAAATTTGTTTCATTAAAGAAAAACCACAGCTGGCCGCTGTATAGGATTCAGCTGTTTGTTTTCATTATTGGAACGTCAATGAGACCTGAAGAGATCGTCAATGCCCGGATAGATGCGCTCCAAGCGGGTGTGAACCCGGCTGTTCAGCGCCCGGATGGGGCGCAGTTTGCGTTGATGTTGAGCATGATCTCGGCATCACAGGAGTGGGCGCAACAGCTGTCTCTTCAGGCCAAGAGTGCTGAGCCGAACGGAGGGCTCCTTGACCGAAATCAGCTCTATACCCCTGAAATAGCCGGTGATATGGCGCGTTCATTGCTCGAGGGGCGTCCCGGCGATCTGCATATGTGGCTCAGCTGGCTTGATACCAAGCCGCTGAGTCGAATGGCTAGCCCCGAATTAGCATCGATTACGGATGTCGATACCGTCCCGCTGAGTCAGGCGGCTGTCCTGGCTAAACGCTATGATCTGGTCGGTGAGGTGCGTCAGTCACGGGTTCTGCTGGCCGCTTGATCCGCGATCATTGAGCCAGAACTTACTATCCCTGCCATTGGATCTTGTTTTCGCCCAGTTCGGTGACTGACCACCACTCATCGGGTTCGTCACCCTCTGCCCATCCCGAAACGATACAACGGATCTCAGTGTCGAGCTGCTGTTGCGCCTGAAGTGCGCAATCGAGATCGCGAATCCAGGGCGTTTGTGGCGAATCGAACCAGATACTGGAGTAATCTTTGACGGCACGGTCTATCACCGTAATGGGGATGCTGCAGTTTTTATGGGTCGCCATAAAGCGATAGCTCTTCCCCTGCTTGCCCTTAGCGTCGAGCTGCTCGAAGGTCGATTCCAGCCAGAGAGTGATTTTTTCTATCGAGCACTGCTTGGCATAGATTTCAATGTCAGGGTGGCGATCATTTTGGGTCTGACTCATCGTTAATAAACCTGAAAATTCGTAAAATACTGAGGCTGATATAGCCACTGGCTGCCAGTATACCGCCGAAGCTCATGGACAGCAGCCCCAGGACCGCAGTCAGTTCTTGATGCAGGGAGCTGAAGAGTTGTTTCTCTGCGTAGAAGATCAGCCCGAGGCCGATAAAAAACAGCAGGGCACCGACCAACACCCAGTTGAGGTTGCGGCGAGGGTCGTTGGATTGGCGTAGCAAAAATGCTTTTAGACGCTGCATGATGAGGAGTCAATGTTCTCGCGGGCCCTGAGCAGGTGCAGGTTGATGTCGACCCTCAGTTCTAATTGCTCTAGTTGCTGCAAGCGCTGCCGAGCGCTAGCATCAGTACGCCATTGATGGGGCGTCATCGCTAGTAATTGCAAGATACTGCGGTTATCGGTGAGGTTGAAGCGGTACTGCACCTGTTGCTGCTCTATGGGTTCAAACAGCGTGTTGAGGTCGGGCAGTGGGTCGTAGGCATTACGGCGCACTTGAGGATAGATTTGTTGACGTAGCTCCAGCAGATGGTCGCAGCCGGTGGTCGCCAACAACAGCAGTCCGCCGGGGCGTAAGGCCTGATGGAAGGTGTTGTGGCTTATAGGAGCAAACAGACACAGTAAGGCATCCTGGCTGGCAGCTGTTACAGGCAGTTTAGTACCAGAGGCGACGATCCAGGCGATATCCTGGCTACGCGTACAGGCCGCCCGAACAGCATGCTTGGAGATATCAATCCCGATCAGCTGGTGTTCCTGCTCGCGTCGTTGCAGTTCGGCTTCTAAGCGGTCGGTGTAGTAGCCCTCGCCGCAACCGCAATCGAGTATCTGCAGGGGTCGTGGTGAGGGTTCCAGGTGTGAGAGCAACAGGCTGCTGATCGCATCGGAAAGAGGTTGGTAGTGGTGTTGATCCAAAAACTCGCGTCGACCCGCTACCATCAAGACATCGTCACCGGGATCGCGTGAACGTTTCTGCTGTACCGGCAGCAGGTTGTAATAGCCCTGCTTGGCACGGTCAAAGCAGTGACCGCTGCTGCAGCGGGCACTGTTATCGAGTTCAGTTAGTGAGTGCTGACATAGCGGGCAGCACAGGCTGGCTGCGAGGGTCATGATGTGAGTAGACGGGCAAGGATGTTTTCATAAAGCACGGAGAGCGTATCGAGATCCTTGGCGCGCACCTGCTCGTCGGTCTGGTGAATGGTGGCGTTGCAGGGGCCCAGCTCTATGACTTGGGCGCCCGTGGGTGCTATAAAACGACCGTCTGAGGTGCCTCCGGCAGTCGATAGCTCCGTATCGAGACCGGTGATCGCCTTGATGCTGTCACGGCAGGCGTTGACCAGCGGGCCCTCTGCGGTGATAAAGGGGTTGCCGGACAGTGTCCAGTCGAGTGCGTACTCGAGTTGGTGGGCATCAAGAATTGCGTGAACCCGTTGTTTGATCTGTTCGGCATTGAGTTCGGTTGAAAAGCGAAGATTAAACTTAGTCTCCAGCTCGCCTGGAACCATGTTGGTGGCACCCGTTCCGGCATTAATATTGGAGATCTGGAAACTCGTAGGTGGGAAGTAGTCATTACCCTGATCCCAGGTCTCTGCACCGAGTTCTGCCAGCGCTGGAGCGGCAAGGTGAATAGGGTTACTGACAAGATGAGGGTAAGCGACATGGCCTTGTTTGCCGTGGATCACCAGGGTACCGCTGATGGAGCCGCGACGGCCGTTCTTGATAATGTCGCCGACATGCAGGGTGCTGCTCGGCTCGCCAACGATGCACCAGTCGATCTTTTCCTGGCGGGACTCCAGGACATCAACAACCCGGGGTGTGCCGTTAACAAAGTCACCCTCCTCGTCGGAGGTGATCAATAAGGCGATAGAGCCTGCATGATCGGGATGATGGCCAATAAAGCGTTCCAGAGCGGTGATAAAGGCGGCGATGCTGCCTTTCATGTCTGCCGCGCCGCGGCCATGGAGGTTGCCCTCATGGATCTGAGGAACGAAGGGCGGGTAGGTCCATTTCTCGGCGGGTCCTGAGGGGACCACATCGGTGTGACCGGCAAAGCAAAACAGCGGGCCCGAGGTACCACGCCGCGCCCAAAGATTGCTGACGTCGCCAAAAGGCAGACGCTCGATAGTGAAGCCAAGCGGCCGCAGGTGCTGAATCAATAGCTCTTGGCAACCCGCGTCGTCAGGGGTCACTGAGGGGCGCGCGATCAGTTCAATCGCCAGGGAAAGTGTGGGAGATAAAGAGGGCATCAGCACAGGTTACCTTGATGTGGGTTCGGGTTTTAGCAGGATCTTGAGTCCTGTTAGAGGTCTTAGTCGCTCTTTCAGGCGCTGAAGGTCGGGCTGCCCATTCACTTAAAGATAGCCTTAAGAGAGAGGGCGGCCTCCAGATCTTACCGCAGTAGGTTGGATAGCTTTGGATCGGGCTCCTCGGCTGCACGGTAGAGCAGTGCGATGTTGCCAATCTGCTGTACGAGATCTGCCTGCACCTGATCGCATAGCTGTTGGATCAGGGCCATTTTAACCTCACGATCGCCGACACTAAATTTCACTTTAATCAGTTCGTGGTCCTCAAGGGCACGGTCAACCTCAAGCTGTACGCCTTTGGTAAGGCCGTTGCCGGCTACGGTTACCAGCGGATGTAGGCTGTGTCCCAGACTACGATACTGTTTCTTTTGCGTGGCTGTTAAACTCATAATAGTATGGTCGACCTCTCATTGACCTGCCCTGTGTGAGCGGATACTGAATCCGTGACACAGGAGATGGATATGGAACTAAGGGTTATTTTACCTTAGGAGTACGCCGGACTTAACACTGATCTGCTCCGGATCTCTCAAAAAAGGTTATTTATTTAGTTTAATCGTGAAATAGCTCGCAATTAGTCGTGATAGATCAGAAAATTTACCTCCAGCAGGTCGATAGCAGTGGATACCGGAGCGATACTAACGTGGCACGATCAAAGAGTAGCGGCCAGTGGCTGAAGGAACATTTCAATGACCCCTATGTCCAAAAAGCCAAGGATGACGGCTATCGTTCAAGGGCGAGCTATAAGCTGCTTGAGCTGGATCTAAAGGATCGTCTGTTACGTCCGGGTATGGTCGTGGTGGATCTGGGATCCGCGCCCGGGGGCTGGTCGCAGGTCGCAGCAGAAAAGGTTGGCGGCAGTGGCCAGGTCATAGCATCCGATATCCTGGCGATGGATGGTTTGGCTGATGTGACCTTTATCCAGGGCGATTTTACCGAGGAATCTGTCTATGAGCAGATTCTGACTGCGCTTGATGGGCGTCGGGTAGACCTTGTAATTTCAGATATGGCCCCCAATATGAGCGGTATGAACTCGATTGATCAGCCGCGGGCGATCTACCTGGTCGAGTTGGCTTTAGCGTTGGCCCAGCAAGTATTGAAGCCTGAGGGCGTGTTTCTGGCTAAAGTCTTTCAGGGTGAAGGCTTTGATTCGTTGTTAGCGGAGATGCGCCTGAGCTTTACCAAGGTGCAATCGCGCAAACCTGGTTCGTCTCGTGCCCGTTCGCGGGAAATTTATCAGCTGTGCCGTGGTTTTAAAGGGTAGTATTACGGCAGAACTGATGACCGTTGTCCTTCTTCTACTAGAAGGGCGGTTATAGAAGTAGCTTAAAGGAGCTTCGCTTGAACGATATGGCAAAAAACCTGGTGTTGTGGCTGATCATTGCGGCAGTACTACTGACGGTTTTCAACAATTTTAATACCGAGCCTGAGTCCAATAAGATCAGCTATTCGCAGTTTATTGAGCAGGTGCGTAGTGAGCAGGTCACCCGTGTTGTGGTCGAAGGCTATGAGATCAGCGGCGAGACGCAAAATGGTGGCCGTTTTGTCACTGTGCGCCCCTCGCTGCAAGACCCTAAACTGGTCGATGATCTCTACAATCATGGCGTGATCATCGAGGGTAAGCAGCCTGAGCAGCAAAGCATCTGGAGTCAGTTGCTGGTGGCGAGCTTCCCTATTTTGGTGATTATCGCGGTGTTTATGTTCTTTATGCGCCAAATGCAGGGGGGCGCCGGTGGTAAAGGCGGTCCCATGTCCTTTGGTAAGAGCAAGGCCAAATTGCTCAGCGAGGATCAGATCAAGACGACCTTTGCCGACGTGGCCGGTGTTGAAGAAGCGAAAGAGGAGGTTCAGGAGCTGGTCGAGTTCCTGATGGATCCGGGTAAGTTTCATCGTCTAGGCGGTCATATTCCTAAGGGCGTGCTGTTATCAGGCTCCCCGGGCACCGGTAAGACCTTGCTCGCCAAGGCGATTGCCGGTGAGGCTAAGGTGCCTTTCTTTAGTATCTCGGGTTCCGATTTTGTCGAGATGTTTGTCGGTGTCGGTGCCTCCAGGGTGCGTGACATGTTCGAGCAGGCCAAAAAGCAGTCGCCCTGCATTATCTTTATCGATGAGATAGATGCGGTGGGTCGTCATCGCGGCGCGGGTATGGGCGGCGGTAATGACGAGCGCGAACAGACGCTTAACCAGTTGCTGGTGGAGATGGATGGTTTCGAAGGTACAGAAGGGGTGATCGTTATTGCGGCCACCAACCGTGCCGATGTGCTCGACAAGGCGTTACTGCGTCCGGGTCGTTTCGATCGCCAGGTAGTCGTTGGTTTGCCCGACATACGCGGCCGCGAACAGATTTTGAAAGTACATATGCGTAAAGTGCCTATGGGTGATGATGTCCGGCCTGACCTGATTGCTCGGGGAACACCTGGCTTCTCGGGTGCGGATCTGGCTAACCTGGTCAATGAGGCGGCGCTGTTTGCGGCGCGCTGTAACCTGCGTACCGTGAGCATGGAGCAGTTCGAAAAAGCCAAGGATAAGGTCCTGATGGGTGCGGAGCGACGCTCGATGGTGATGTCTGATGCCGAGCGCCTTAATACGGCTTATCACGAGTCAGGACACGTGATTATCGGCCGGTTAGTGCCCGATCATGACCCGGTTTATAAGGTGTCTATTATCCCCCGTGGGCGTGCGCTGGGTGTGACCATGTTTCTGCCCGAAGAAGACCGTTACAGTCTGTCCAAGCGGGCCATCTTGAGTCAGATCTGTAGCCTCTACGGTGGTCGCATCGCTGAACAGCTGACCCTGGGTGTTGAGGGTGTTACCACAGGCGCATCCAACGATATTCAGCGTGCGACTCAGTTGGCGCGCAGCATGGCGACCAAGTGGGGTCTGTCCGACAAGCTGGGCCCTCTGCTGTATGACGATGAGGACAGTGATCCGTTTGGGCGAATGCAGGGTCAAGCTGCCAAAGGCTTTTCGGGCGAGACGGCGAAACTGATCGATGAAGAAGTGCGTACGGTTATTGATGATTGCTATTCGCGGGCACAGAAGATGCTCGAGGATAATCGGGACATCCTGGAGTCGATGACCCAGGCGTTGATGAAATATGAAACGCTCGATAGCGATCAGATCGATGAGTTGATGGCCCGTAAGCCGGTGAGTCAGCCCGAAGGTTGGGATGAAGACAGTGGTTCAGTGACCGGTACCAAGAGTTCAGATCCAGAAGTTGCTAAGGATCAAAAGCAGGATTCGTCTGCCGAGGGTGGCTCTGATCTCGATGCGTCAGACAAGCCCGCACTCTGATTAAGAACTCTGATTAAGAGCTCTGATTAAGAGCTCTTATTGAGAACTCTTATTAATAAGTACGCTGTTAAAAAAAGCCGGCTGATGTCGGCTTTTTTATCAATAATATGAATGCCTGTTTATCATTAAAGTGCCCTGTATGACGGATCGCTTGTTTCATTTTGGCGCGCGCAGCCTATCGTTGGATCATCCTCAGGTGATGGGGGTCCTCAATGTGACCCCGGATTCCTTTTCTGATGGCGGCCAGCTCTATCATCGTGGTCGGTTAGATCTGTCGGCGCTGCTTATCAGGGCTGGCGCTATGGTCGAGGCCGGCGCTACCTTACTGGATGTCGGGGGCGAATCGACCCGCCCTGGCGCGGCACCGGTGAGTGAACAGCAGGAGTTGGATCGTGTCGTGCCGACGCTAGAGG
>JBLHND010000154.1:0-8553 GCA_047622605.1 Motiliproteus sp. | reverse complement strand
CCTGCGGCGCTATGAAATCCAGCCTGAGGCTGACAGATTCGGATTCATGTGGCACGTCCCTGTGCCTCACCCTTCGGGCAACCTGCGGTTGTGCAAATCGGCTATCCTGCCGATTTGTCTGCCTCAGACTGTCAATCTCGCCATCCCTGGCTCGACCCTGCGGGCCTTTTCAGTCTGAATTTCATCGGTTTAGAAGGAGGTTTGGTGTCATTCTGATGGTGCGATTGCCGCTTCAAGTCTTTCGAAATACTGCCTGATCACCCATACAACCCCTTCCTAAATGTAAGCGGTGAAGTGTCCTTTGGCCTAGCAACATTTAACTAGTACAGAGCCTTTTTTTTGGCTATGTCCCAGTTAAGTGTTGCGGCGCTGTCATCGTCAGGCTCCCCCCTGTGGCAGGATAGCGGTAGCCTAACCTACGAAGGGCAGCGTTTTGTGGGTTGGACTTTAGTCCGACAAGGCTGGCCGGATGCTGTGACTGTCAGGCTGAAGCCCGCGCTACAGGGATGTAGCTAGTGCCGTCCATGCAGGAGCGCTTAACGGCGAACCCACAGGACTAACAGGGACCGTTCTATAAAAACCACTCACATTCGCGCGCGGTGATAGGGGCCATGAACGCCAGCTGATCCTGCCGTTTGTTCTGACAGAACACGTTGACGAACTCGGCACCCAGCGCATCCTGCACGAAGTCGGCGCACTCCATCCGGCGCACCGCTTCCAGCATGTCGGTCGGAAATTCGACACCGCTGCTGCGCGCTTCGTTGAGCGAAGGAATCGGCTCCAAACCTTGCTCCAGACCGTATTCCATCGCCGATAGCACGGCCGCCAGCACCAGGTACGGGTTGGCATTGGCACCGGACAGGCGGTGCTCGATACGCAAATCCTGCGGCTCAGATTCCGGAATGCGCAGGCAAGCATCGCGATTTTCCAGACCCCAGCTGGCGTGCGAGGCGGCATTCACGGCGCCGCCGGTATGGCGCCGTAACGCGTTGTGGTTAGGGGCATAAATCGGCATCGTGTGGGGTATCCAGGCCAGGCAGCCGGCCACCGCATGCCGCAAGGCCGCACCCGCGTGGCGGCTCAGCAGATTTTCACCGTCCTCACCATACAGGCTGACGTGCAGGTGCATGCCGCTGCCGGCATGCTGCAGATAGGGTTTGGCCATAAAGCTGGCTTCACAGTCGTGCTGCTGCGCCACGCCACGCACGATGCGGCAGAACATCGCCGAGTGATCCGCCGCACGCAGCGGATCGCTGGTGTGGTTGAAATTGATCTCAAACTGCGACGGACCATCCTCCGACAACAGGGTGGTGGTATCGATGCCCTGCATCTGGGCACAGCGCACGATGTCCTGTAAGACGTCGCCGAAGCGATTCAGGCTCTCGATATCAAACGAGGTATTGTCCTGCAAGCCGGTGACCGGATCGCGCGGTGCTTGCGGCAAACCATCCTGACGCTGGCGATCCACCAGATAGAATTCCAGCTCGAACGCGACCGTCGGCCGCATGCCCTTATTACGCAGTCGCTCCACCACGCGCGACAGCACTTCGCGCGGCTCGAAGCAGACCGGCGCGGCAGTGCCACCGGAGGTCATCAGCATCTGCGCCAGCGGCTCAGACTGCCAACCAACCCGCACCAGACTGCCGGGCACCAGCCGGCGCGGGGTATCCGGATCGCCATCGACAAATGCGTAGTCATCGATGCGGTAGACCCGCCCCTGAGTCCCGAGCAGCAGCATGTTCTGCGGGTATTTCAGCATCCCGCCGGCCGCAATCTTTTCAATTTGATCAATAGGATAACGCTTGCCATGAAAGCGGCCGGCCAGATCAAAGCCGAGCAGGTCGACATTTTGAATATCGGGATGCTGCTGGCGAAACGTCCGTACTTCCTGTAACAAGCTGTCGTCAGTCATAGTGTCTGCGTTCATCAGTCTCTCTCTCAGGTTGTAATGGTGATAGGGGTGCTGTCGACGATTTAACTGGCTGTTGACGATTTAACTAAATATCCACAGTACCCGGGTCTGGACCGTACCTAGGTTGCTGTAACTACAAGGCGTGCCGCTGTGAAAGTGGAAGGCATCGCCGACTTCAAGCGTACGTTGTTCGCCGTCCACTCGAATACTGAGCTGACCGGCCAGCACATAACCGGCCTGTTCTGAGCTATCCAGGATGTGGCGATCGCCGGTGTCAGAACCGGGATCCATCACCGTTTCCAGCATGCAGAAACGATTCGACAGATCGGGAGATACCAGGTGATCGATCATGCCGCGCGCATAGTTGAGGGTGCGGCGCTCGGACGGCCGCGTCACCCAAGTGCAGGCACTGGCCTGGGCTTGCGGAAAGAAATAGGTGGTCGGTACGCCGAGCGTTTTCTCGATCACGTTCAGGTCCTCGACCGTCGGCTGCGACAGACCACGTTCGATCTGCGACATAAAACCGACCGAGCGCCCGATGCGGCCGGCCAATTCCTGCAGGGTAAAGCCCTTGCGCTTGCGCAGGTCGCGGATCAACGCACCGAGTGCCGCTTTCTCCGAATGGGAGTCGTTCATCATGTTTATACTCACTAGATCAATAGGGGCTTATACGGCATCGCACAAGCGATACCAGAACGTGCCGGCGACACCCGCCATTGGCCACCGTAAAAATTTCCGGTACTGTAAGTGCTTGAATATCTACAGCCTATGGCGTTGTTCGTCAGTCTTATTCGGATAAACTCTAGCCGAATGAAAATATATAATAAAATATTCATGAATTAGTGTCATATATTTTTCATGAAATTGAAAGAGTAAAATTTCACAATTGAAGATATATCTTGATCGCCCTACGACCCTCTCACCCCGATACTCTGGTTTGCCCCTGCGGGCCAGCCTTGTTCTGGACAGCGGATTACAGGTACGTACTATTGGACACAAGGGTAATCGGGTAAGTCATGGCTTGAGTTCCAGGGGCAGAACGATGCGGCCTGGCCATGCGGGCGACGCAGGGGCGAGCAGCGGGGCCGCTGCCGAATACGCCGGTGAAGATTTTATCGTTTAGGGCACGACCTCCGACGAGGTGATTCCTGCCCTGAGTATCGCGGTTCAACAACTTATACAGGCATAGCCAATATATACCCCAAGGGGTATATCCCACTTATCCCATAAAAACGTACATTTAATTGTCCCTAGCAAGCGTTAACGCTCGAGATTGAAATAAGCTCGGAGTCCAGGATTACAGCGGCCAATATAGGCCCATAAAAAATATAACGAAGGTTCCTGTCAGCAAGGAGCCCGCATAAAACCTTACTACAACTGCCCATACAGGTGATTTATGGAAGCCTTTGACAGCTTTCTCAAAGAAAACCACATTATTGAAATTGAGTCGATGATTCCGGACATGACCGGCAATGCTCGTGGCAAATTCTACCCCCTGCGAAAATTCCTCGCCGAAGAAAGCGGTCGCATCCCCGAGTCAGTCCTGATCCAGACAGTGACCGGTGACAGTGCGGACAATGCGGGCGAACTGGTTCACCCCTCCGACCGTGACATGATGCTGGTTCCTGATCTCTCCACCCTGAGGTTGGTGCCCTGGGCCGATGAGCCTACCGCCCAAATCATCAATGACTGCTGCGATATGGAAGGCAATCTGCATCCACTTTCCTCCCGTGGGGTGTTACGACGGGTGCTGAAACTTTACGAGGCCGAAGGCATCACCCCGGTCATCGCGCCTGAACTGGAGTTCTACCTGCTGGAGACCAATACGGACCCCGATTGCGAACTCAAATCGGCCGTCGGCCGCTCCGGTAGACGCGAAACCTCGCGCCAGTCGTACAGCATCGATGCCGTCAACGAATTCAACCCGGTGATCGATACGCTTTACCAATACTGCGAGAAGCAGGGCCTGGATGTGGATATCCTGATCCATGAGGTCGGTGCGGCACAGATGGAGATCAACTTCCTGCATGGGGACCCGATGAATCTGGCCGATCAGGTGTTCGTGTTCAAACGCACCCTGCGCGAAGCCGCGCTCAAGCATGGCATCTACGCCACCTTTATGGCCAAGCCCATGGAACACGAACCCGGTAGTTCCATGCATATCCACCAGAGCATGGTCGACAGTAAAACCGGCGCTAATATCTTTGTCGCCGAGGATGGGGGTTATAGCGAGACGTTTTACCACTATATGGGCGGCCTGCAGCGCTATGTACCCCATGCGATCAGCTTCTTCGCCCCTAACGTCAATTCCTACCGCCGTTTTGTACCCGGCAACGCGGCACCGGTTAATACCCACTGGGGCATCGACAACCGCACCGCCGGGTTGCGCACCCCGGCCAGCCCACCCGAGGCGACCCGGATCGAGAATCGCTTTCCGGGTGCCGATGCCAATCCCTATCTGAGCATTGCGCTGACGCTGGCCTGTGGCTATCTGGGCATGAAGGAGAAGATCAAACCCTCCGCGCCCATCGAAGGGGAGACCTTTGCTCCGGGTGACAAGATCGAAGTTGCTCGCACCCTGGAAGAGGGCTTACGCTGCCTGGACGAATGCGAGCCGTTGAAGGAGATTCTCGGAGAGCATTTCGTCAAAGCCTATATCGGCGTCAAGCTTGCCGAGTTTGAGACTTTCAATCAGGTCATCAGCTCATGGGAACGCGAGCATCTACTGCTTAATGTTTAATTTTTAATGTTTAATGTTTAATGTTTAATCAAAAACTGTTCAGGGTTTAATCACAGCCAGACTGATGGCCTGCTTAGCGGTTGATAGTCATGCAACCAGGGCTCTATTCGCGTAGGCTGTGCATTTCATATTAATAAAATCAAACTGTTATAAGGGAGAATATCTTCTTAACCTGAATAGCCAACCACCAATAGATACCTCGGGGGTATCTATTGTTTATCCGAGATAGACGTACCTTTAATCAACCCTGTCTGACTGAACACTGATCTACTGCGGAAAAGCTACTGGTCTTAAGGTAAAGAGGGGCTATTTTCCACTCTGTTTTTCGCTTAACAGCACCACTATTAGCCTCAAAATAGTTCGAAAACCGCCTCGAATCAGTCTTTTCCTCGCGACACCGGCCAAGTCCGACAGGCTGCAGGCAAGACTCAGAGTCTCGATATGGCAACAGGCTAGGAATAGATCGGACAATAGGCTTAGCGTGCGGGCCGTCACCATCTCCCGATAGTCGCGGCCGGGGTAGACCCATAACTCATGCGCAATTAATGATGCCTGTCAGTGCGGGTCGGTATACAAAAATCAACAACAATAATATGAGGGATCCTGTTATGGCGAACCAATCGGCCCATTTAACCACCATTGATAAGAGTCAGCAGTCATTGAACCCGCCGGCGGATACTGTGCTGGAGATCCAGAAGGTTACCAAGGCGTTTGGTGACACCATCGCGGTTCGGGAGTTCTCGTTGTCGATCCAGCGAGGGGAAATTTTTGCGTTGCTGGGAGGGTCGGGTTCCGGTAAGTCGACCTTGCTGCGAATGCTGGCAGGATTTGAGGCGCTCACCTCTGGCGCTATCTTGCTCGACGGTAAGGACGTCGCAGGTACGCCGCCACATAAGCTACCGTTCAATATGATGTTCCAATCCTACGCGCTGTTCCCGCATATGAATGTCGAGAAGAACATCGCCTACGGCCTCAAGCAAGACAGGATCCCCGCGGCCGAGATTCGACTGCGCGTCAATGAGCTGCTGCGCCTAGTGCATATGGAAGAGTTTTGTAAGCGCATGCCGCATCAGCTTTCAGGCGGTCAGCGTCAGCGGGTGGCCTTGGCGCGCAGCTTGGCGAAGCGGCCCCAGCTGTTGTTGCTGGACGAGCCGATGGGCGCCTTGGATAAAAAACTGCGCAACGAGATGCAGCTGGAGGTAGTCGATATCATCAAGCAGGTCGGCGTGACCTGTGTGATGGTGACTCACGATCAGGAGGAAGCGATGACGATGGCCGATCGGGTCGGCATCATGAATCAGGGCGAGTTGGTTCAGGTCGGTACGCCGCATGATATCTACGAGTTTCCCAGAAGCCGTTTTACCGCCGAATTTATCGGTTCCGTCAATCTATTCGACGGAAAGGTGATTGAGGAGGAGCCGGATCATGTCATCGTCGATGCCAACTATATCGATCAACCGATCTATATCGATCACAGCATCCTGGGGCCAGCAGGACAGCATGTCAGCGTCGCTATTCGCCCCGAAAAAATGCACCTTAGTAAAGAACGCCCGCAGACCGAGGTGAACTGGGCCCAAGGGACGATCTCTGAGATCGCGTATCTGGGGGGGCACTCTATCTATCATATCGAACTGTCGTCTAATCTGGTGCTGCAGGCGGTCCGCTATAATGCCGAGCGCCGTGAGGTGCAGTACAAATTGCATGATAGTGTCTATGTTAGCTGGAGTTCAGGCAGTGCGGTGGTGCTTGAATCATGAGCCTATTACTAAAGAAACTGACGCCGAGCCCTCGAACTGGGGTGGTCGTAATCCCTTATATCTGGTTTCTGTTGTTCTTTTTGGTCCCGTTTTTAATCGTCTTCAGGATCAGTTTTTCAGAGAGCATCAACGCCATACCCCCTTATTCGGCACTGTTTGAATACGTTGATCAGGTGCTGAGGATTAATTTCAATCTGGGCAACTTCTTGTGGATGCTCGAAGATGATTTCTATCTGGTTGCCTATCTCAGTTCGATCAAGATTGCCTTCGTTTCGACCCTGATCTGCTTGCTGATCAGTTATCCGATGGCGTACGCGATCGCTCGAGCGGAACCCAAGGCACGCAATGTGCTGCTGATGCTGGTGGTGCTGCCGTCATGGACCTCATTCCTGATCAGAGTCTATGCCTGGATAGGCATCCTTAAAAACAATGGCCTGATCAATAACTTTTTGATGGGGATCGGAATTATCGATGACCCTATCCAAATGCTGCATACCGATTTTGCGGTCTACGTAGGCATCGTCTACGCCTACCTGCCGTTCATGATCTTGCCGATCTACTCCAATTTGATAAAGCTCGATGGTTCCTTGCTTGAGGCCGCGTCCGATCTGGGTGCCAGGCCCTGGAAGACCTTTGTTTCCGTCACCCTACCCCTGTCCAAGGCCGGTATTATCGCAGGATCGATGCTAGTGTTTATTCCGGCGGTCGGTGAGTTTGTGATTCCCGAATTGCTGGGTGGTCCTAGTACGCTGATGATCGGTAAAGTGTTGTGGCAAGAGTTTTTCAATAACCGTGACTGGCCTGTCGCAGCAGCCGTAGCGGTGGTGATGCTGGCGATACTGTTGGTGCCGATTGTATGGTTTAACCGCTATCAGCAGAAAGAGATGGAGGCCCAGTTATGAACAAGAAATTTAACTTCTCGACGCTGATGTTGTGGGCAGGACTGGTGTTTCTCTATTTGCCGATGCTGATCCTGATGCTCTACTCCTTTAATGAATCGCGACTGGTGACCGTGTGGGGCGGCTTCTCCACCAAGTGGTACTTTGAGCTACTTAAAGACGACCAGATGCTGTCGGCGGTCTGGATGAGTCTGCGGATCGCGTTTATGTCTGCCTCCGCAGCGGTGATGTTAGGCACTATCGCCGCCTTTGTGATGGTCCGTTTTGGTCGCTTCCGGGGCCATACCCTGTTTGGCGGCATGTTGACCGCACCTTTGGTGATGCCCGAGGTAATTACCGGTCTATCATTGCTGCTGTTGTTTGTTTCGTTGGAGCAAATGATCGGCTGGCCTTCCGAGCGCGGGATGACGACGGTCTGGATAGCTCATACCACCTTCTGTACCGCGTATGTGGCGATCGTCGTTAATGCCCGGTTACGGGAGATGGATCTGTCGGTCGAGGAGGCGGCGAGGGATCTGGGTGCCACCCCGATCAGGGTATTCTTCCAGATCCTGGTGCCAATCATCGCCCCGGCGCTAGTGTCCGGCTGGCTGTTGGCCTTTACGCTGTCGCTCGATGATCTGGTGATCGCAAGCTTCGTGTCGGGACCCGGTGCCAGCACGCTGCCGATGGTGGTGTTCTCCAGTGTGCGGATGGGGGTGAGTCCCATGATCAATGCCTTGGCGACTCTGATTATCCTTACTGTCAGCTTGCTAGTGTTTCTCGGCTGGTGGATTAGTCGAAGAGCAGAGCTAAAGACCCAGCGGGAAATGAAAGAAGCGCTGGAGTAATCTGAAACGCGGGGGCATTGACAGCTGTGATTTGTGGGTAAAGCTTTAGCCTGACAATCACAGCACCTTGCTAGCCTTGTCGGACTACTTTCTGCCCACAAAAAGCCGAGCTACAGGGATGTAAGAAGTGCGCTAAGCCCGTAGGGAACGGGCAGCGCCTGCCCACAAAATTCCACCCTTTGTAGGTTAGGCTTCAGCCTGACAATCACAGCACCTTGCTAGAATTGTCGGACTACCCTCAACCTACAAAAAGGCTATGCACCAGTCTGTTGTTGCGAGCAGTTAATTCTGCATTATTGTCTTTGTAATCAAGCGAGGTTCCGCCTCCCGGCGGCTTCATTTCTTTGTACACGACAAAGAAACCGAAGCAAAGAAAGCGTGCCCCTGCTAACCGCCCTGCGGGTACGCGCCTGCG
>JBLHND010000153.1:0-8632 GCA_047622605.1 Motiliproteus sp. | reverse complement strand
CCAGGGCGACGAGCTGCTGAGCAGTCAAAGTCAGGGTAACAATCTGAGTTTCTCAAGCGTGCCGGGATTCTCCAACGAACAGCTGGATCACTACCACTGGCGCAGTTTTATGCTGCACGATCCTGAGTTGAACCTATGGATCAAGGTCGCCCAACGCAGCGATGTCCGTGATGAACTAACGGGGCAAATTGTCGAAATCACCCTGCTCCCGCTGTTGCTGACTATTCCGCTCCTCGGGCTGCTAATTGCGGTGATCGTTCGCCGTGGGCTACGTCCGCTGCGACTCGTTTCTGATCAGGTAGAGACACGCAATCCCGACCATATGGAGCCGCTAGACAGCAGCCGGGTACCGGCAGAGATCCATAACGTCGTCGATGCCGTCAACGCTCTGCTCGCCCGTCTCAAGCAGGCGATCGAGCGCGAACGCCGTTTTACCGCCGATGCCGCTCACGAGCTGCGGACCCCACTGGCCGCGATTCGCATCCATGCCCAGAACCTGCGCCAGCAACTCCTCCAGCAAGCGCTAAGCCCCGCCACCTCCGCACCCGACCACATTATCACCGGTATCGATCGCATGACCCATGCGGTCGAACAACTCCTCACCCTGAGCCGGCTAGAATTTTCCTCTCAGACCCCCATGGTGCCGTTGGACCTGTCCAGGGTGATGCGCCAATGCCTCGCCGACCTGGTTCCCTTAGCGCTGGATCGCTCCCAGGATATCGAGCTGCATGCCCCTGACGCCTGCCTTATCGATGGCAACGCCGCCAGCCTGGTGATGCTCTGTCGCAACCTGCTCGACAATGCGATCCGCTATACCCCCGAGCAGGGCCAGATTCAGGTCAGCTGCAGCGAGCAGGACGGTAAGATCTGGATCAGCGTCGCCGATACAGGTCCCGGAATTCCGGTAGCCGAGCGCACCCGCGTGCTGCAACGCTTCTACCGCCTGGCCAACCAAACCATCAACGGCAGCGGCCTGGGATTATCGATCGTACAACAGGTCGTCGATCAACACCGCGCGACCCTGAGCCTGCATACCAGTCCGCTCGCAGAAACTGGGCTGGAGGTCAGACTGTGTTTCAGCCCATCCAGGTCCTAGATTCTGGGTCCTAGGTCCTGCTGCCAGGACCCATTACGCTCTCGAAAGGCCTGACCCCGTTCCCCGCTCAGGAATCTCCTCGCCAGTAAAACATCCCCGATTTTTTCCCCAGGACTGTTACCGAAATATGGGCATCGCTGGGCTTACCCGCCAGTCCGCAACACAGATGCAGCGGCAGCAGATGCTCCTCGCGGGGATGACAAAACCGGGCATGGGGGGCAAGATCCCAATGCAGCAACCGCTCGGTGCGCTCCGATTCCTCCAGCGTCGCATCGCTGCAGGTCGCCTCCAACCAGTCTTCGAAAGCCTGGTTGGAGGCCTGAATGTCCGGGGTGTTGGGCGTAAAGAACGCCCGCATATTATGAAAGGAGAAACCGGAGCCAATCACCAGCAGGTTGTCGTAATCCAGGGCCTGCAACGCACGCCCCATTGCCAGGTGTGTAGCGGCATCCAGGCTGTCCACCAGTGACAGCTGTACGCACGGGATATCCGCGTGTGGGTACATCAGTTTGAGCGGGACGAACAGTCCGTGATCAAACCCCCGTTGCTCATCGAGCCGCGCTGGAATCCCGGCCTGCTCCAATACGTCGTGAATCTGCCCCGCCAGCACAGGTTCACCGGGGCAGGGATACTCGATCTCGTAAGCCTCCTGCGGGAAGCCGAAGTAATCGTAGATCAGTGGCGGGGTAGCTCCCGAGGTGATCGTCGGTACCGCTGCCTCCCAGTGGGCACTGATGACCAGTATTGCGGAGGGTTTAGGCAGCTCGCGCGCTAGCGCCTTGATCCGGATTACCAGTTCACGATGATCCGGATCCCCCAGCAACGGCATGGGGCCGGCACCGTGGGAAATAAACACAATATCGGTATGAGCGCTCATAGGTTGCTCTTCTAGTAACGGTTAAAGGTAGGATTCCAGCGATCGGCATCAGCTGTCACCTAGAGGAATGAAGCCGCGCTCCAGATGATGAACCCAGTGTACTATTACCATATCTAAACACTAAGATGACGATTGTTGTTTTATTATAAACCAGATGTTGATAATACTCAGCGTCAGCCAACGTCAGGGAGAGAGCCAAACGAAAGACCTGACCTTGTGTCGCTGCTCGTAACGCGGCTTTGTGATATCGAAACACCTGACCCCGTGTCTGGGCGGCGTCCGCCCCCGGTGCTATGGTAGTATCCATTACCGCTAACCCCTTATTTCTTGGAATCCCTCACTCACTATGTTCAGCCTTCCTTTAGGTTTGCGTTACATGCTGCTCTCCTCCCTGGGTTTTGCGCTGATGGCGGCCTGTGTGAAAATCGTGAGTGGCCTGGGTATTCCGGTGCTGGAGATAGTCGCTGCCAGGGCGATCGTGTCCCTGGTGCTCAGCTATCTGGATATCAAACGCAAACGACTCTCTGCCTGGGGCAACAACAAGCCTCTATTGATCGTCAGAGGCACTGTCGGCACCCTGGCGCTGATGTGTGTCTACTTTGCGGTGACCACGCTACCGCTCGCCGAAGCGGCGATCCTGCAATATACCTATCCGGCCTTCACGGCGGTGATCGCGCTCTGGTTTCTTAAGGAGCGCATCCAGAAGGCCACGGTCATCTGTATCGCCCTGAGTATTGTCGGGCTGCTGGTCATGCTGAGTCCGGAGCTGAACGCCAACGCCATGCTGACGTTACCCGGGATCAGTGTTATGGCGGCCCTACTGGGGGCGCTGGGCAGCGCGATCGCCTATGTGCTGGTGCGGCGCCTGAGTCAGAGCGAAGACGCCTCGGTGATTATTTTCTACTTCCCGATGATCGCCTTGCCGGTGTCCCTGGTGCTGCTAGGTGACGATCTGGTGATGCCGAGCGGCGAAGCCCTCATCCTGCTGCTGCTCGTCGGACTCTTTACCCAGGTCGGCCAGGTGGGGCTGACCAAGGCGCTGGCCGTCGAGAAGGCGGGCAAGGCCGCCGCTTACTCCTATGTACAGGTGGTGTTCTCGATCATCCTGGGCGTGCTGTTATTTAATGACCTGCCCGGGCTCTGGACGCTGCTGGGCGGTGGACTGATCATGCTGGGCGCGCTGTATAATTCGCTACGAAAATCCTGATATCCCGCGGCTAACTCGCGGCGGTCTATCCTCGGCTGTTATGCCATTTCGGCTGTTACACGTTGTCTAATCGGATTCGAGCATGAGAGCAAGCCTTAGACGGTTGAAGTCCCTGAGTAGCCGAAGCATCTTCTGCCTGGTGGTACTACTGACGCTGCTCTTCTCCTGGCAAGCCTACGACTACAGCCGCGACTGGTCACTGGCGGAGCTGCACCAACACGGTGAAAATCGCCTGCTGGCTTACATCAACGGTATCCGCCGCGACCTCAAACGTTTCAAACCCATGCCTTATGTGCTTTCCCAGAGTGAGGAAGTTAAGCGGTTGCTGCTGGGCGGCAACGCGGCGCTAGAAAAAAAGGTCAATCGGTTCCTCGAGCAGACCAACCAGGTCGCAGGCACCAGCCACTGGTCGGTATTGAATGCTCAGGGACGAGTCGTGGCCAGCAGCGACTGGCGCAGCACCCTGAGTGAAATGGGTAAACGTTATGCTCAGCAGCCGTTTTTCCTCGAAGCCCTGGCCGGGGAGGAGTTTGGCGGCTATCTGTCCCCGGATGAAACGATCTCACCGTTCTATTTCCTCTCTGCGCCCATCTATTACCAGGAACGGTTGATCGGAGTCGCCGTGATCAGCGTCGATCTGCAACGCCTGCAGGATAACTGGCCGGCAAGCGGCGAGCACCTGGCGGTCAGCGATCGATCCGGGGTGATTTTTCTGTCGAGCCTAGAGTCGATGCGCTATCAACGGCTGCCAGAGCCTGGCACCGCACCTGCAGAATCGGTCACCCTACCCTATCAATGGCGCCCTGAACTGCTGCAGGACAACACCCGTATCTCGTTACTCAAGGACAGAACGGGCAATGGCTATCTGGTGCAATCGGTACTGCTCGACGACTTGCACTGGAATGTGCATTTCCTTTCCGAGCTGACGGTGATGCAGCGTCGACTCCAATCGGTACTGCTGTTTAGCCTCGGTGGCGGGCTCGCGGCAGCGCTGCTGGTCCTCTTTATCCGTGAGCGGCGACTCAAGATTCTCTCCCTGCTCGAGACCCGTGAACTGCGGCTCAAGAACGAGGCGCAACAACGTGCCGTCATCAGCAATACCCAGGCGGGGCTGATCGTGTTGGACGAGCGTGGCAGGGTCCGCTTTATCAATCCCCGAGCGCAGACCGATTTCGGCGTGCGCCAGGAACAGATACTATCGCTGCCGATAGCGACGCTGCTCGCAGCCCCTGCGGCACAGTCTCAGCTACAGAACCTGAGCGCTAAGCTGTCCGATCGCTTTCATTTTCAACCGATCAACCTGCTCGAAGGGCTGGGGGTTCGCGGTGATGGCAGCCATATTCCGCTGATGATCTCCATCAACCCCATCGCCTGGGAAGGCGGGGATGGTTATCTGGCCACCGTTATCGACATTACCAAACGCAAGCGCGCCGAGCATGCGCTCAAGCAGGCCAATGAGGTCCTGGAGCAGCGGGTTCAGACGCGCACCCGCGCCCTGCATGATGCCCAGGCCGAGTTGATCCAGCAATCCAAACTGGCGGCGCTGGGCACCCTGTCCACGGCCATTGCCCACGAACTCAACCAGCCGCTGACGGCGATCCGTACCTCGGCGTTCAGCACCCGGCTGCTGCTCGAGCGCGGCCAATACGCGACGGCAGCGCAGACCCTGTCGCAGATCGTGCAGATGACCGAGCGCATGGCGCTGATTACTCAGCAGTTAAAAACGTTCGCCCATAAGCGCACGGAAAAACTCCAACCCGTCTCTATTCGGCGCGCACTGGACCAGGTGCTACCGATATTCGCAGCACGCCTGAGTGCCGAGCAGGTGGCCTTGCAGGTCGAAGGCGACGCTCCCGCCGAGGTGCTGGCAGATCAACCGCGGCTGGAGCAGGTGCTGATCAACCTGATCAGCAATGCGCTGGATGCCATGCTGGACAGCGACAGCAAACGACTGAGTATTGTTCTGGAGCAGGAACCTGAGTACGCCTGCATCGCCATCGGCGATACCGGCACCGGCCTATCGAAAGCCGTACGCGAGCAGCTGTTTGACCCCTTTTTCACCACCAAGAAGATCGGCCGGGGGCTGGGGCTGGGCTTATCGATCAGTCATGGCATCGTACTCGATCTGGCAGGCAGCCTTCGCGCGGATAATCAAGCCGAGGGCGGCGCCCTCTTTACCCTAAGGCTGCCGCTTTACACAACAACAACAAACCTTTAATACGAGATGACGATGGCGACACGTGGACAGGTAATGCTGGTAGATGACGAAGATCTGGTGCGACTGAGCACCCGCCAGTGGCTCGAGCTGGCCGGGTTCGAGGTCTGCGACTATGCCGATCCACTCCAGGCCTTGGAGGCGCTGCATCCCGATTATCCGGGCATCCTGGTCACCGATGTCCGAATGCCGCAAATGGATGGTCAGCAGCTGCTGCATAAAGCCCTACAGCGGGTGCCGGAACTGCCGGTGATCCTGCTGACCGGTCACGGTAGCGTCGACATGGCCATCGCGACGGTTCGCGAGGGCGGCTACGATTTTATCGAGAAACCCTTTGATCCGGAGCGGCTGGTGGAAACGATCCAGCGAGGCTGCGAAAAACGCCGCCTCACCCTCGACAATCAACGCTTGCAGACCCGGCTGGCCGGCGGCGAAGGGATAGAAACGCGGCTGATCGGCAGATCGCCCGCGATCGAAAAGCTGCGCCGAGATATCCTCCGTCTGGCTCAGATCGATACGAATCTGATCATCGTCGGCGAAACCGGTACCGGCAAAGAGCTGGTCGCCCAATGTCTGCACGAATTCGGGCCCCGGGCCAAGCAGCCCTTTGTGCCTCTCAACTGCGGCGCTATCCCCGAGAACCTGTTCGAGAGCGAGCTGTTCGGCCACGAGGCTGGGGCCTTTACCGGTGCCAATAAACGCCGGGTAGGCAAATTCGAATACGCCGATGGCGGCACTCTGTTTATGGATGAGATCGAAAGCATGCCGCTTAACCTGCAGGTCAAAGTGCTCCGCACCCTGCAGGAGGGCAGTATCGAGCGGCTGGGCGAAAATAAGCAACGTGCGGTTAATCTGCGGGTGATCGCGGCCACCAAAGAGGAACTCAGGGGCAACGAGATGTTCCGTCAGGATCTCTATTATCGACTCAACCTGGGCCAGCTCTATATACCGCCGCTACGGGAACGCCAGGAGGATATCTCCCTCCTGTTCGAGCACTGCGCCCGTCAGGCGGCGGCCAACCAGGGCCACGACTATTCCAGCTGCAGTGGTCAGGAGCTCCGCACCCTGGAACGCTACCCCTGGCCCGGTAATGTCCGCGAACTGCGGAATGTCGCCACCCGCTATGGCCTGGACCCTCACTGCAATCTGACTGAGCTGCTGCATCCGGCGGCACCGGTGCTGACCGATCCGCAAGACCGGGACATGCCGCTGTCGATGCAAGTCCATAACTTCGAGGCGCAGGTGATTCGCCAGACGTTACACAAACAGCAGGGCAATGTGCAGGCGGTCATGGAGCGGCTGGATCTGCCGCGGCGGACCCTGAATCAAAAGATGCAGAAGTACGGCATCAATCGCACCGATTACACCGATTAGGCGGGATTTTGCCAGCCTTGTGCTTTTGTAGGTTAGGCTTCAACCTGACGATGCCTGTGCCAAATAGTTACCCATTTTTTATAATTACAGGGAGGGTAAGACTTGGATATCAGACGGTTACGCTATTTCTGTGAGCTGGCAAGCATCGGGAATTTCACCCAAACGGCCGCCAGACTCAGTATCGCTCAACCTGCGCTCAGCATGGCGATCAAGAAGCTGGAGGAGGAGGTGGGCCTTAAGCTGATTAACAGAGCAGAACGGCGGATGACGCTGACCTCCGAGGGTCAGGTGCTCTTTAAACATGCGACCCTGATTCTGGAGACGGTTCAGGAGGCGGAACGAGAGCTGCAGGAACTCAAGGGGATCGACGCCGGGGTGGTGCAGTTCGGAGCCCCTAGCATGCTCAGCTCCTATTACCTGCCTGGAGTGTTGGCCGCCTTCAAACAGCGTTATCCCGGAGTACGGATCAACCTAATCGAGGCCGGAACCGCCTCCCTGCAGCAGATGCTGCTGGATGGTGAACTGGATCTGGCACTCATCCGTACCGACAAGGCGCACGAGCAGATCCGCTGTGTGGAGCTGTTCGAAGAGGAAGTAGTCGCCTGCGTTCCCCGCACTCACCGTCTTGCCCAGCAGCCGCAGATCACCCTGGAGGCGTTCTGCCGCGAGCCGCTGGTGCTGTTTCGTGAGGGTTATTTTTTACGCGAATCGGTCAGCCACTACTCGCGCCGGCAACAGGTCACCCTGGACATCCGTTTTGAGACCAACCTCGTCGAACTGCTCAAGTCATTGGTGCTCCAGAATGTGGGGATCAGCACCTGTCTGTCGATGATACTCGACCAGGAGGATAAGCTGGTGGCGATCCCTTTTCAGCCCAGGATTCCTCTGTACATCGGCCTGGGCTGGAAGAGTAATCACTACCTATCAAAGGCTAGCCAGGCATTTCTGGACTTTATGCAGCAGAATTTGAGTGTGAAATAAGCAAGCGCACCCATTGAGCCCGTAGGCTGGGATGCAGTCCCAGCAGCAATCCCAGCAGCAATCCCAGCATTCACCAATCACTCAATCTGGCGTAACTATTCCACGATGCTGTTGGACCTGAGGCTCTGCCACTGGTCGTCGGACAGATCGAGCAGCTGCTGCAGTACCTGCTTGCTGTGTTGTCCCAGCAGCGGCGAGGCCTTGGCGTATTCAATCGGGGTCTCGGAAAAGCGGATCGGATTGGCGATCGACGGCACGCTGCCCGCCTCGGGATGCTCTAAAGCGACCTGCATCTGCCGGTGCTGTACCTGGGGGTCGGCAAATACCTGTTCCAGATCGTTGATCGGGCCGCAGGGCACCCCGCCTTCGGCGAGTTTTTCCAGCCACCAGGCGCTGGGCTGCTTGCTGATTAATAGCTCGACGATCGGGGTCAGGTCGTTGCGGTTTTCCACTCGTGCGCGGTTGGTGGCAAAGTCGCCGTGGAACGCCAACCCCGGCTGGCCGGCCAGTTCGCAGAACTTGACGAATTGACTGTCATTGCCGACGGCCAGGATGATATGGCCATCCGCGGTCGGGAAGGCCTGATAGGGCACGATATTAGGATGAGCATTGCCCAACCGGCCAGGCACCTGGCCGCTGGCCAGGTAGTTCATCCCCTGGTTGGCGAGGGTGGCGACCTGGACATCGAGCAGTGCCAGGTCGATATGCTGGCCGAGGCCGCTGTCGCTGCGTTCCAGATGCAGCAGTGCGGCTTGGATGGCGTTGCAGGCGTAGAGGCCGGTCAGCAGATCCACCTGAGCGACGCCGACCTTCATCGGCGCGCCGTCAGGCTCGCCGGTGACGCTCATCAAGCCGCCCATCGCCTGGATCATAAAGTCGTAG
>JBLHND010000152.1:0-8997 GCA_047622605.1 Motiliproteus sp. | reverse complement strand
GGTAGCGTTGCTTGATATCTGCCCAGGGGTCTTCCTGCAGCTGCTTCAAGCCCAGAGATAGACGGCCGGATTCTTTGTCGAATTTGATAACCTTAACGGTGATCTCATCGCCAGGCGTCAGCATGTCACTTGGATGGGAGATACGCTTCCAAGCCATGTCGGTGATGTGCAGCAGGCCGTCAACACCGCCCAGATCTACGAACGCGCCGTAGTTGGTCAGGTTCTTAACGAAGCCTTTAACTTCCATGCCTTCCTGGATAGTAGCCAGTAGCTCGTCGCGCTGAGCGCTGTTGGCTTCTTGCAGGACGGCGCGGCGTGAAACAACGATGTTGTTACGCTTAGGATCCAGCTTGATCAGCTTGAATTCCAGGACCTTACCTTCCAGGTGATCGACATCGCGAACAGGGCGAACATCGACCAGAGAACCAGGCAGGAAGCCTTGGATGTCGTTAATAGCAACGGTGAAGCCGCCTTTAACCTTACCGTTGATGATGCCGGTAACGGTCTCTTCTGCTTCGAATGCTTTCTGCAGCTTGAGCCAGGTCTCAGCACGCTTGGCTTTTTCGCGGGACAGTTTGGTTTCGCCGAAACCGTCTTCGACCGCTTCCAGAGCTACAACAACTTCGTCACCAATGGAGATTTCAAGCTCATTGGCAGCGTTAAGGAATTGTATGCGGGGGATAACAGCTTCAGATTTCAGACCGGCGTTAATGGTAACCCAGTCGGCATCGATATCAATGACGGTACCGGTTACCAATGAACCGGGCTTCATATCGATCTCTTTTACGGATTCTTCAAACAGATCAGCAAAACTTTCGCTCATGTATATTCCTATCGGGAGACCCCTTAGTAGCCGGTATGGATACTAAATGATAACTCCACATTACCCCTGTATTGTCAGCAATACAGGTCAGTTTCATGGTTGCCCTTCTCTTAGCCAAGCTGACATTGCGGCGGCACAGAAGAGATAAAAGATGCAATATTATACAGGAGAAACAGGCGAGGTACAGGACTTCGTGTGAGATGGGTGTCTAAGAGGCGATTAGCGGATAGGAGCGTTAATAGAACGCACTAAATTGCAGGTCTAGTTCCTTCTCGCAAGGCTGGGCGATGGTGGTGACTTTCTGGGCTAAAGGAATATCCATATATTCCCGGTCTTGTTTGTTTAAATAATTGATAAGTTGGCGTTCTTGCTGATGGTTATCGATAATAAACTTGAGTCCGTCACCGTAGCAGAAGCCAAAACGGGGGAGGAGGTCCTGGATGATCTGATCTTTGATGGTTTCGTTTAGTACCAGGCGTTGGCGCGTGCTGAAACCCGCGTAATGGTTGGCTGCCGCGTAGCTCATCGCCTGTTTTTCGAAACGGTTGAAGCGCCGGGCATCCTGAGACTCCTCAAGATAAGCCAGGAGCCGTTTTTGGGCCCGGTTACGTTCCTCTAAGGTGGGGAGAGGCGCGAAGCGCTCAGTCGTATCCTGGTAGCGTTTAAGTTCCGCGATCTCCTGCGTCTGCCGAACCAGTTGCTGTTTTAAGCGCTGAGCCTGTTTTAGCGCTGTCTCTTTACCCTTGCCAAGACTCTGGATCAGTTGCTTGGTAGGCGACAGCGACAGGTCGATCGTATTGGCTGAGGGTTCGCTACTCTGAGCTGCGCTGGTGAGTTCGAGGGCTGGAGCGTCGCTGCCAATGTTTGAGTCGATGCTTGAGTCGGGTGCCTGTGTTCGAGGTCCCTGCTGGATGACTTGGCGGTTTAGTTCGCGGTTGAACCGCTTCAGGCAAGGGTCGTAAGTGGCCTTGAAATCATCGGCAAGACGTCCGGTTATCAGTCTCTGGTCACCCGCGCTCAGGGCTTGAATAACGATCGATTCTTCTGTTTGGCTGTTGGTTATGTAGGGGATCCCTTTTCCCAGGCATACACTGAATTCAGGTAGTAAGTTAAGCAGTTCGACATAGGTTGGGTCATCCTTGATAAAGGGCTGCTGGCGCTTGATGTCGGTGTAAAGATTGGCGGTCGCCAGGGTCATCGCCTTACGTTGAAAAGCGTTAAAATGCTCAATGTCCGGGGTGTTTGCGAACTGTTCATTGAGCCGCTTTTCTATTAATGCCACGGCATTCTGACGTTCTTGAGTCAGCAGCAACGGGGCGAAGCGTTCGTTCTCGGTTTTATAGGCCCTGAGTTCCTGGAGTCGACCTTGTTGGCGCTTCAGTTTTTCGGTTATTTCGGCGGCTTCGATCTGCAGTAGATCTTTATCTCGACTCAGAGAGAGTATGACTTTTTCAGTAGGCGAGAGTTTTTTCTCCTGAATCGTAGGCGGGAGCTGCATCGCGCCATCGACCAGGCCGTAAGAGGCACCGTCATCGGTCAGGGTCCTGGGGATGACCTTGCCACCGAAGCCGGCTAGTTCTTCAGTATTCTGTTTATGTACGGCCTTCATTTCTACGAACAGGAAATAACCCCCGATACCCAGGCTCAGAAATGCGATAAGACCTAGGATCCCTGTAATAAGTAGTCTAGGCGACATGGCGTCTGGCCTGGCTTTGCAGTGTTGCCATCCTAGTGCATCGCAGTCGTGTGGATGCTGAGATAGTCGAGCATGACCTCGGTGCTTTCTCGTAGCAGGATGTCTTTCTCCAGATCTATCGCCTCGTTATTTTCGATGCGTTCTGACTCGAGTTCGGCCAGGGTGCTCAGCTCGGGGAGGTCTTTGGCGCTGCGGCGGCGATTTTCAATGGCCAACTGCAAGGTTTCATTCTGCTCGCGCAGCTGTCGCAGTGCTTCTTCGTTCAGAGGCAAACTATCGAGCTGACGCTCACGTCGGTGTTGGATCCCCTCCCGGATGGCGATCAGGTCAGGTTCGTTGGCAGCGCGCTGGTTATGGCGTTGTTCCAGCGCGGTCAACTGGCTGGCGGGCACCTGATTGATATTGACGTGCGGTAGGGGCTTTACTTGGTCCCAGGGCAGTGCTCCCTTGGCGATGCTCTCTCCTATCTTCTCAGGATCATAGATGCCAGGCAGAAAAATATGAGGCTCGACCCCCTTGTTCTGAGTGCTTATCCCGGAGACCCGGTAAAACATCTGCTGAGTGAGCTTGAGTTGACCGTGATTGAGCGGATAGATCGCCTGCACGGTCCCTTTGCCATAGGTGGGGCTGCCGACGATCAGGCCGCGATCATAGTCTTTAATCGCACCGGCAAAGATCTCTGAGGCAGAGGCGCTGAGGCGATTGACGATGACCTGGAGAGGGATATCAAAAAATTTCGGGTCCAGATCAGACTCGACCCTGATTCGGCCCATCGTATCCTTGATCTGGACTACCGGACCCTGAGGGATAAAGAGTCCAGACAGGTCGACCGCTTCTTTCAGCGAGCCTCCGCCGTTGTTGCGCAGATCGATGATCAATCCTTCGATACCCTCGTCCAGCAGTTCGCTGAGCAGTTTTTCGACATCACGGGTGGTGCTGCGATAGTTGGGATCGCCGGCCTGGAGGGCGCGAAAATCGATATAAAAAGTCGGGATGCTGATGACACCGATCTTGTGGGTCTTGCCGTCACGAACCCGTTCGATCAGTTTTTTTTGTGCCGCTTGCTCTTCGAGTTTGACTTCGTTGCGCACGATATTGAGGGTGAGTGGGCTTTTACCCTCGGCCCCCTCGCGCTGGATCTGCAGGCGTACGGTGGACTTCTTGGGGCCACGGATCAGATCGACGACCTCATCCAGGCGCCAGCCGACCACGTCGACGATAGGGTCATCTTCTCCCTGGCCGACCCCCAGAATTAGATCGGCCGGTTTCAGCTGGCCCTGTTTATCCGCGGGGCCGGCAGGGATCAGGCGGACAACCTTGGTGTGTTCATCCTCGTTTTGGAGGACGGCACCGATGCCCTCCAGCGACAGGCGCATATTGATATTGAAATTCTCAGAAGTGCGCGGTGAAAAGTACTGGGTGTGCGGGTCATAGAGACTGGCGTACGCGTTGGCAAAGAGGCCAAAGGCGTCTTCAGGGGTGTTCTGATGTAAGCGGTTAAGTTGGTTTTTGTAACGTTTGCTCAGTATTTCTGCGGCTTCGGCCAAATTTTTGTCCGCAAATTTCAAGTTCAGTACGGTGCTTTTGAGCCGCTTGCGCCAGAGCTCGTCCAGCTCTTGAGTGCTGGAGGCCCAGAGGGCTTGTTTACGTTCGGTTTCTATGGATTCGTCACGCTCAAAATCCAGGTGTTCGAGTCCCCGTTCGACCTCCTCCAGCAGGTAGTTGAGGCGTTCCTCGACCCGCTGCTGGTAGCGGTTGTAGATCGCAAAGGCAGGGCTGGGGTCGCCGTCACGGATGGCATCGTCGAGTCGGTTGCGGTACGCATTAAAGCCGTCGATATCGTGCTGCAGAAAATAGAGCCGGGAGCCGTCGAGTTGATCTATTTGGGCCTCGAGGAGCTCTGAAGAGAGGGCGTCATCGAGATAGCGCTTCTTGTAATGACTGAAGCGCAGAGTTTTGGCCAACGCCTTTAACGTCTCGCTATGAATCGCGTCGGGTGCGAGCCGTTCCAATGAGGTGACGGCGCCCTGAGCCACCGTATTGATGCTCAGTAGCAGTGCTACCGCCATCAAGACCAGGGGACGTTTTAGAGTTCTAAAAATCATAATATCAGCCAGCCTTGGTTGAATACTTAAGATCGCCCGCTATTTTTAGCCGATCGCTCAAAACTATGACAGCAGATTGATGTAGCGGGTTCCTGAGTGTCAGGATACCATCAGTACCCTTTGGGATGGAGCGGAAATTCTGGTGATCAATTTTTTGAAGCGTTTTATGGCATTTAGTCTGCTAGGTACTCTGCTGCTGAGCCTCTGGGGCTGTGATAGCGAGCTGTTATCACGATTGGATAAGCTTGAGGGTCAGGCTGAGGCCAATCTTCAGGCAGGGCAGATTTTTTTGACCGAGAATGCCCGGCAACCGGGTGTACGGGTGACGAGCAGCGGACTGCAATACCAGATACTGCGCGCGGGCACAGGCGCAGTACCGGTGTTGTCGGACCGGGTTGAGGTCCATTATCGTGGTGCGCTGATCGACGGCAGCGAATTCGACAGTTCTTATGCTCGGGCTGAGCCGGCAAGGTTTCCGGTTAAGGGGTTGATTGCGGGCTGGCAGGAGGCGCTGCAGCTAATGCGGGTCGGTGATCATTGGAAATTGTTCGTCCCCTCAGGGTTGGCTTACGGCAAGCGCAGCCCCTCGACACAGGTCCCTCCCAACTCGACGCTGGTGTTTGAGATGGAACTCTTAGCTATCCAAGGAGATCGCTGATGCAAGCCGATGGTTTTAATCAGTCCCTGTTGCGTTTCCTGCAACGTTCGCCGACGCCCTTTCATGCCACCCGAGAGCTGGCCGATCAGCTGTTGGCGGCCGGATTCGACCTCCTGGATGAGGCCCAGCCCTGGTCGCTGCAGGCGGGTGGGCGTTATTTTGTTACCCGTAACGATTCCTCGATCATCGCCTTCGTGCTGCCGGTGAATGCCGATCTGGCCGACACCGGCGTGCGTATGGTCGGCGCTCATACCGACAGCCCTTGTCTCAAGGTCAAGCCGACCCCGGAGCGGGTCAAAGAGGGGTATTTCCAGCTGGGGGTCGAGGTTTACGGCGGGGCGCTGCTTAACCCCTGGTTCGATCGTGACCTGTCGCTGGCAGGAAGGGTTAGTTATCTTGACCCGAGCGGGCAGTTGGTTCATGCGCTGGTCGACTTTAAAGAGCCGGTAGCGGTGGTGCCCAGTCTGGCGATCCACCTGGACAGGAACGCCAACGACGAGCGCAGCATCAATCCGCAGCAGCATCTGCCGCTGCTGCTGTCGATTGCCTCTGAAGACAGCAAGCCGCAACTGCGCGAGTTGCTGCTGGCGCTGTTGCGGCAACAGGGAGCATCGGCTGAGGAGGTGCTGGATTTCGAACTCTGCTGTTACGATACCCAGCCTCCGGCGCTGATCGGGCTGCATAAAGAATTTATCGCCTCGGCGCGGTTAGATAACCTACTGAGCTGTTTTATCGGCCTGCAGAGTCTGCTGCAGGCGTTGGCCCCTGATGCGCAGGGTATGAGTTGTCCGGCCCTTAACAGTCAGGAGCAGGGGATGTTGTTGATCTGTAGTGATCATGAAGAGGTCGGCAGTCTCTCCAATGCCGGGGCGAATGGCCCATTTTTGGAGCAGGTGTTGGAGCGCATGGTGCCGGCGACCGAGGATCGGCTGCGGATGCTGGCCCGGTCGGTGATGATCTCGGCGGATAACGCCCACGGTATTCATCCCAACTATAGCGACAAACACGATGCCAATCATGGGCCGCTATTGAATGGCGGCCCGGTGATCAAGATAAACGCCAATCAGCGCTACGCCACGACCTCTGCGACCAGTGCGCTGTTTCGCCAGCTGGCGCGACTCGAAGAGGTGCCGGTGCAGGCCTTTACGGTGCGTTCGGACATGGGCTGCGGCAGCACCATAGGGCCGTTAACCGCGGCCAAAGTGGGCGTGGAGACCCTGGATATCGGCGTGCCGACCTTCGCCATGCATTCCATTCGGGAGCTGGCTGGCAGTGAAGATAGTTTCAACTTGTTTAAAGTGTTGCGGCGTTTCTATCAGGGCTAGTGAGAGCCGGTCTCTTAAGGTCTCTTAAACCCTCTGGGCCAGCAGGCGATCGAGCTGATTGGCGAACGTCTGGCGATCCGCAAGCGACAGGGTTGCCGGGCCGCCGGTCTGGATGCCGCTGGCGCGCAGGGTCTCCATAAAATCGCGCATATTGAGCCGCTGACGGATGCTCTCAGGGCTGTACAGCTCACCTCTGGGGTTGAGTGCCAGCCCGCCTTTGTCTATCACCTCTGCGGCCAACGGAATATCGGCGGTAATGACCAGATCTCCAGGCGCGGTCTTCTGCACGATATAGTCGTCGGCGATATCAAAACCCGAGGCGACTCTGACCGAGTGCAGCCAGGGTGAGGGGGGTGTCGGGACCAGTTGGTTAGCCACCAGGGTGGTGTTTATGTGCGCCCGTTGAGCCGCTCGGAACAGAATGTCGCGGATAACTCGGGGGCAGGCGTCGGCGTCGACCCAGATCTGCATAGTGAAGCTCCTTTTTGTGCCAGACTGTTTACCATTTACAGAGTACAATAGTTGCCATCTGAGAGCAGTAGTTTGATCTTACGCAGCTCTCTGCCGTTACTATGTTGATTGATATCTGAGGAAATTGCGTGTTTTCAGAGCTGCCGTTACATGACCGCCTGCAAAAAAGCCTGACAAAACTGGGGCTTGAAACTCCTACGGAGGTGCAGCAGCGGGGGATACCTCTGGCGCTGGAAGGCCGGGACCTGCTGATCAGTGCCGAGACGGGTAGCGGCAAGACGGCTGCGTATCTGCTGCCGATGTTACATGGCTTTCTGGAGCAGGCCGCCTCCGGGAGCGCCACTCGGGGTCTGGTGTTGCTGCCTACCCGTGAGTTGGCACGGCAGGTGTTTAAGCACTTCACCCTGTTGTCGGAGTTTACCCATCTTAAGGCGGGCTTGATTACCGGTGGTGAGGACTTTAAATATCAGCGGGCGTTGATCCGCAAGAATCCAGAGCTGATTATCGCAACGCCCGGGCGGCTGATGGAGCATATCGCGCATAACAATATAGATCTGAGTGATCTTGAGGTTCTGGTGCTCGACGAGGCCGACCGAATGCTGGATATGGGCTTTAGCGAGGACGTGATCAAAATTGCCAATGCCTGCCGGACAGCACGCCAGACGTTGCTGTTATCGGCTACCCTGAAAACCCGTGGGTTGATGGGTGTTGCCAAGAAGGTGTTGCGCGAGCCGAAACAGCTGCTGCTCAGTGGTGCCCGTGATCAGCATGCGTCGATTAAGCAGCAAATCGTGTTGGCCGACGATGTGGCTCATAAGGAAAAGCTGCTGTTCCGGCTGTTGGAGCTGGAAACCTATAAGAAAGCGATTGTCTTTAGTAATACCAAGATACAGACCAACCGTCTAGGCGGTCTGATTCGCTATCACAAGTTCCGTGCGGGTGTGTTGCATGGTGATATGCAGCAGGATGATCGCAACCAGGTTATGGACCTGATCCGCCGTGATCAGATCTCCATTCTGGTGGCCACCGATGTTGCCGCACGCGGTTTGGACATCGCCGGTGTCGACCTGGTCATCAACTTTGATATGCCGCGCAGTGGTGATGAGCATGTGCATCGCATCGGGCGTACCGGACGGGCGGGAGAGTCTGGGTTGGCGATCAGCCTGATCGCGGCTCAAGAATGGAATCTGATGTCGAGTATCGAGCGTTATCTGCGGATGGAGTTTGAGCGCCGCGACGTTCCGGGATTCGAAGGCAAGTACAAGGGTCCGGCCAGGCTTAAGTCCTCCGGTAAGGCCGCAGGCAAGCGTAAAGATTCGGGCAAGAAGAAGCCGGCTAAAGACGATGCAGATCCGGTTAAGAAAGATAAGCAGCGTCATCGCGATCAGAAGGCGGTGGGTAATAGGCGTAAGCCGAACTCCGGGCCTGTCGCGGTCGGTGCGCTGAGCGATGGCTTGGCACCGTTTAAGAAGCGCCCCTGAAGACTGTAGGCTGGGATGTAATCCCAGCAACACTTCAGCAACCCCTCTCCAGATACGCGGACTTGTGTGCAGGTTCGCATAGACCTACGAAAGCTGGGATTGCATCCCAGCCTACCTCGCTGCAACAACAGATTGGTACATAGCCTTAATGTTGGTTGAAAAACGTTCTGGCTTCCCCCTCTGCTTCAAGAGCGTCTCTCTCTCTCTCTCTCTCTCTCTCTCTCTCTCTCTCTCTCGCTATGGTCATCCGTCTCCTAAGCACCTTCTTGAAACGCAGTATCTGTTAGTTAGTATTGGTTGAAAAACGTTCGCATGCTCCTGGATCTGTTTAGGCATAATCTATTAGTGGGAAGGCTTGTAAGGGTCTTGTAGATGACTTAGCTAGGGCTTATCTGAGGTTTGGTAGGCGGAGGGTTTCTCGATGTTAACGTATGAGGA
>JBLHND010000151.1:0-9088 GCA_047622605.1 Motiliproteus sp. | reverse complement strand
TAGCCAGGACAGAGCGTCACGAAAGGCACCTTCATGATCATCGACGATAAAGACGCTCAGGCTGCTATGCGGTTTGCTCATAAGCGATCGCCTTGTCTGGGTAGGCTAATAGTGAAAGTACTGCCGCAGCGGCCATCGGACTCGGCCCGCAGGCGACCTCCGTGGGCTTCGATGATGGTACGAGAGATCGATAACCCCATCCCTAGGCCCGTTTCTTTAGAGGTGAAAAAGGGTTCAAACAGATTATTCATCTGGCTCTGGGTGATGCCGCTGGCGTTGTCGCTGATGCGGATCTGTAATTCTTGCGCGCTTTGCTGGGTTGTCAGGGTAATCAATTTTTTGCTGTGCAGGTCACCGTTGCCATAGGCCTCGATGCTGTTGCGGATCAGGTTGAGCACCACCTGTTCGATCTGGACCTTGTCGGCGAGCAGGCTGGGCTCGCTGGCATCCAGGCGGAACAGAAATTGAATGCCGGCGTTACGCGCTTCCTGGGCCATAAACTGGGCGATCTCGTCGCACACCGCATTGATAGAGAAATTCATTCGCTGATATTCGGTCTTCTTAACGAAACCGCGCAGCCTACGGATGATATCAGCGGCACGATGGGCCTGACGGGAGATCAGCTGCAGTGCCTGGGTGACACCACTGAGCTCGCGGATGCTGCCCTCTTCGATCCGTCGTAGGGCGCCCTGACTGTAATTAAGTATCGCCCCCAGCGGTTGATTAATCTCATGGGCCAGCCCCGAAGCCATCTCGCCCAACGACAGCAGCCGGGAGATGTGCGCCATCTCCAGCTGGTATTGCATCGCTTCGGCTTCGGCCTTGCGCTGTTCGCTGATGTCGCGACCGATGATAGAGAAATAACTCAGCTCGCCCTCTTCATCGCGGTGGGCAATGACCTGCTGTACGATCGCCATGCGCTGTCCGATCGACTCAGGCTCCAGGGCCAGTTCGCCACGCCAATCGTCGGTTTTGAGGACCAGGGGCAGAATAGTGCGCTGAAACAGGCTGTAGTTGTGCTTGCTGAGCAACTCATCCAGATGCAGGGTGGGAAAGCGCGCCTTGTCGATATTGAGGGTGCGTATGGCCGATTCGTTGAGATAATTGATTTGGAAATTGGCGTTGCAGAACAGCACCAGGTCCGAGGTCGCCTCGACCACCCGCGCCAGTCGAGTCAGGTTGTTATCGGTCTGCACCCGTTCGGAGACATCCCGCGAGACACAGATGATCTCCTCTAACTTTCCGGTTTCAGGATCGCGGATGGTACGGCTGGTGGTCTCCAGCCAAATATAATCGCCATTCTTATGGAGCAGCCGGTAGGTGCTGGTATAGACCCCCTCATTATAGGTCACGTTGCTGGTGCCATTTTTCCAGGAGCCGACATCCTCAGGGTGGAAGAGGTCGTTGGCGGAGAGGCCGATGATCTCGTCACTGCGGTAACCGAGAACTTTCTCCACCGCGGGATTAACGTCGATAAAAACCAGGTTGCCGGGCGTGTGTCGAGAGATAAAGTCGGGTGACTTTTCGGCCAGTTGTCGATAACGGTCGAGTGGCTGATAATCATCTTTATCTGGCATCGCGTTGATCCGCAGTCTGTGAGTCGGTGGTATGCTGCCATTGTCTGTGCTTGATGCTTCAGACACAAGGCTGCTCGAGTGAGAGTGTGGATGAGAGTGTGGATGAGAGTGTGGATGAGAGTGTGGCGGGGATGAGTGTGTGAACCGTCGGCATGCTGAGACAGGGCTCTAGCGTTTTAGATCCTTCCTGTAGGGCGGAGGTGATAGAGTGATATTCTTAACGGCTAATGTATGTGTTTGTCAGCATCTATGAGCGATCGATGCTGAACTATCGATTACGAACTATCGATGCTGAGATGTCGATGTCATTCAGGGTGTGATTAGGGAGAGTTGTTTGAAAAAATATTTAGGTATGGCGGCGCTGACATTAGCGCTGGCGCAGACGTCAACTGCCGGTGCGCTCCAGGAGATCTATCAGCAGGCGCTAGCGAGTGACCCTCAGCTCAAGGCGGCGCAGGCGGTCTTTAATGCCGATCGTGAAGGCCAGATCCAGAGTCTTGCCGCGTTGCGGCCCAATGTCAGCCTGACGGCCGATACCACCTATACCGAGATCTCGCCGACGACTACCTCCGACGGCAGTCGTTACGGTTATGGGGTGACGTTAACCCAGGCGATCTTTCGTGCCGAAGACTGGTTTAACCTTCAGGCGGGTAAGACCCTGACCCAGCAAGCCGAGGTCGAATTTAGCCGCTCCCAGCAGCAATTGATTCGCCGCTCCGTCGATGCCTATCTGGATGTGCTGGTAGCGCAAACCCGTTTTACCACCACCCAGTCGGTAGATGCGGCGGTGAAGCGGCGTCTGGATCAGGTGCGGGCCCAGTTTGATGTCGGTCTGATCGCGATTACCGATGTCGAAGAGGCACGGGCCAGCTACGATGCCGCTCGCGTTGCCCGCATCCTGGCTCAGGGGCAGCTGGATAAGAGTTTTGAGGCGATCGATCGTCTTACCGGTCAACACTGGACCGAGCTGGATCTGCTGAGTAGCCGGTATCCGGTCGAGGTCCTGGCCCCGGCAGCCTTCGATCCCTGGGTCGAGAAGGCGATGAGCGGCAATTTAGCGCTGCGGTTAGCAGGGCTGGGTGTGAATGCGGCCGAACAGCGGCACGAGGCCAGTCGTTCCAAGCGGTTGCCCACGGTTGACCTAGTGGCGGGTTTCGGCAGCGATCATCTGCCGTCGGGGACCGATCAGGATAGCGGTTATATCGGCTTGAATCTGAACGTGCCGCTCTATCTCGGAGGGCGCACCGGGTCGCAGATTCGAGAGAGCGCCTCCCGCTGGGATGTGGCAACCCAGCAGCGCGAAGATACTCGGCGGGCGGTGGTGCAGTCGACCCGTTCGCTGTACAGGGATCTGATGACCGATGTCGAATCGGTTGCTGCCCGCAAGCAGAGCATCGTCTCGACCGAAACGGCCCTGGAAGCGATCTCGGCCGGTTACAGCGTGGGGACTCGCAATATCGTCGATGTGTTGCAGGCCGAGCGTGCACTTTATACGGCGATCGAGGCGTATCAGGTCGCTCGTTATCTGTATGTGCGTAACCTGCTGAGCTTTAAAGAAACGCTCGGCAGCCTGAGTCCAGACGATATCCAGCAGCTGGATCAGTGGTTAGTACCCCCGGGTGCCGAGCCTTCGATCTATCAGCCACAGACCCCCGCAGTTCAGGGCTAACGCGATTGCCGGTCAGTCACCCGGGAGGCTGTCCGCTATTGTTTGAGATAGAAGCTCCGCCTCCCAGGGATTCGGCAAAGTAGTCCAGCAACAGCCGCACCTTCGGCGACAGGTGGCGGTTTTGCGGGTAGAGCGCCCAGACCGCTTCATTGGGCTCTTGATACGCCTCTAACAGGGGCAGCAGCTGACCCGTTTCCAGGAAGGGTTCTACATAGTAGTCCGGTAGCTGGATGACCCCGAGTCCCTTAAGGGCGGCATCTAACAGCGCCAGACCACTGTTACAGCGGATCGAGCCTTTGACCCTGATCTGTCTCGCCTTGCCCTGCTCCTGGAACCGCCAGTAGTCCAGCGTGCCCTGCAGGCAGTTGAATCTGTCCAGTTCTGATAATAAATGCGGGGCTCCATACCGGGAGATGTAATCCGGTGAGGCGCAAACATGCTGAACCCGGGAGGCTAAGCGCTTGGCAATCATGCTGGAATCGTCGAGCTTGCCTAAGCGAATGGCGATATCGACCCCCTCATCAACCAGATCCAACTGCTGATTGGTCAGCTGCATCTGCACCCGCAATTGAGGGTATTTGGCAACGAAGTTATTCACCAGCGGGGCGATGGTTTTTTCGCCATACGTGACCGGAGCGGTGATATATAACTTCCCGGTGGGGGTGCTCTGCAGGTTGGTCACCGCACGCTCCGCTTCATCCAGGCCGTCAAGCACTTGCCTGCAATGTTGATAGTAGACATTGCCCAATTCGGTGACGCTGACCCTGCGGGTCGTACGGTAGAACAGTTTTGCAGCTAGGCGGACTTCCAGGGCACTGACTTGCCGGCTCACCTGAGCCGTCGAAACCCCCAGGCGTTTTGCTGCAGCGGTAAAGCCACCCGTTTCGGTGACAGCCACAAATTCGCTGACCCCTTCCCAGTTACTCATCGCGTGATCCTTTGTTTTTTAGTGAAACACCGCTCTTAAGCGTGCAGAGTCAGCGTGAGCCTGGTTATAGCTATTCGGCATTGTTACACAGGGGTAACAATCTTTTGTGAATTGATTAGATTATCAATTGAAAAAAACAGCACTACAATAGCCTCAACCTCAGCGTGGCAACACCGCCAGCTGATGCCCTCTCTTGAAGTAGGACAAATTTGATGACTGACATGATTAAATCCAAAGCAGCCGTTGCCTGGGGCCCGGGACAACCCTTAACTATCGAAGAGATTGATGTGATGCCTCCCAAGAAGGGCGAGGTGCTGGTGCGCATTGTGGCGACAGGGGTCTGCCACACCGACGCCTTTACGCTTTCGGGTGATGATCCTGAAGGGATTTTCCCCTGTGTCTTGGGCCACGAGGGCGGCGGTATTGTCGAGCAGCTTGGCGAGGGTGTCACCAGTGTGGCTATCGGCGATCATGTGATTCCGCTGTATACCCCCGAATGCGGCGAGTGTAAGTTTTGCACCTCGGGCAAGACCAACCTCTGCCAGAAGATCCGCGAGACCCAGGGAAAGGGCCTGATGCCGGACGGCACCACCCGCTTTTACAAAGACGGTCAGCCGATCTATCACTATATGGGCTGTTCAACCTTCTCCGAGTACACCGTGCTGCCCGAGATCTCGCTGGCGAAAGTAAACCCCCAGGCCCCTTTAGAAGAGGTCTGTCTGCTGGGCTGCGGGGTCACCACCGGCATGGGCGCGGTGATGAATACCGCCAAGGTAGAGGAGGGCGCCACCGTCGCCATCTTTGGTCTGGGTGGCATAGGACTGTCAGCCGTGATCGGTGCCACCATGGCTAAGGCCTCTCGCATCATCGTCTTGGATATCAATGAGAGTAAGTTTGAACTGGCACGCAAGCTGGGGGCTACCGACTGTATCAACCCGAAGGACTACGACAAACCGATCCAGGAGGTGATAGTCGAATTGACCGACGGGGGGGTGGACTACTCCTTCGAATGCATCGGCAATGTCGACGTCATGCGTTCGGCGCTGGAGTGCTGCCACAAAGGCTGGGGCGAATCGGTGGTGATCGGCGTGGCAGGGGCCGGCAAGGAGATCAGTACCCGGCCGTTCCAGCTGGTGACCGGACGGGTCTGGCGTGGCTCCGCCTTCGGCGGCGTCAAGGGGCGTTCTGAGCTGCCAGGTATCGTCGAGCGTTATATGAGCGGTGAATTCCGGTTAGATAACTTTATTACCCATACGATGGCTCTGGAGGACATTAATAAAGCCTTCGAGCTGATGCATAGCGGCGAGAGTATTCGCTCGGTTGTCCATTTCGATAAGTAGTCCGCTTTGATAAGTAGTCCATTTCGATAAGTAGTCCGCTTTGATAGTAAGTCATTTTGATAAGTAAGCCGCTGCGATAAAGAGCCGCTTCAGGGGCTCTTAGCGCTATCGCCCTCCGCGGCTCTCTCCGCCCTCTACCACCCTCTATCCCCCCTCTACCCAGAGGAAAAGAGGGGGGGAGGGACCTGTTTTAATCAAGACAGAGAGTCTTTATATGAGTATTGAAAATCTAAGTTGCAGCAAGAGCTTTGCAGGTTGGCTCAAGCAGTACAGCCATCATTCAACCGCGCTGAACTGCCAGATGCGCTTTTCCATCTACCTGCCACCTCAGGCCTCCAATGGCCAAAAGGTGCCGGTACTGTACTGGTTGTCCGGGCTGACCTGTACCGACGATAACTTTATGCACAAAGCTGGCGCTCAGCGCATCGCCGCCGAACTGGGCATTGCTATCGTAGCGCCCGACACCAGCCCCCGGGGTGAAGGGGTCCCCGATGATGAGGCTTATGACTTGGGCCAGGGAGCGGGCTTCTATGTCGATGCGACGCAGGCACCCTGGAACCGTCATTACCGAATGTATGACTATGTGGTCAACGAACTCCCCGAGTTGATCGAGGCGACCTTTCCGGTCAGCGATAAACGGGCCCTGTCCGGGCACTCCATGGGAGGGCATGGTGCCCTGATGATCGCCCTGCGCAATCCCGCGCGCTACGGCTCGGTATCGGCCTTCAGCCCTATCAGTAATCCGCTGAACTGCCCCTGGGGCAAGAAGGCGTTTAGCGCTTATCTGGGTGAAGATACGGCTGCCTGGCGGGATTATGATGCCAGCCTGCTGCTGCGCCAGGCGACGCAGAAAGTTCCTGCCCTGGTGGACCAGGGTGAAGCGGATGGCTTTCTACTCGAGCAGCTGAAACCTGAGGTACTGCAAGCGGCGGCGACGGCTAATGAGTATCCGCTAGAGCTGCGTCGCCACGACGGCTACGACCACAGCTATTACTTTATTGCCAGTTTCATCGAGGACCACCTGCGTTTTCATGCCTCACACCTTGGAGAAAACTCCTAAAATTCATACCGCTAGTAATCGCATTCAGAGATCCTGATCTTGTTGGCAGGCAAGATCGGGTCTTGCCTCCCTCAGGGCTGCCGAAACGGCTTCTCCATGGCGCAAATCAACATTTACCGTCGCTTATGCACACTCAGAGCGCTACTTTCCTCGATAATCTCTGTCGTCATCAGTTGCGTACAGGGATCATTAGGTTGATTCGCTTTCGAGCGTAGCTAAGCATGCGGAGGACAACAGATGCAGACAACATTGATTTTAACCCTGATTGGCGAGGATAAGCCGGGGTTGGTGGAATTGGTTTCTCAGTTGGTTGCGGAAAGGCAGGGTGAGTGGCTTGAGAGTCAGTTTTCCCGTTTGGGGGGGAAGTTTGCCGGCGTGCTCTGTATTCGAGTAGCGGCCGAGCAAAGAGCCGCCCTGGAGGAAGACCTGCATGCCTTGGCAGAGCAGGGTTTGAGGGTGATGGTAGAGCAGGGTGCCCCGGCAGCCGCAACGCCGTGCTACCCCCTGACGCTGAGCTTTGTAGGGCTCGATCGCCTCAACGTTATTGCCGATATTAGCGAGGTGTTGAGCCGGTTTGGGGTCACCATTCTTACTCTCAATAGTCATTGCGCTCCCGCGCCTATGAGTGCTGAGATTATGTTCCATGCCGACTTAGAGGTGCAGGTGCCGGTCTCGGTGAGTAGTGACCGGCTGAGCGATGCGTTGGAAGCGCTAACCCCGGAATTGATGGTTGATCTTGAGGCAGGCGCAGCGCACGCGGTTTAACCCGGCAGGCTGCTAACCTTGATAAGACGCGTGACATAAGAGAGTCGGTGCTATGCAACAGTACGATTACCGGGTTCGCCTGGTTGGCAAAGAGGAGGCTTGCGACTATGTCGTCAGGCTGGCCGGAGAGGGGGAGGATTACGATAATGCTGTCCGATTTGTCTCCAATGGCGAGCGGGAAGATTACCGGGTCAGGCTGGCAGAAGAGGGGCAACCCTTTGCGCTGACCCTCAAGGCGGTAGCTTGGTAACTTGGTAACTGGGCAGCTGTAGCAGGTAGCAGACGAAGGTCCTGCCGCCTCAGCTAGAGCGCCTCAGCCAGAACGTTGTTGCCTTGCCTGGCTGGGTGACAGGCCGAAGTACCCCTTGTAGCAGTGGCTAAAATGGGTGGCGCTGATAAAGCCGCTGGCAATGGCGATGTTGGCAATGGAATCCTTACCCTGAAGCAGCAGGCGTCGAGCGTGAGTAATACGCAGTTCTAGGTAGTAGCGCGAAGGGCTGCTGTTGAGATGGGTTTGAAACAGCCGCTCTATCTGCCGGCGCGAAACCCTGGCGAAGGACGCCAGCTCGTCGATACTGAGGGGTTCTTCAATATTAGCGTTCATCAGCTGCAGCAGGTTATTAAGCGCGTCTGGAAAGCTCGGATCGCTATCGCGTGGCCGCGACTCCGGGTCCCGGCTTTCTGCGACCTGGTCGCTGCTGAGTATTTCACGCACCGCCCGCACCCGGTCTTTACCCTGGGATCTTTCGATCAGCATCAGCATCATTTCCAGGGCGCTGTTGGGCCCTGCGCTGGTCGCTCGGTGCTCATTGACCACCAGGACCTGCGCTGAGACCCGGACGCGGGGAAAGTGCTCTTTTAAATACGCATGATTATCCGGGTGCAGGGCACAGTCCTGATCATCCAGCAGGCCTGCCTGGGCCAGCGGCACAGCGCCGTTCCACAAAGCGCCTATCAGGGTGCCTTTGCGGGTGGTGGATTTAAGTTTGGCGCTCAGGAGCGGATGCTCGGTGAGAGAGCAGCGGAAACCCCCACAGACGATCAACATCGAGGGTGTCTTCTTGCCATCAAGCAGCAGCTGGTCGATTCGGCCGCTGGTGGAAATATTGATGCCCAGATCGCTCTTGACCGTCAGAGATCCCATCCCGTAGGTGGCGAATTCAAACTGCGGTGTCGCGCTGACCAGATTAGCGGTGACTAGGGCATCGACAGCCGCGGTGAACGCCAGCAGCGAAAAATGCTCAAGCAGGACGAAGGTGACCTGAATCGAGCTTGCACAGGCCTCTTCGGCGGGCAAAAAAGCACTGTTGGTCGTCCGCAGTGGGGTGCTGAAGTGACGCTTGTCTTTCTGTTCGCTCATAAATCCTATCCTGTAAGTTCTGATGTAGATACTAACCGCGAATGCGTGAATAGGCTAAAGAGCCTGTGATCAGGTCCAGGAGGATTCCGTAAGACCTGACCTGTGCCGCTAATGGCTGTCATCCAGGTAGCACCTGACGCGCGAAGGTTAAGCGTTGATTTGGGCAGGGGGGCTCTCCATCTTTTTTTGTAAACGAAAACTTACAATTCGTCCTGTCTGCGACATCTTCGCACAACTTGTTACAGCAATTTCATCAGTGGTTAACAGCCGGCTGGTAGTCTCGACCGGTCGTAAAATAATGATAATTCAGGACAAATCTATGGCGAATCATTCGAGTAGTGGTGCATCCACTCAAAGCCCCAAACCAACGCTGTTTTTGGCGTTGCTGC
>JBLHND010000150.1:0-9094 GCA_047622605.1 Motiliproteus sp. | reverse complement strand
GACCGGTTGCTGATCGCCACCGGCTCCGAGCCGCTGCGGTTACCGATCCCCGGTGCCGACAGCCAGGGGGTGATGGGGTTTCGCGGCATCCGCGATGTTGAACAGATGCGCCATCTCGCCGTCGGCGGCGGTCAGGCGGTGGTGATAGGGGCCGGACTCCTAGGACTCGAAGCCGCCCACGGCCTGAATCAACTGGGCATGGAGGTCACGGTGATCCACCGCGCCCGTTTTCCCCTCAACCGTCAGCTGGATGCAGAGGCCGCCACCCTGCTGCAACAGGCGCTGGAGGCGCGTGGGATTCACTTCCGCCTGGGCGTTAACAGCCAGCAGGTTCTTTATAGCAGCCAGGGCCAGGCCAGTGCCCTTGAACTGGACAACGGCGAGCAACTCCCCGCCCGATTGATCGTGATGGCCACCGGCATCACTCCCTCTATCGAGCTGGCCAGGGCCAGCGGCCTGGCCAGCAACAAGGGGATCCTAGTCAATGACTGCCTGCAGACCTTCGATCCTAAGATTTATGCCGTCGGCGAATGCGTCGAGCACCGCAAGCTCACCTTCGGGCTGGTCGAGCCGCTGTTTGAACAGGCCAAGGTCTGCGCCAACCACCTGGCCGCCCACGGTGTGGCCAGCTACCGCTACCTCAAACCCGCCACTCGCCTCAAGGTCTCGGGGATCCAGCTGTTCTCTATGGGTGACTTCGACATCCAGGCGCCCGATGTGGCGCCGATCCATTACCGTGATCCGGCACAGGGGATCTACAAGAAACTACTGATTCGTAACAACCAGCTGATCGGTGCGGTGCTCTATGGCGATACTGCCGATGGCCCCTGGTACCACGAACTGATGCGCGAGGGCACGGACCTGACGCCCTATCGCGATGGACTGATCTTCGGCCGTCCGCCCGAAACGTCTGCAACAGCCCTAACCCTAGCCCCAGGAACAGGAACAGGAACAGCGTTATGAACAGCCAAGCCAGCGGCATCGCTGCGATCCAGATCGAGACCGAGATAGAGAGCAAGATAGAGAGCAAGGCCAACGTCCCGGTTTTTGAACCGCTCGGCACTCCTAGCACTCCTGGCAACCCCCGCTGCGCGATCAAGACCACCTGTCCCTATTGTGGCACTGGCTGCGGTGTGACCGTTAATGTCAGTTCAAAAACGGTGTCCACTGAGAGCATCTCCACAGAAAGTGCCTCCACTCAGAGCGCCCCTCAATTAAGCCTCAGTGGTGATGACGACCATCCCACCAACAGCGGCAAGCTCTGCTCCAAGGGGATCAACCTGCTCGAGACTCTGGATCCCGCGGCCCGGCTGCTGTATCCCCAGCTTAATGGCCAGCGGGTCAGCTGGGATACGGCGCTGGACAGTGCCGCCAGCCAGATCCGCAGTATCATCGACCAGCATGGTCCTGATGCCTTCGCCATCTACTGCTCGGGGCAGTTGTTGACCGAGGACTACTATGTCGCCAACAAGCTGATGAAGGGCTTTATCGGCTCGGCCAATATAGATACCAACTCCAGGCTGTGCATGTCATCGGCGGTGGCCGGGCATAAGCGCGCCTTCGGCAGCGATACCGTGCCCGGCTGCTACGACGATCTGGATCAGGCCGAGCTGATGGTCCTGACCGGCTCCAACCTGGCCTGGTGTCACCCGATCCTGTTTCAACGCATCCGTACCGCTAAAGAGCGTACCGCTAAAGAACGTGCTGCTACAGAGCATGTGGCCAAGGCGGGGACGCCCCTGCATAGGCTGGTGGTCATCGATCCCAGACGCACCGCCACCTGTGACCTCGCCGATCTGCACCTGGCACTCAAGCCCGGCAGCGATGCCACGCTGTTCAATGGCCTGCTGGTCTATCTGGCCGATCACCAGCAGCTCGATCGCGCCTTTATCGACCAGCACTGTGGCGACTTCGAGGCCGCGCTGGACCAGGCCCGCAGCAGTGCTCCCGATAGCGCCAGCGTCGCCCGCAGCTGCGAGCTCGATGTCGAGGCGGTCGAGACTTTCTATCGCTGGTTCGGTGAGACGCCCAAGGCGGTCACCGCCTTCAGCCAGGGGATCAACCAGTCTTCCAGCGGCACCGACAAGGTCAACGCCATTATCAATGTGCATCTGGCCACCGGTAGGATTGGCAAACCCGGCATGGGGCCCTTCTCGATTACCGGTCAGCCCAACGCCATGGGCGGACGCGAGGTAGGCGGGCTCGCCAACCAGCTGGCCGCCCATCTGGAACTGAACGATCCCCAGCACCGAGACCTGGTCGGACGCTTCTGGCACTCAGACCAGGTCGCCAGCCACCCCGGCCATAAGGCGGTGGATCTGTTTCGCGCCATCGAATCGGGCAAGGTGAAAGCGGTCTGGATCCTGGCGACCAACCCGGTCGACAGCCTGCCCGACGCCGACCGGGTCCGGGCCGCGCTGGAACAGTGCCCGCTGGTCATCCACTCCGATTGCATGGCCGCGACCGATACCGGCGCGCTGGCCCATATCCGCCTGCCTGCCAGCGGCTGGGGTGAGCGCGATGGCACCGTCACCAACGCCGAGCGCTGCATCTCCCGCCAGCGTGCGATCAGCCCTGCCAGCGGCGAGGCCAGACCCGACTGGTGGGCGCTCAGCCAGCTCGGCCAGCGGCTGGGATTCAAGAATGACTTCGATTATCAGGCGCCCTGGCAGATCTTCCGCGAGCACGCCCGGCTATCCGCCTTCGAAAACCACCCCGGCGGCATTCGCCGCGCGTTTAACCTGGCGGCACTCGCCGAGATCGATGCCGATGGCTACGAGGCACTGGCCCCGACCTGCTGGCCGATTATGACCCAGTCTGCCGAGGGCGTGCCTGAGGGCACAGCAAGACTGTTCGGCGACGGCCAGTTCTTTACTCCCGACGGCCGGGCCCAGTTCGTTGCCATCCGTCCGCGTGGGCCCATCAACGCCACCGATGCCAGCTACCCGTTGGTGCTCAATACCGGCCGCATCCGCGACCAGTGGCACACCATGACTCGAACGGGCCTGAGCCCCCGGCTCTCTGCCCATCGACCCGAACCCCTGGTCGAGATCCATCCGGCAGAGGCCGCGCAGCTGGCGCTATCGGAGGGTGCCATCGCCCGTATCGAAAGTCGCTGGGGGGCGATGCTGGCGCGTGTCCAGATCACCGACAGCATCGGCTGCGGACAGCTGTTCGTGCCCATGCACTGGACCGCGCAATTCAGCACCCTCGGCCGCATGGGTCCGCTGGTGAACCCGGAGGTGGATCCGCTCTCCGGTCAGCCGGAGAGTAAGCAGACCCCGGTACGGATAAGCCCCTTCGCGGCCCGTTGGCACGGCTTTTTGCTCAGTCGCGAACCGCTTCCACCGATCGCGCCCAGCCTCTGCGCCTACCAGGTGCGTGCCACCGGCGCGGGTTTTCACCGTTACGAACTGGCCGATACCGCCCCGATGGCCGATTGGCCGCTGCAGGCGCGTCTGTGGTTAGGGCAGGGTGAGCAGGGCGAGTGGCTGGAGATGAGCGATCCCGATCGGGGCGTCTACCGCAGCGCGCTGGTCCTTGAGGGCCGGCTCCAGGCGGTACTGGTCACCGGTGCCTCGCCACAGCTGCCCGAGCGGGAGTGGCTCGGTAGTCTGTTCAGGCAAGCCCGGCTCGACGAGCGCGATCGTCGCGGCCTGCTCAGCGCACGGCCGCCCTCGGGTGCCGCCAGCGCCGGCCCCATCGTCTGCGCCTGCTTCGGCGTAGGCCGCAACCGCATCCTTAAGGCGATCCGGGAACAGGGGCTCGATTCGGCAGAAGCCCTGGGTTGTGTGCTCAAGGCGGGCACCAACTGCGGCTCTTGTGTCCCGGAGCTGCGCCAGTTACTGCAGCTCAGTCAGCGGGAGACCGCTGACGCCTAGGGTGTTGGGGTCAAGGGTCTTGGAGTCAAGTCTTTCGAAAGCACATTTTTTTCAAAAAATCGCCTGCAGACAGGCCCGTAGGCTGGGATTAAATCCCAGCAATAGCCTATTTGTCAGGGCGGCTATCCTATAAGATCCCCTCATTACCCTGCGCCGTTAGCTCCCCCTGTTGAGGGGGGGGGGTGCCGTCCGCTTTTCGGGGGTCTCTAGGGTCGATTGCTGAGGAACTGTCTGTGTATTCGAGACACCGTTATATGACCGCGCCGCTGCTCGCTGCGTGCCTGCTAAGCCCGCAGCTGGCGACTGCGCAGCCGTACGCCCTCAGGATGTATGGTCAGAATGCCCCCTGACTCTGAGTATCAGTCCGCCTGGGATGCGTTTACGCGCAGCAGCCGGCGCGGTGCCAACCTAGATATCAGCGCCGTACTCTACGATGCCTCCGGCAAGCAGATTCCCCGCAGCGACCCCGCTAACGATACCGATGCGAGTCTGAGCGCGACGGTTCCCCAGGGGATGTACTTTATTCGTGGAAACCTCACCTCGGAGTCCTCGTCACTGACGCCTCCTGTGGCGGATGCTATGGAGTCTCGACTGCCGTTTTATTGGAAGGTTGCCAGTGTTGCCCCGAGAGTTTATAACTCCTACAGCAAGAGTTAGCAGCGTAGTTGTGCACGAGGAGTAGACCCTGAAAATTTTGCGTTACCTGCTGCGGCTTAGCATGGCATTACTGCTGATCGGCGTAGTCGCGTTGGGGTTCATGCTCTCGATGGCTCTCAGCGACCAGCCCTCGGTGGCCACACCTCGCGATACCAGCCCGCAACAGGTCTATCAGATCAAGGCGCTGGCCCAGCGCATGCTCAAGGCGCTCAAGCGCTCCAGCCCCAGCACGGTCCGCGTGAGTCAGGCGGAGCTGAACTCGGTCTCCTCATTGGTCGCCCGTGCCTATCCGGAGCTCCTCAGTCAGTTCAGCGTCGATCCGCAGGGCTTGGGTCTTGTTCTGTCGTTGGCCCTGCCGAACAACCCCTTCGGACGCTATCTGTCTCTGCGGCTGCATGTGCCTATCGCTGCGCGTCAGCTGCGGATCGAACAGCTGCAACTGGGAAGCCTGCGCATTCCTGATCGCCTGCTACAGACGCTGTTGCCTCGACTGCTGGATCTGCTGTTTGATTCGGGTCAGCGTGAAACGCTGCTGTTGACGCTGCGGTTGGCTCAGACCTCACCCGAGCGGCTGACGGTTGCTATCCATCCTCCCGCCAACGCCAGTGAAAAGGTCCGGCTGTTGCTGGCACGGATTCAGGGTTTCAGCAGTGATAAACCGGCGCTCGATAACAGCCGCATAAGCCACTATTACAGCTTGTTGCAGCAACAGGCTGCAGGGGTCGATCCGCAGCAGTGGTTATCGGTGACCCAGTTTATAGCCCCGCTGTTTCGCCAGCTGGCGCAGCAGGCGGATTCCGAAGACGCCCATCTGGAAGCGGGTGCCGCGCTGCTGGCGCTGGCGATCTATCTGGGGAGTCCGCAGGTGGAACAGCTGACCGGGCCGGTACTGACCGAGCAGCAGCGCCAACAACCCGTGCACAACCGTACCCTGTTGCAGGGTCGGATCGACCTGCGACAGCACTTTGCCGTATCCGCCGCCTTGCAGGTGCTGGCGGATGCCGGATTTAGCCACGCCATCGGCGAGTTTAAAGAGCTCCTCGACAGCCGCAAGGAGGGTAGCGGTTTCAGTTTTGCCGACCTGGCCGCCGACCGTGCCGGGACTCTGTTCGCACAGCGTGCCAGTCGTGATCCACAGCAAGCCATGGCATTTCTGCAGCTTTTCGAGCCGCCCCTACGCGAATCCGATCTAATGATAGCGATAGACACGCTACCCGAAGGGCTGACCCAGGCGGAATTTCAGACGCGCTACCAGGGTCTGCAGGGCAAGGGCTACCTAGCGCTGCTGGAGAGGATCGATACCGAACTGGCCGAGCTCCGTTTATACCGCTGACGAATCCATCAACGCCTAACCCTCTTTTAGAGAAACCGTTCTATGCAGCCATCTATCCTCTTACTCTTTATACCGACGTTCGTGGCGGTCTCTGCAACCCCGGGGCTGTGCATGACGCTGTCCATGACCCTGGGTATGACCATTGGCCTCAAACGCACTCTCTGGATGATGATGGGAGAGCTGGTCGGTGTCGGCCTGGTCGCGGTTCTTTCGGTGGTCGGCATCGCTGCTCTTATGCTGCAATACCCTCAGGCCTTTGAACTCTTCAAATGGATTGGCGGCGCCTACCTCGGCTATCTGGGCATCCAGCTATGGCTCTCAAGGGGCAAGATGGCTCTCAGTCAGGGCGAAGCAACAGCCACCCCATTATCCGCTGCTCAGCTGGTCACTCAGGGCTTTATTACCGCCGTGGCCAATCCCAAAGGCTGGGCGTTCTTCGTCTCCCTGCTGCCGCCATTTATCAAGGATACGGATCCGCTGATGCCTCAATTAGCCGTCTTAGTCGCGCTGATACTGCTGATCGAATTTCTATGCCTTATTCTTTACGCCAGCGGGGGGCAAACCCTGAATCGGTTCTTGAAAAAAAGCGGCAATGTCAGGCTGATGAATCGCTGTGCAGGCACGCTGATGCTGGGTGTGGGCGTCTGGCTGGCGTTTGGCTGAGCCCGGCCAGGCTACGGGAGGTATCACAGGCTTGGTCTGCAGGCCTGTGTATCGTTACAATGGTGGCTATGATACATAGGGAGTCTAATAATGTTTGAGCAGTACCAAAGTTTATTGATAGGGGTCGGGCTGACCATAATTGCGGCTCTGGTCTGGCTGATTAGCCGGCAGTTGCATGCCCAGCGACAGGCGCGCGGCGCACGGGAGCAGGTGCTTGATGAGATGCGTGTTAAGGCCCAGCAGCAGCGCGATTACCTGATCGAGAGTGTCAGGGTGATCTCATCCGCAGTGGCGGATGGCCAGTGTGAGTTGACCGAAGGCTGTATTCGCCTGAAAAAATTGCTCGACCATCTGGCACCTCATCTGCACCAGCATGAAAGCTTCTCTATCTTCAACCAGATCTATGAAGCCACCCAGCATATGCCGATTCTGGATGAGTGGAAGAAACTCAAGATTAAGCAGCGTTTCGCGTTAACCCGTGAACGCGAAACGCTGGAGCAGCGGCACCGGGAGGCGATCTTGATCGCGGCCAAGGCGCTGAGCGGCTACCACTTTGAACAATAATCCTCTCAACCGCTAATACGGTCATTCCAGATGGCGCTGTTACTGACCTTCTTGCTGACCCTAGCGCTGGCGCTGGTGCTGATCATGGGGGTGGTCTGGGTACTGTCCCGCAGTCGCACCAGCCGCTATCGTCCCACCCGCCAGCAGGTGACGGCGCTGCTGCAGGCGGTGTTGGAGGGCGCTGCCTCGCGCAGTCAGTGGGACCTGTTTATCGGTTACCCGCTCTACCACGACCCCGAGTTGGAACAGTTCCGGTTGTACTGCGTCGCGCTTACCGAAGGCGATCCGGATACCGAGCCGATGGCCAGCGGTATCGGCGGTTATCTGTTTGATCGTGCGGGGCGCAAACGTCTGGAAAAGGTACTGGCCGAGTTACAGCAGTTGATCGCGAGTGAGCCGTTCCAGAGGGGGTTTTAGCTAGCTCGTAGGCTGAGATGAAATCCCAGCAACATCCCATCATTCATCATTCATCATTCGTCATTCACCCGTCGCTCAGAGAGAAGGGGGGCTCTTCTAGAGCCAGTGCTTACGCTTGAACAGCCACACCTGGAGGGTGCTGGTCAGCAGCAGCAGTGCGCAGACGATCCAGAAGGCCCAGTGGCTTTCCATGCCGGGCATGCCGCCGACGTTGATTCCCAGCAGGCCAGTCAAGAATCCCAGGGGCAAAAACACCGCCGCGACCATCGATAACGCGTACATGCGGTTGTTAAGCTGCTCGGCAAGGCGGTTGGCGAGCTCTTCATGGGAAACCGCCGTTCTTTCGCGAATCATATCCAGCTCTTCGGTATAGCGAATAAGGTGGTTGGCCTCTTCGCCAATGGCACGACGATCGCCCTCTTCTAGCCAGCTAAGACGCGCTGCCGTCATCTGCTGCATCTGTAGCATCGCTTCGCGCTGTGGCGCCAGATAGCGCCTTAGCGAGATGATGGCTCGCCGGAGTTGGGAGATCCTGTTTCTCAAATCGTAACTCTCGGCGGTCAACATCAGCTCTTCGATCTCGGCGGCCTGATCCTGAATGTCTTCGATAGTTGTTTTCATTCGGGCGATCAGTCGGTCAGAGAGCATGGCGATAAACTGACCCACCGTGTTCGGACCCTCACCCCTGTCTATGAGTCCCACCAGGTCCGTCACAGAAAGCAGTTGGCGTCTGCGGGTGCTGATGATGCGGTGGCCATCGGTCCAGATGCGGATGCTGACCATATCTTCAGGGTCAGACCCCGGATTGAGGTTGACGCCTCGGAGTGCGACCAGCAGAGCGTCCCCCTGTTGCGAGGCCCTAGGGCGGGTTTCGTCGCTGAGCAGTGCCTCAGCGGCCAGAGAGTCGAGTCCACTCTCTTCGGTTATCCAGTGGATTACCGCCGGATGGCTGTAGTCAAAGTGCAGCCAGAGCACCCCCTGATTCGGTCGCCACTGCGAATAGAAATCCACCTCGACGCGCTTGCCACCCCCCTGACCATCGAATAAGAAGCCATGCACTAAACCGGTAGTTATCATCTGTTGAGTCTCTATTTTGGTCGTAATAACCCAGGGACACCGATAACGGGCCTCCCTGGTGCTTAGCGATGCCTGATTCCTCTCTCCTTATACTACAAGGCGCCGAGGTTGGCACTGCACCGTCGTTTTATTGACTACAGACAGTGTAGAAACTAAGGGCTTATTCGGGATGTAAAAATCCTGTGCTAGACTCCGCAAGCTTAGGCTGGGCGGCATGAAGCCGATAAGTCGTTTGTTCGAGATAACCAAAAGGAATTGGTATGAAAGTGTCCGTGCTACGTTTTTGGATGTTGCTGTTTGCTGCGATGCTGCTGACCGCTTGTGGGGGAGGGACCGGCGATGGGGCGACGAGTGGAGCGGCCACCGGCGGAACCGGTGCTTCAACAACCCCGGCGGGGGAAGCCAGTTCCATTATATTTGTCTCGGCTATACCAGAAAATATTACCCTCAAGGGATCGGGTAAGCCCGGCGGTTCAGAGGCTTCAACATTGGAGTTTTTAAT
>JBLHND010000149.1:0-9118 GCA_047622605.1 Motiliproteus sp. | reverse complement strand
ATTTACCTTGTTTCATATAACGCCTCATTAAGAGGCAAAAAATAGTTGGTTAAAATAAGCGACGCAGGAGCAAAAACCAACTGTTTTTTGTCCTTTTGAATGACTTGTTAGCTTACGGGTATCACTCTAAACCCTTGATTTGTCGCCATGTTTCAGAACCTATATTTTCCATGGCGGTGGTAAAACTCTCTTTTAATGCAATATATTCTTCATCCGGATTGGCTGACTCCACGCTTGATCTCGTTTTAGGATATTCCACCATGAATTTTTGAATTTCATTTATTGAATTATATAAAGCTAGTTGTGCATCATCTTTTTTGATTAAACAAAACATTAAAGCATTAGATTTTGTCAGAATAGGTTTAGAAAGTTTACTAAGTTCTTTTTGCTTCTCTACAGTTGGGCTACTACGATCACTTTTTAATAAGCTGTAAAACAAATCCATATCAGAAAAAAGATCACTGGCATTTTCTCTGAGTTGCTTAAGCCACAACATACGTTCTTTTGTAATGATTTCTGCTTTTATCTTCTCTCTTTCCAAGGTCAAAGTGTTTTTATTCATTTTATATGCAATAACACTTGTTGCTAGTGCAGTTAATACAGCTGTAGCTCCTGTAATCCCTGCAACCCATAACGGATCCATACTTGAATTAGTATTTGTCACAATTTTTTCTAGTAATTCTATGACTTTGGACAATGAATATACTCCACGTTGGAAATAGTAAGCTAACAGCCTGTTAAAGAGGCCGCTGGCCTCATAACAATTATTATCGGGAATACCTTATTATCAGACCCGCGAACAAAGTCACCCAGCAACCTACTGACAAAAATCGTAAATATCTTTAATTCTACAAACAGGGATGCAAAACGGGAAACTTTCACGATAGTTAACACTAAAGATGCATAACGGGATCATGTCAGGTTTGAGCACTAGGGTGGGAGCATCCATGTCTTCTTCTCCTTTTCTATCATCCTTGGCCGAAAATATGTCATTACGTCAATACCGTACTCTGACAACGTGTAGATAATAGATCAAGCATTTCATTCACTTTCACCATAAAAACAATCCTTCCACTATGGATCAAGCTGAGACGATTGCCTTCTTAATCAATATTGCCGTTAAACGCACCGTCTCTCTATCTACCCCAATCCTGAGCTCTGCCTTCCCGCTGTGCGCGTCCATTCGACCCTAGATCGATAGGGTTTTGATACAAAATACGTATTACTTGTAAAAATGGTTATGTACCCGTTAGTTGTTGCGGCCAGACCCTCTCACGTCGTCAGGCTGAAGCCTAACCCACAGAGAACGACACTTCCCCATGGTTAACCGATGAAATCCAGCCTGAAATAGGCCAGCAGGGTCGAGCCATTCGACAATGCTGGCAAGGCGCAGCCATCGTCAGGCTAAAGCCCAACCCACAAAACACATCCTTTTATGATTGAGGCCAGGGTGGGATTGCATCCCAGCCTACGATCCATACCCCAGCCTACCCCAGCATAAAAGATCGCCTGCAGGCCTGCGATCACAGGGCAGGTTCCTGCTGCGCCCCCTCTTCGTCAGTCTGCGAAACAACTCCTTACCTTTACGTCAACAACCCGCTACAGTACGCCTACTAAACCCTCACGGTACACCCTCTTGGCACCCAACCATGGATCAGACCTTTTCGATCAGTGAGCTCTCTCGTGAATTCGATATCACTACCCGCAGTATCCGCTTCTATGAGGATCAGGGACTGATCGAGCCGACTCGCCGGGGGCAAACCCGAATCTACTCCAAGCGCGACCATGTGCGGCTTAAGCTGATCATGCGCGGCAAGCGGCTCGGGTTTTCACTGGCCGAGATCCGTGACATTATCGATATTTACGATGCCAGCCCCGATAGCAGCGCGATTCAGCTGGCGCAGATGCTCAGCCTTATCAGCCAGAAGAAACAGGCCCTGGAGCAGCAGATTAAGGATATCGCGGTGATCCGACTGGAGCTGGAGACGACCGAAGAGCGCTGCCGACAGGCACTTAGATCGCTCTCAGACATTCCCCCAGACACTCTCCCCCAGAATAACTAGACTCAAAGAGTCGGGTCTATTTTTTAGGCTAACCACCCTTAAAAACTAGTTTACGTTTACGTAAACTTACGCTAACCTCAGTACCACTAGCATCGTTCCAGAATCAGACGCAACAGGAATCCAGACATGGCCATCCTCGAATCCAAGATCAACATCCGTTCTGAAGAGTTCATTAATAACCAGTCCCAGATGCAGGTTGTCGTCGATGACCTGCGCCTGAAAGTGGCCGCGATTGAACTGGGGGGCGGCAATAAGTATCGCGAGCGCCACCTGGCTAAGGGTAAATTACTGCCGCGTGATCGCATCAACTACCTGCTGGACGAGGGTTCACCGTTCCTGGAACTGTCGCAGTTGGCAGGTCACGAGGTCTATGAGGGCGAGCATGTCCCGGCCGCGGGTGTGATTACCGGCATCGGTCGGGTCAGCGGTCAGGACTGCATGATTGTCGCCAACGATCCCACCGTAAAAGGCGGCTCTTACTACCCCCTCACGGTCAAGAAACACCTGCGCGCCCAGGCGATTGCCGAGCAAAACAACCTGCCCTGCATCTATCTGGTGGAATCGGGCGGTGCCAACCTGCCGCGTCAGGATGAGGTGTTCCCCGACCGCGAGCACTTCGGGCATATCTTCTTTAATCAGGCACGGATGTCGGCGAAGGGGATTCCGCAGATCGCCGTGGTGCTGGGTCTGTGCACCGCCGGTGGTGCCTATATGCCGGCCATGGCCGACGAATCTATTATCGTCCGCAACCAGGGCACCATCTTCCTGGCAGGCCCTCCCCTGGTGAAGGCTGCCACGGGCGAGGTGGTGACCGCCGAGGATCTAGGCGGTGCGGATATCCACTGTAAAGTCTCCGGGGTTGCCGATCATTATGCCCAGAGCGACAAGCACGCCCTGGAGATCGCTCGCTCATCGGTATCCAGACTCAATCGGGTGAAACAGCTCGATATGGATATTCGGCCCTCGCTGCCGCCGCTGTTCGGCGCGCAAGAACTGTATGGCGTGGTGGGTACCGACCTAAGAAAGCCCTACGATGTCCGTGAGGTGATCGCGCGCACCGTCGACGGCTCCGATTTCGATGAATTCAAGCAGCTCTACGGCACCACCCTGGTCACAGGCTTTGCTCGAATACACGGTTACCCGGTCGGCATCATCGCCAACAACGGGGTCCTGTTCTCCGAGGCGGCCCAGAAAGGCACCCACTTCATCGAACTCTGCTGCCAGCGCAAGATCCCGCTGCTGTTCCTGCAGAATGTGACCGGCTTTATGGTGGGCAGCAAGTACGAGGCCGAGGGCATCGCCAAACACGGCGCCAAGATGGTGACTGCTGTCTCCTGCGCCAATGTCCCGAAGCTGACGATGATTATCGGCGGCAGCTTCGGTGCCGGTAACTACGGGATGTGCGGTCGGGCCTTCGATCCAAACTTCCTGTGGATGTGGCCTAATGCGCGGATCTCGGTGATGGGTGGCGAACAGGCCGCCGGAGTCATGGCCCAGGTGACCCGCGATGCCAAAGAGCGTGGCAACGAGGCCTGGAGCAGCGACGAGGAAGCGGCCTACAAGAAGCCTATCCTGGATATGTACGAGCACCAGGGACACCCCTACTACGCCAGCGCCCGACTCTGGGATGACGGCGTCATCGATCCGGCTCAGACCCGCGATGTGATCGGCATGGGGCTGGCGGCAGCACTCAACAAACCTATAGAAGAGACTAAATTCGGCGTGTTCCGGATGTAGGGGGAGATCGACATGAGCAAGCAACAGGTCCTATTCAATACCGACAGCCGCGGCATCGCCACGCTGACACTCAACCGCCCCGAGGTGCATAACGCCTTCGATGACCAGGTGATCGACAGCCTGATCCAGCATCTGGAGTACGTCGCCGATGATCCCGCCGTGCGGGTCCTGGTGCTGCGTTCCGAGGGCAAGAACTTCTCCGCCGGTGCCGACCTCAACTGGATGCGGCGGATGGCGGGCAACAGCCACCAGGAAAATCTGGTCGATGCCCGCGGCTTGGCACTGTTGATGCGCTGTCTTAACGACCTGCCCAAGCCCACGATCGCGCTGGTGCAGGGTGCCGCTTACGGCGGTGCCGTCGGTCTTGCCGCCTGCTGCGACCTGGTCGTGGCCACCCAGGCCAGTCAGTTCTGCCTCAGCGAAGTGCGCATCGGCCTGGTCCCTGCGGTAATCAGCCCCTACGTCGTCAGGGCGATCGGCGAGCGCCAGGCACGCCGCTACTTCCTCACTGCCGAAGCCTTCAGCGCCACTCAGGCCCAGAACTGGGGGCTGGTGCATGAACTGGTCGAGACCCATGAAGACCTTGATGCCGCCAAGGAGGCCCTGATAAAAAAACTGCTCAACAATAGCCCCTGCGCCATCGAAGCCGCCAAGGCCCTGATCACCACGGTCAGCAGCAAGTCGATCACGGCCGATCTGATCGAAGCCACCGCCATCTGTATCGCCGATATCCGGATCAGCGCCGAGGGACAGGAGGGGCTCAGCGCCTTCCTCGAGAAGCGCAAACCCAACTGGATTCAGGAAAAAGGACAATAACCATGTTTAACAAAATTCTGATCGCTAACCGGGGTGAGATCGCCTGCCGGATTATCCAGACGGCTCACCGCATGGGCATTAAATGCGTGGCGGTCTACTCCGAAGCCGACCGCAACGCCCGCCATGTGGCGCTGGCCGATGAGGCCGTGCTGCTTGGACCGGCCCCGAGCCGTGAGAGCTACCTGCGGATCGACAAGATCATCGCCGCCGCTCATCTGACCGGTGCTCAGGCCGTACACCCGGGTTATGGTTTTCTGTCTGAAAACGCCGAATTTGCCATGGCCCTGGCCGATAATGGCCTGGTCTTTATCGGCCCGCCCATAGGGGCGATCGAGTCGATGGGCTCCAAGAGCGCGGCCAAGACCATTATGGAAGCAGCTCGAGTGCCACTGGTACCCGGGTATCACGGTGCCGATCAGGATCGCGCGCTGATCAAGGCGCAGGCCAATTACTGCGGTTATCCGGTATTGCTCAAGGCCGTTGCCGGCGGTGGTGGCAAAGGAATGCGGGTAGTCTGGCAGGAATCGGAGTTCGATGAAGCCTTCGATGGTGCCAAACGTGAGGGCGAAAGCAGCTTCAACAACGGCGACCTGCTGGTCGAGAAGTACCTGACCAAGCCGCGCCATGTCGAGATCCAGGTGTTCTGCGACCGGTACGGCAACGGCGTTTATCTGGGCGATCGCGACTGCTCGGTGCAGCGTCGCCACCAGAAGGTGATCGAAGAAGCCCCGGCACCGAACATCCCCGCCGAGATCCGCAAGGCGATGGGCGAAGCGGCGGTGCAGGCGGCTCAGGCGATCGAGTATGTCGGCGCCGGTACGGTCGAGTTCCTCTATGACGAGGACGGCAGCTTCTACTTTATGGAGATGAACACTCGGCTACAGGTCGAACACCCGGTCACCGAGCTGGTGACCCGTCAGGATCTGGTCGAATGGCAGCTGCGCGTCGCGGCAGGTCAGGAACTGCCGCTGACACAGGCTGAGGTGGTCCTGCGGGGCCATTCGCTGGAGGTTCGCGTCTATGCCGAGGATCCCGATACCGATTTTATGCCCGCCACCGGGCGCCTGGACTACCTGCGCACTCCGGTCGAGAGTCGTTATGTCCGCGTGGATACCGGCGTGATCGAAGGCGATCTGATCAGCCACTTTTACGATCCTATGATCGCCAAGCTGATCGTCTGGGACGAGGACCGGGATCTGGCTCTGCGGCGGTTACAGCAGGCGCTGGAGGATTACCGCATCTGCGGGGTCAAGACCAACCTGGGCTTCCTGGCCAAGCTGGCGGGTAGCAAAAGTTTCAAGGCCTTCGATGTCGATACCGGTTTTATCGAACGTCACCATGACCAGCTGTTCAGCAACAGCGAGATCGATGAGTGCCGCTATATCGCCCTGAGCGCCTGTTACCTGACCCTGGCCCGCAAGGCCCGGGCGGTCAATCCTCAGGATCCTAGCTCGCCTTTCAATCGTCTCAACAGCTTTCGCCTGAACAGTCAGTACGCCTACCCCTATGCGCTGACCCATGCCGATAACACCCACAACGTCACGGTGACGGAGTCCGACCACGGCTACCTGATCAAGGTCGATGGGGAGGAGTTTCAGGTTAACGGCACGCTCAACAGCGATCGTCTTAACGCGACTCTTAATGGTCACCAGTTCTCGGTGGCGGTGTTTCAACAGGATGAGACGACCACCCTGTTCCACGATAGTCTGCAGTTCGAATGTCAGCGGTTGGTCGAGGTTCACGATACCTCCGACAGTGGCCAGCAGGGTTCACTCAAGGCACCGATGACCGGCACTCTGGTGGCGGTACTCAAGACCGTTGGCTGTCAGGTCGAGGCCGGAGAGGGTCTGGTGGTGATCGAAGCGATGAAGATGGAGCAGACCATTCGCGCCCCCTTCGCCGGCACCGTCAGCGAAGTGTTCTTCAAGCCTGGCGATCAGGTCAGTGACGGCGTCGAACTGCTGGCACTTGAGCCTCTGGCGGTAGTTTCATCGACATCCGTACAGGAGAGCGAATAATGTGGGTCTCCAGACTGCCCAAACAGGTGCGGATCGTCGAGGTCGGTGCCCGCGATGGGCTTCAGAATGAGGCCGGCGAGGTGGTCGCCACCGCCGTTAAACTGGAACTGATCCGGCGCCTGGAACAGGCCGGGGTCCGCTATATCGAAGCGGCCAGTTTTGTCTCCCCCAAGTGGGTCCCGCAGATGGGCGATGCCCTGGCGGTGATGAACGGTATTCGGCCCCAACCCGGAGTCACCTACGCGGCGTTGACGCCCAATCTTAAGGGGCTGGAAAGCGCCATCGAGGCGGGCGTTAAAGAGGTCGCGGTGTTCGGCGCCGCCTCCGAAAGCTTCTCCCAGAAAAACATCAACTGCTCGGTCGCCGAGAGCCTCAAACGCTTCGAGGCGGTCATGGCACGTGCCCAGGCCGAAAACATTCGCGTACGCGGTTATGTATCGACCGTGCTGGGTTGCCCCTACGAGGGAGAAATAGCCCCCGCCAAGGTCGCCGAGGTCGCCAATACCCTGTACCAGATGGGCTGCTACGAGATCTCCTTGGGCGATACCATCGGCACCGGCACCCCGCTCAAGGCCAAGCGGATGCTGGAAGCGGTGGCACGAAATATTCCGATGACCAGCCTGGCCGCGCATTTTCACGATACCTACGGCCAGGCGCTCTCCAACCTGCTGGCGGTACTCGAGGAGGGGCTGGCGGTGATCGACAGTTCGGTCGCAGGACTCGGCGGCTGCCCCTATGCCAAGGGCGCCTCTGGTAATGTCGCCAGCGAGGATGTGATTTATATGCTGCACGGCATGGGGATAGAAACCGGTATCGATCTAGATAAGCTGATCGATACTGGCAACTACATCATGAACCAGCTGGATCGTGAAACCCGCTCCAAGGTGGCGCGGGCGCGCGGCTGAGCCTAAAGCTTGCTGGTAAAACCTGGGGATCGGCTACTGCAGCGGCAGGCAATTAAGGTTAATATTGCCCGTCCTTGCAACCGAGACAGTCGAGCGCTCATGATCCAGCCCCAAACCACCACCGTCCTTGCCCCCGCCTCTCTGCCTAAGCGCCTGGCCGCGATGTTCTACGACTTCCTGATGCTGGGTGCCCTGTGGCTGTTCGTCACCCTTATCGCCGTAGCGATCAACGATGGCGAACAGGTACAGGGACCGGTCTTAAAAAGCGTCCTGTTTCTGGCGACCTTTGGGTACTTCGGTTTGTTCTGGACCTGGAAGGGTCAAACGGTGGGCATGGTCGCCTGGCGCCTGCGGGTGCAGACCAATGATGGCCGTTTAATCAGCGGCATGCAGGCGCTGCTGCGCTTTTTTACCGCCGGCGCCTCCCTGCTCTGTCTCGGTGCCGGTTTCTGGTGGATACTGTTCGATAAGCAACAACTCAGCTGGCACGACCGCTATTCAGACTCCTGCATGGTGCAGCTGCCCCCACGCAAGAAATAGCCTCTTCCTGAGTTGGTTGTTGCGAAGCGTTAATTCTGCTTTTGTGGGTTAGGCTTCAGCCGAGCCTGACAATCTTTGCATCTTGAAAGCATTGTCGGGATGCTTTCTACCCGCAAAAAGCCAACCCACGAAGGCGCTCTACCCCCGAAAAGCCGTAGGATGCTCCAGCGTACGAACCGCATCAATCAAGCAGTCATAGTTATCCTCTTGCGCAATCAGACATTACCACCCTGTCTGATGCGGTTCGTGCCTCTACGCACGCTACAAGCACGCCCCACATGCTTAGGGGTTGGCAGCTGTAGGCGATCTTTTGAATACAATGACAACGTCCTGTCATAGGGAACCCGGGAGCCCTACGCCCTTATATGAAATTTAAGCGATTAGATCAGTCACAGTTTTCATTGCTGGATCTCACTGTATGCGCTCGTAATCATGCGTTTTGCACTGCGATCTACGGTACGCATACAAAGATTTTTTTCCTCTGGCTCGAATATCGTGGCGCACAGCTCTTCTTGTACGAGGCTCCAGAAGTAAACACGGCAGGATTTAACCGCAAAATTTTTAAAATGCTCAGGGTTTGTATTAGAAAATTTGAACAACAACTCAACGTAATTTTTGTCGATTGACCATTGATCAGATGGTTTTTTGAGCTTGGCTAAGATCTCTTGTTGTGTCTTCCCTGCGTCCCTTAGCGTTACAGCGGCATGTACGTCTTGAGCCCTTTCTTTACATGACTCAGAAGCTCTCTTACCGAGAATATCAAAAGTGTTTTCAGCCGCGATGGTTGGCGTGGCGCATAGCAATAGCGCAGTTGTAACGAAAATTATGAATCCTTTCATTGGTACATCCCTAATACTGCTAGCGCCTTGCTCACCGGAAAGTCAGGAGCGCAGCGAGTAATTTTTCCGAGTGCCGCTATTTGTTGGGCGACAACAGCACGGAACTTAGATGGAAAACATGCCCTGCGCCAAAATATACCCGCCGCTAATCCAGAAGCCTTTGCGGTGCACCCAAGTCCTGGTGCAGAACACGAACAACA
>JBLHND010000148.1:0-9163 GCA_047622605.1 Motiliproteus sp. | reverse complement strand
CTAGCCATATAGCATCCAGGCACTCTATGCCTTATTCGAATGCTACGATGATAGACCTGACCCTACCGCTCCTGGTGGACTGCTACTCTAGACCGTAAGGCGTTGATAACAGGCCTACCACACCCAGCTCGACTCGAAACAGAAAAACCACAGCAATAATAATACAAAGGCAACCGAATGCTACGAGAGCGCTGGTACTTTTAGCGGGATTCTCTGGGAGGTTGATTTCCACTCCTTTTTCGTTGAGGTAATCCGAGTAAAGATCACAAAGAGCTAAAACAAATATCGGGCGAAGAACTAGCATGACAACGGCTACGGCAGCTAGGATGGGTACTGCAGCCCAAAAGTAGAATGTATACATTTGGCCGTACATATCACTCCCCTTTGGACCGATATCCACAGCCATAAAAAGAAAAATAGCACCTACATAAGCTCCGATACCGACAATCCAACAAAGGGCTGAATAACCAGCTCGTAACTTGGCGACCTCTACAAAATTATCTTTAACAAACATAACTGAATTTTTACCAGACTTAACAAGGTTATTTCCTGTAAGAATGCTTGGCAAAACACCGGACACGCCAAGTTTCCAAGCGTAATAGAGTGCCTCACTCAATACTGGGTTGGTCCGGCCACCCTTCTTTGGTAAGCGTTGAAGTATCTGATATACAGTGATCCAGCCATCAATCCAGTGAAATGACCACAAGGACCAACTCTGTGGGAGAACAAGCTTAAAACAGGTTGCAATCGTCGATTCACGGCCTTGTTTGTGTAAAAAGTGGGTTGTTCCCATACATCCAGTAAGTATTCCTACAGGAAAAGCGGTAACACCAACGCAAAAAAATGACCAAGCTAAAAAAATACCGTCAACGATTGTCGCATCATCCGATTCTGCCGCACTACGCCAGACGTGCTCTGGAATCCAGTCAAGCATTTGCACCCAAAGCAAATAGCCAATACCAATTGATGCCCACTGCAGTAAACCAAAAAAGAAAATTTCTTTCTCTTTTAGGCCTAGTGATATTGCATAGCCGATTCTGGAACCGAAGCTACCAACGCCACCGGATGGTTTTTCATTAATACCAGGAATATCCTTTATCTCATCCCTGATAAAATCTATTTTATTCAATGTCCCCATCATTGCCTCCTTATGTCAGCTTGGCTCTAGCATTAACCGTTTATCTATGAATTCTAACCGTTTTTGTCGGGTTCCAGCTCTACTTTAACCGACAAAGACTCAAATCCGACTGTAAGGTACGCAGTCTGTCGTCTGCACGATTTTCTGTTCATTCATCCAATCCGGCCAAAACGACACCTTGGGATGATAAGTGTTGCCGATATTTTTCAATAATTTCAATTTAAAAAAGATGCTTGACTGTGTCAAATGGCTTTATACCCGCCGCATGCTACATCGATCGATTATACAGTGCTTCGGAAACATCCGTCCCTGGCTAAAGTAAAGATTATTGTCAGAAACAGAAAACAGAAAACAGGGTCAGGTCTAGCCATATAGCATCCAGGCACTCTATGCCTTATTCGAATGCTACGATGATAGACCTGACCCTACCGTACTTTCTGCTGGCTGACATCCATGCTGTTTTTGTGTTTTCACACACTCTGGGCCGTACTTAGCCCCTAGTACCTGATGCCCTAGGGGGCAACGGGGTCAGGTCTTTGATTTATGACTTTTAATAATGCCTCTCACCGTTGAAAAAGGTAAACCCGCACCGGTCTCATAAGCCTTAATAAGGCATCGGCAGACTCCAATCGCAATGGTCTGGCCATTGAACATCTCCTTTCTTCCTAGAAAGTCCTATCCTGGATCATAAATCAAAGACCTGACCCCACTGCTTAATTTCATGCGTTACAGTATAGTCGCAAAGCTCGCCAGATTAAGAGAGGCTACGCCTCCTGCGCTATCCATCCCCGCACTAGAAGTACGGGGCTTTCCGCGCATTCTGGTAAGAGTTGAATATTTCTAGCCCTATTTTGGCAATTGCTTTATTTCGAGCCTCAAATGAGGCCTTAGTCTGGGTGAGGTAAATAGCGATAATCAAAGGCGGCTTATTCTCTGACCATACAGCAGCAGTGATACCTCTCGAGCCAAAACCACCTGCGCCAGATCTGTCTGCAATTGACCAGCCTTCTGGAAGCACCGAACGCAGCAGGCTGTCAGAGACTTTATTTTCCATCATCCATTGCCTCAACTGATCTTTAGAGTCGATAGATAAAATCTCTCCGTACAATAATTTTTCTAGGCTTGTTACAATGGCGTTAGGTGTTGTGGTATCGCGCTCATCTGCTAGTTTGGCTTCATTTAGATAAGGCTCAATACGATCAAGACGAGTGACTTCATCGCCAATAGTTTTCATGAATCGGGTTAATTCAGCTGGGCCATTAATACCATCTAGAACAATGTTAGCTGCTGTATTGTCACTCATAATCATTGCTGCAGAGCAAGCTTGCTTGAGGGAAAACTTCTCGTCGACATGCTTCTCTGTTATTGGTGACCACGGAACAAGAGTGTTCTTAACGATCATTACTGAAGCATCAAAACTCTGCTTTCCTTTTTCGACATCAGAGAGCAGCTTCGCGCATGCAAGTGTTTTAAAGGTGCTCATTAATGGAAAGCGATAGTCTCCGTTGTAGTGCCATAGATCATCATTAGAAACGCTGTATACAGAAACCCCTACCTTTGCATGTAATTGACGCTCTACTTCTTTAATGATGTTGACAAGCGATTCTGATGAGGCATTTGCAATCAGGCTAAACATGAAGCTGCATATGAGAACAAGCAAAGCGGCAAATTTGGTATTCATACTGTGATTTTTCCTGAGCGATATATGGGTGATATAGGGGGGGTTGAAGAGGGTACGTGGTGTACATCAGCATTGGAAATTTTCAGCCCTCTATTTTTTGGATACACGATTACTTCTGATATAGAAGCCTCAGTAAAGACTCCGGGTCGGACCAAGACAACTCATTGATTAAATTTATAAATAATCACAAAAAAGCCTGTTATTCAGCCTTAAGCAGGTATTAACAGCAGTGAAAACGATATTTTAACTCGCTGACCGTTCACGTAATGCATGTTTGTCTACTATTTCTTCTACCATATAAAGCCAGGTGAAAAGCATAGATTTCTTCGAGGCATAGTTTTTTCTTTAAATAGAGTGTTTTCCTTATGAAACAGGTCGTTTAAATGCAAATATATACTATATATTGAGTTATAAATATATAGAATCAAGAAGATAGCCTGGTCCGACCCTAATTGACTAATTGCCGACCTAATTACTTTTTCAGCAAGTTATTACACCCCCAAGCGGTCTAGCAAGCCATACCAGAAGGCGGTGGCTTCTATACCGACCGTGCGCAGGCGATGGAAGGGAAAGGCTTTGACGGGGCTGAAGGGGATCGGCAGCACGCTCTTGTCCCTGTTGATGGCGTAGTCAGCCATGGCCGTGCCCCACTGGCTGGCTAGAGCAATGCCGCGTCCGTTATAACCCATGGCGATCATGAAGCCCGGCACGGGCTCGTGCAGGTGCGGGTAGTGATCCTGGGTCAAGGCCAGCATTCCCCCCCAATGCCAAGGCCAGGCCACATCGGCCAGATCTGGAAACATTTTTATAGCCGTGGTGCGCAAGCCTGGATACAGCCGGTTTAGTCCAGCCGCAAAGGTAGCGCCCCGCCCGCCGATCAAAAACCGCCCGTGCGCATCGAGCCGAAAATAGACCAACAGTCGGTTGGAGTCGGATCCAGAGATGCCGTCGGCCATAATTTTTTGTTGCAGATGCAGGGGTAAGGGATCGGTGGCGACTTGAATGGAGGCGATCTGGGCCACGGACCGCCCGACCGGCTGACCCAGAGGGCTGAATGCAGGATCCGAATAGCCATTGGTACAAAGCAAGACCTGACTGGTACCTATTTTATGGGTCTTACCCTGGCCAGAATTTGTCTGCACGATAAATTCGTTGGCCTGGCGATCGATACCCGTGACGGTCACACCGGAACAGATATTGGCCCCCAGCCTGCGGGCTGCCGCCGCCAGACCTAGGGTGTATTTCAGGGGCTGTACGGACCCGGCCCGGTGATCCAAAAAACCACCGGCGAAAATATGACTACCCGTAACTCGGGCAATCCCATCGCGGTCCAGCATCTCCACCTCGGCACCCTGAGCCTGCCACTGGGCAGTTTTACGGTCTAGAGCGCGCAGAGACCTCGCGTTGTACACGGGCTCAACCCAGCCTCCACGACGGGCATCGCAATCGATGCTGTGGCGCTTAACCAGGTCAAACAAAGCGTCGGCAGTGCTGCCTGCAAAACGGACAACACGGGCACCTTGTTCAGGGCCAAAGCGTCGGTAAATCTCGTCGGGTTCCTCTTTTAAGCCGGGAATGACCTGTCCGCCGTTGCGCCCTGAGGCACCCCAGCCCGGACTATGGGCGTCCAGAACGATGACCCGCTTGCCGCCCTCAACCGCTTTCAGGGCGGCCGTCAGGCCGGTAATGCCGGCCCCGATGATGACAAGATCCGCCTGAGCGTCGCCGTCGAGAGGAGTGTCTTCCCAGGTTGGCGCGCTGGCTTTCCAGAGGGAGTTGAGGTCGATTGGTAGTTCCATCTTTTCTCTCACATAAAGTGCACTTACAAGTTGCCTGCCAGGTGTTCCGAACGACAGACCGTTCGCTGGAACGCAGAGACTATCATGCCAGCTATTTATGCCAACGGCATCACCCTGGAATATAAAGCTTTCGAAGGCAGTCGACCAATCCCCTTCGTGAACGGAGGGGATTCTCTAGCGCTCCGCATCCGCCTGGGCCGCAATTTCACCCAATAGAGGACCGAATGGGACTGCGCCACTCCCGCAGCCTACCTCTACCGAGCCCTGCTGCTGGCGCTCTGGGACCATGACGCGCCCCTGCCATCTTGCTAGACTAAGAGTTCACAACAACTTGGGAGACCTCCTTGGATTCAATCTCACAGATCGCCCTGGGGGCTGCGATCGGCAGCGCGGTGCTGGGCCACAAGGTCGGCTATAGGGCCGCTGTCTGGGGCGGAATACTGGGCACGCTGCCGGACCTGGATGTGCTCATCTCCTTTGGCGGCCCGGTGGCCGATTTTACCTACCACCGCAGTTTCAGCCACTCCCTGCTGGTACTGTCGGCCGTCTCGCCACTGCTGGCCTGGCTCATCCGTAAGATCCACCCTCAGACCGCCGAGTATCGGCAGGGCTGGCTGGTTCTGGTGCTACTGGCGCTGATCACCCATCCGCTGCTGGATGCTTTCACCATTTATGGCACCCAGTTGTTCTGGCCCCTGGATGCCGCTCCGGTGGGGCTGGGCAGCATCTTTATTATCGACCCCCTCTATACCCTGCCGCTGCTGGCCGGAGTCATCGCGTTTCTCTGTCTGCGCCGCCGGCCCGCTCTGGGACGGCGGCTCAACGCCACCGGCCTGCTGCTTAGCAGCCTCTACCTGGTCTGGAGCGCTGGCGCCCAGCAGTGGGTGGAACTAAAGGCGGAGCGCCAGCTGGCCGCCAATGATCAGCCCCACCGTCAGCTGCTGGTGCAGCCAGCGCCTCTGAACACCCTGCTGTGGCGGGTACTGGTGATGACCGACGAGGGGTATCAGGAAGGGTTCTACTCCCTGTTCGACCGCGACCGCCCTATTCGGCTGCAGGCCTACCCCAGCCAGCCCGAACTACTGGAAGACATCAAGCTCCACTGGCCGGTGGAACGTCTGCAGTGGTTCACCAAGGGGCTTTACAAGGTGGAAGTGGCGGCGGGAGATATCGTCATCAGCGATCTGCGCATGGGTATTGAGCCCAGCTACGTGTTCAACTTTAAGGTGGGAGAGCTCGGGGGTAGCACACGGGCCAGACCCAGCGCGGATGTACAGATTGCCTCGCCGCAGAACATGAGTCGCCTGCCGGCCCTGTGGCGGCGGATCTGGCACTATCCCAACGCAGGAGCGGGATTCTGATGTGACGTGATGGCAAGGGTTGCCTTGACTGCTCCCCTCCGTAAACGGAGGGGAGCAGTCAAGTACTTAACGCAGCTCTAGAATAACAGCGACTCAGCCACGAATAATGTTGTGTTCCGGGCCGAACGGGAATTTGGTGATGTTTTCGGCACCGCTCTCACCCACCACCAGAATATCGTGCTCGCGGTAACCGCCGGCGCCTGCCATGCCTTCTGGCAGCATCAGCATCGGCTCGATAGAGACCACCATGCCCGGTTCCAGTACGGTATCAACGTCTTCACGTAATTCCAGACCGGCTTCGCGGCCATAGTAATGGCTGAGGGTGCCGAAAGAGTGACCGTAACCAAAGGTGCGGTACTGCAGCACATCATGCTCGAGGAAGATCTCATTAAGCTCGGCGGCGATATCGCTGCAGCGCGCGCCCGGACGAATCAGTTCCAGTCCCCGGCGATGTACCTTGCAGTTGATCTCCCACAGTTCAAGATGACGGTCAGAGACATGTTCGCTAAACAGGGTACGCTCCAGCGCGGTGTAATAACCGGCAATCATCGGGAAGGTATTAAGGCTGAGAATATCGCCCGCCTCAACCTTGCGCGAGGTCACCGGATTATGGGCACCGTCGGTGTTGATACCCGACTGGAACCAGACCCAGGTATCCATCAGTTCGCCATGCGGGAAGGTCGCTGCGATTTCACGCACCATCGCCTGGGTGCCTGCCAACGCGATCTCATACTCGGGCACGCCGACGGCTATCGCATCCCGGATCGCCGCACCACCGATATCGGCGACGCGTGCGCCGTGCTTGATCACGGCAATCTCTTCGACCGACTTGATCATCCGCATCTTCATCGTCGGTACGCCGATATCCACGAATGTCGCTGACGGCAGAGCCACCTTCATCTTTTCTAGATTCTGCAGCGACATATGGTCAAACTCGACACCGACTTTGCCGCCACCCTTGATCAGCTGCTGTACGGCATAGAAAAAGTTGTCCTTCTGCCAATCGGTATAGACCACATTGTCGCCCAGCTGATTACGACGGTACGGCTGTCCGCCGTCGATATTGGCGGTGACCGTGGTATAGGTATCCTGGGTCACGACCAGACCGTAGTCACGGCCGAAGCGGCAATAGACAAAATCGCTGTAGTAATTGATGTTGTGATAGGAGGTAAAGAGTACCGCCTGCACGTCGTTTGCAGCCATATAGCGGCGCAGCGTTTCCAAGCGTGAACTCATCTCCTGACGGGAAAAAGTACCCTGAACTTTTTCACCATTAGGAATTAATACGGTCTGTGGCATTTGCATAGTCGGATCCTGTTACTTTATCGGCGTGTCGAACAATCTCCTGCCCTGTTGGCAGGCCTCGCTGCGTGATCGCGCAGGTGTAAGACAACCCTTCTCCGATCAACTGCAGCGATCCTAGCGATAAAATACACATAAGTGAAATCAATACATTTTATACTATCATTTAAGATACAAATGACACTGCCGGCCTGTGCACAGCAGCCTAGGGATACGCAGAGAAAAAGGGAGCGGACAGTCATTCAACCCTTCTCGGCTCACAGAATGGAAAAACAAGGCTCTGTACTAGTTAGTTGTTGTAAAGGATGACCCTCAACGCTAAGCCATAGCACCCTGTGGGAGCCAGCCTGCAGGCGATCTTTTGAAAAGAATGACGGGCGTGAGTAACGCGGCGCGGAAAACCGCGTGATTCCAGGATGGTCGGTTCATCCCCACGGGCTTGGGGAAGACCGGGCGGGCAATGGGGTCTGGTCGGTAAAGCCGGAAACACACCCGCGGGCGTAGGCCGCTCATCAGTGATGAACAGTTCATTCCGGCACACCAGGCTCTCGCCTGGAATATCGACACAGCCGCGGCTTCGGCTCTCACCGATGAAACGACGACCCTAGCTTATAGGCTGCGGGGGCACATTCGAAAAAATGACCTCAGGGCTCAGCCCCTTCCTCCATTTTCTTCAATCGATAAGCCAGAGCAGGTCGAGAAAGCCCCAGAGACCTTGCGGCTTTGGATACGTTGCCTTCGGCCCGTTCCATCGATTTACTGATGAGAATTTCGTTGAATTGTTCCAGATCGAAGTCGTCGCTTTCCAAAAGATGATCCATCCAGTCATCGCCATCAGCCTGTGCACTGGAAAGCAGTTCCTCACTAAGAAATCCTTTCTTATCAATCATATTCAACGGGTGGGAAGGTTCATTCAATGAGGGAAACAAGCTGTTGAGGCCAATATTTTCATTGTTGTCGGTCAGAATAATCCCACGTTCGATGATATTCTCCAGTTCACGGATATTACCGGGCCACTTGTACTCTATGAAGGCCTGCATCGCCCGGTCAGAGACGCCTTGAATCCTCTTGTTGTAGACGCTTTGATACTTTTCCAGGAAGTACTCCACAAATAGCGGGATATCCTCGACTCGGTCCCTGAGCGGGGGAATATGGATGGGATAGACATTGAGCCGGTAAAACAGATCCGCACGAAAACGTCCTTCGCGAACCGCCTCTTCCAGATTTTCGTTGGTAGCCGCCAACACCCGTACATCGATGCGCCGAGTTCGATTGTCGCCTACCCGTTCCAGCTCACCCTCTTGCAGCACCCGCAACAGGGTTGCTTGCGCGTGGGCGGAAAGCTCAATCACCTCGTCAAGAAAGATGGTGCCTTGGTTGGCGCGTTCGAACTTGCCCTCCCGGCTTGAGGTGGCACCGGTGTAGGCCCCCTTCTCGACGCCAAACAGCTCGGCTTCGATCAGATCCGGCGGTATGGCCGCGCAGTTCACCGCCACAAAAGCCTTATCCGCCCGGTCGCTGCCCATATGCAGGCTCTTGGCCACTACCTCCTTGCCGACTCCGGTTTCACCCAGCAAGAGGACGGTCACACGGCTCTTGGACGCTTTGGCTACGAGTGTGCAGACGTTTTTAAAGGCGTTGGATCGCCCCACCGATTCGCACAGCAGGTGTTCCTGATCCTGCTGGCGAATATTGTCTTTCAACTCGGAAAGCTCATTCTGAAGGGAAAACAACTTCTCGATGATGGGATCCGGAAATAGAAACTTCTCCTGTTCCTCCCGGTCCTCCCACTCCTCTGCCGTTTTGCCAACGATGCGGCAATGCTCCGCGCCAGAACCGCGACATTGGGTTTCTTTAAAGAGGATGCTGCGACCCATATAGT
>JBLHND010000147.1:0-9212 GCA_047622605.1 Motiliproteus sp. | reverse complement strand
CGTTCGGCATCAACGTACCCCTGATCGTCACCCTCACCTTCGGCTTTGGTGTCGGCCTGGCAGGTCTTGCCGGTGTGCTCGCAGCCCCGGTGTATTCGATCACCCCCGAGATGGGATCCAATATCCTTATCGTGGTGTTCGCCATCGTGGTTATCGGCGGCATGGGCTCTATCGGTGGCGCCATCATTACCGGGCTGGGTATGGGCATCGTCGAGGGTCTGACCAAGTATTTCTATCCCGAAGCCTCCAATACCGTGATTTTTCTGGTGATGGTCATCGTGCTGCTGGTCAAGCCTGCCGGCCTGTTTGGTAAAGAAGCTTAGCGACTTGTTTGGTAAAAAAACCAGCGACAGCGTTTATCGTCATTTGCAAGAGCGTTATAACACCCGAGGTCACCACCATGAAAAACAACAAACTCAACCTGGTACTGCTAGGCTTGGCGCTGCTCGCCCCCTTTGCCTTGTATCCCGTGTTCCTGATGAAGGTGCTCTGCTTTGCCCTCTTCGCCTGCGCCTTTAACCTGCTGCTGGGCTTTGCCGGTCTGCTCTCCTTTGGCCATGCGGTCTTCTTAGGCAGCGGTGCCTACGTCACCGGCTATATGATGCTTAATATCGAGGGACTGACCCCCGAGGTAGGCATTCTGGCTGGGGTTACGGTCTCCGCCGCCATCGGTTATGTCTACGGTAAACTGGCGATCAAGCGCGAAGGGATCTATTTTGCCATGGTTACCCTAGCACTGGCACAGCTGGCCTTCTTCGTCTTCCTCCAGGCGCCCTTTACCGGCGGTGAAAATGGTATTCAGGGGATTCCACGCGGGCAGCTGTTCGGCCTGATCGATCTGAACGATAATCTCAATATGTATTACTTCGTGTTGGCGATCTTTATCGGCGGTTTCGCACTGATCTATCGCACCGTAAACAGCCCCTTCGGGCAGGTGATGAAGGCGATCCGTGAGAATGAGCCTCGCGCTATCTCCCTGGGCTATAAGGTCAACCAATACAAGCTGGTGACCTTTGTCCTCTCGGCGACCCTGGCAGGTCTTGCCGGTTCCACCAAGGCACTGGTGTTTCAGCTGGCGTCCCTGACCGACGTGCACTGGTTTATGTCGGGTGAGGTGGTACTGATGACGCTACTCGGCGGCATGGGCACCATCTGGGGACCCGTACTGGGTGCAGGCACCATCGTCACCCTGCAGAACGTCCTGGCATCCGGCCCGCTGGGTGGTTATATCCATGTGATCATGGGACTGGTGTTTATTGTCTGTGTACTAGCGTTCCGCAAGGGCCTGGTGGGCGAGATCCAAAAACTGGTCAAGCGTAACTTCTAACCTCAATCGAAACTATTCAGCACAGCTGTTTCGCTATCTGTCTGATTATGTTTTGTTTGTGTAAAGAGTCGCTTTGGCAAGGATGCCAAAGCGAAACCTACTTTCAGCCTTGTCGGACTAAAGCCCAACCCACAGGGAACAAATATTTCATACTTCAAGTCAATGTATATGCTCAATTGTCACACCCAATCTAAACGCTAACGGAGCCGCACGATGAACCAAGATTCTAATCAGAGTCCCCTGACGGCTCTGGATCTCGACACCCCGACCCGAGAGCAACTCGACGAGTCGACCCAGCGCTATTTCGATAAGTGTCAGGAAAAGCTGGGGATGATCCCTAATGTACTCCAGGCGTATAGCCATAACCCCGCGCAGCTGGAGGCGTTCTCCAGCTTTTACAACTGCCTGATGTTTGGGGATTCGGGGTTATCCACGCTGGAACGGGAGATGATCGCGGTGGTGGTCTCCTCGGAGAATCACTGCTTCTACTGTCTCACGGCCCATGGTTCGGCGGTGCGTCAATACAGTGGCGACCCGGCCCTCGGCGAGCAACTGGTGATGAACTACCGGGCGGCCGCCCTGGATACCCGCCAACGAACGATGCTCGATTTTGCCGACAAACTGACCCGCCTACCCGCCCAGATCGTCGAAAGCGATCGGCAAGCCTTGCGTGATGCCGGTTTCAGTGATGCCGACATCTGGGATATCGCCAATATCAGCGGTTTTTACAACATGACCAACCGAGTCGCCAGTGCCGTGGAGATGGCGCCCAATCCGCAGTATCACAGCCTGTACCGAACCGCGACGACGGACAGTCGCGGTTAATCAGCCCTTATCGCCAGCACTTCAGCCACCAGCCCCAAGCTTTCAACCTCCAGCCTTCAACCTTAAAGAAAGCCAAGGAATCGACCATGAGCCAGCCCAGCATTTCCAAGACCGCCCTCAGTTACACCAGCGCCACCAGCTCCACGCCGTTGCTGGGTGAAACCATCGGCGATATGTTTGATCGCATCTCCTGCCAGTACGCCGACAACGACGCCCTGATCTCCATCCATCAGAATATTCGCTGGAACTATAGAGAACTGCAACAGCAGGTACATACCTGTGCCAAGGCGCTGATGGCGATCGGGGTCGGCAAAGGGGACCGGGTCGGAATCTGGTCGCCCAACATGGCGCAATGGTGTGTGACCCAGTTTGCGACGGCGAAGATCGGCGCCATCCTGGTCAACATCAACCCCGCCTACCGTCAGCACGAACTGGAATATGCGCTGAACCAGTCAGAATGCAGCTTCCTGATCGCAGCAGACCAGTTTAAGAGTTCTAATTACACCGAGATTCTCAACCAGCTGCTTCCCGAACTCAAGCATTCGGTGCCTTGCCAGCTACTCTCGCCGGTACTGCCACACATGAATGGCCTGATCACCCTGTCCGAAACACCCGTGCCGGGGATGCTCAGCTGGCAGCAACTGCAAGCCAAAGGCGAGCTGATCACCGATGCCGCCCTGACCGAGCGTCAGGCCCAGCTGCAGTTCGATGATCCGATCAATATCCAATACACCAGCGGCACGACCGGCTTCCCCAAGGGCGCTACCCTGAGCCACCACAATATCCTTAACAATGGTTTCTTTGTCACCGAAAGCCAGCGTTTTACCGACCAGGACCGAATGGTTATTCCGGTGCCGCTGTATCACTGTTTTGGCATGGTGATGGGCAACCTAGGTTGTGTCAGCCACGGCGCGACGATGATCTATCCCAACGATGCCTTCGAGCCAGAATCGGTGCTGAAGGCCGTGGCCGAAGAGCGGGCTACCGCGCTCTACGGCGTACCAACCATGTTTATCGCCCTGCTTGAGCACCCCCAATTTGCCGAGTATGACCTGGGATCCCTGCGTACCGGAGTGATGGCAGGCTCAACCTGCCCGATCGAAGTGATGAAGCAGGTGATCGATAAGATGCATATGTCCGAGGTGCAGATCGCCTACGGCATGACCGAAACCAGCCCAGTCAGCACCCAGACCAGCGCCGATTCTCCGCTGGACAAGCGCGTCAGCACCGTCGGTCAGACCCAGCCACACCTGGAATCCAAGATCGTCAACACCCAGGGCAAGATCGTCGCGCGGGGGGAGATCGGTGAACTCTGCACCCGCGGTTACAGCGTGATGCTCGGTTACTGGAAAAATGAGGATGCGACCCTCAAGGCAATCGACAGCAACGGCTGGATGCACACCGAAGACCTGGCGACCATGGATGACGAGGGCTATATCAGCATCATCGGGCGCAGCAAAGACATGGTGATCCGCGGTGGCGAGAACGTCTATCCGCGCGAGATCGAAGAGTTTCTCTACACTCATCCGCTGATCTCCGATGCCCAGGTCACCGGCGTTCCCGACCCCAAGTTTGGTGAAGAACTGGTCGCCTGGGTGATCCTCAAGCCGGGTGAGATGCTCACCGAACAGGAGATTCGTGATTACTGTCGCGACAAGATCGCCTATTACAAGGTTCCGCGCTATATCAAATTTACCGACGCCTTCCCGATGACCGTCACCGGCAAGGTACAGAAGTTCAAGATGCGCGAAACCAGCATCCAGGAGCTGGGCCTCAATAGCTAATTGTTGTCCGACAAAACTTGCAAGATACAAAGATTGTCAGGCTCAAGCCTAACCTACAAAAGAACAACCACTTAGCCATAGAAGGCCAACTTATGACGCAACCCAGCCATCAGGATTACTTCGACCAGTTCGACGCAGCCCAGATCGAGTCACAGTTTATCGGCAACCTCAGCGCCGACCCGGAACTCGGCCTGAACGTCTGTGAAGAGATCTGTGACCGCCACGCGGGCAGCGACAAGATCGGCCTGCGCTATCTGCGGGTCGATGGCAGCAGCGGCGAACTGAGCTTTGCCGAGCTGCAGCGCCGTGCCGCCCAGTTCGCCAACTTTTTAGCCAGCCAGGGGATCGGCAAGGGCGACAGAGTCGCCTGCCTGCTGCCGCGTACCCCCGAACTGCTGGTGGTGGTGCTAGGCACCCTGCGTGCCGGCGCGGTCTATCAGCCGCTGTTTACCGCCTTCGGCTCCGGTGCCATCGAATATCGCCTCGGGCAGGCCCAAACCCGATTGATCGTCACCAACCCCGAGCAGTGGCCGAAACTTGCCGATGTTAAAGACTGCCCCAAGACCCTGCTGATCGCCGCTGCCGATCACAGCCTGGCCGCGGATGCCGATTTTATCTACAGCACCGCGATCGAGTCCCAATCGGAACAGTTCACCCCGGTCAAGATCGGTCAGGATGACCCCTTCCTGCAGATGTTTACCTCCGGCACCACCGGCAAGTCCAAGGGCGTTGCGGTACCCGCTCGAGCGTTGATCTCCTTCTGGACCTACATGGAACAGGCGATCGGCCTGCGACCCGACGACCGCTACTGGAACGTCGCCGATCCGGGCTGGGCTTACGGGCTCTACTATGCGGTCGTAGGTCCCCTGCTGCTGGGCTGCACCACCCACTTCAATGAAGCGGGCTTTACCGCCGACAACACCTATGCGTTCCTGCAAGACTTCCGCATCACCAACCTGGCTGCGGCCCCTACCGCCTATCGCCTGTTGATGGCCAACGAGCAGCAGCGCGGCGATTACGATATCAACTTGCGGATCGCCAGCAGTGCCGGTGAGCCGCTCAATCCGGAAGTGATCAGCTGGATGCAGCGGGTGTTCGACTGCCCGGTGTGCGATCATTACGGCCAGACCGAAACCGGCATGACCGCCTGTAACTTCCATGCCCTGGAGCATCAACACCGCACCGCGAGCATGGGCTACCCGATGCCCGGTTACCGGTTGGTGGCACTGGACGATGATTTCCAGGAGGTGGCTGCCGGACAGACCGGCCAACTCGCGGTCGATATCACCCGGTCGCCGCAGTTTTTCTTCCAGGGTTACAGCTGGAGCGATAAGAACCCCTACCAGGGTGACTACTACCTAACCGGGGACATGGTCGTCAGCAACGGCGATGGTTCGCACTCCTACACCGGCCGCGATGATGACATTATCACCTCCGCCGGCTACCGGATTGGACCGGCCGACGTCGAGAATACCCTGCTCGAACATTCGGCAGTCACCGAAAGCGCCGTGGTCGCTAAACCCGATGCCAAGCGCGGCTCGATCGTTAAGGCCTTCGTGGTGATCCGTCCTGAACTGGACCCCACCCCTGCCCTGGCCGAAGAACTGCAGCAGTTCGTCCGTAAGCGGTTGTCGACCCACTCCTTCCCGCGCGAGATCGAGTTTGTCAGCGACCTGCCCAAGACCCCCAGCGGCAAGCTGCAGCGCTTCCTGCTGCGTCAGCAGGCCGAGAAGGAGTAACAACCTGTGGGTCAGGCTTTAAGCCTGACCCACACAACAAACACCCTTCCCCTTGTGGCTCTGAAGTCATTCCGACAATTCTAGCAAGGCGCAGCCATCCTCAGGCTGAATCCTAACCTACATAAAAAAACATAGATTAATGTGGGTTGGCGTTTTGTAAACTGGCGCTGCCCGTTCCCTGCGGGCTTAGCGCACTTCCCACGTCCCTGTGGGGCGTGCCATCCATGCAGGAGCGCTTAACGGCTAACCTACAGCCTCACCTACAGCCTCACCTACAGCCTCACCTACAGCCTCACCTACAGCAGAGCGCTGCCTCCTTACTAAACCTCTGTATCTTATTGAAAAATTGCTATATTCTGTTTTTTTAATCAGGAGGATTCGATCCGTCACCTGATCTGATCGTTGCAGCTAGGGATCATTGCAACTCGACGTTGGCTAGTCATGTCTTAAACGCTACCGAGGCTTCCGTTCCTATGCACCCCTCTCTGCTGTCTCCCCGCTGGATACTGCAAAGCTGCCTACTCGCACTGGCTTATTTTATCGCGGCGAAACTGGCTCTGCAGCTGGCTGCCGATGGCTACGCCAGCCCGGTCTGGCCCCCTGCGGGGATCGCCATAGCCACCCTGATGCGGTTCGGTAACCGTCTCTGGCCCGGCGTCTTTGCAGGTGCTTTTCTGGCTAACCTGCAGGTGGATGGCGCCAGCCTGACGACCCTACAGATCGCCATGGGCAACACCCTCGGGGCCGTTGCCGCCTGTTGGCTGATCGCTCGAATCATCCGTAAACGCTATCCCCTCAACCATCTCCATGGCGTATTCCTATTCAGTCTGGCGATCGTAACCGCCGCGATGATCAGCGCTAGCATCGGCGCGCGGGCCATCACTGATTGGCAACAGCACCAGGCCTGGGAGCACTTTGCGATCCTCTGGGGGGCCTGGTGGACCGCCGATACGGTCGGTGCGCTGGTGTTCGCCCCCCTGCTGCTGGCCTTCGGCAAGGGCTACAAGCCCCCGCAGAGTTCGTTGCGGGAGTCACTGCTGTTTACGTCGACCACCCTGATGCTCAGCCTGTATGTGTTCGTCGACTGGACTCCGCAGGCCTACACCAACGCCCTCTTTTCCTTTCTGCCATTAGTACTGCTGATTGGCATCGGTTACCGCTTCGGGATCCGCGGCTCGGTACTCTTTGTCCTGATCCTAGCGACGTTTGCCACCCTGGGCACCCTGAACGGCCTGGGGCCTTTCGCCGGGACTGACCTGCGCCTTTCGTTACACTTGTTGCAGATCTTTATCGGCTCTATTGCCCTCTGCAGCCTGTTACTCTGCGCGACGATCAGCGAGCGTGAGCGCGCCAGCCAGGTGCTGGTGCGTTTCAGCCGCCAACTAAAACATCGGGTGGTCAAGGGAATCACCGATCTCGAGCAAAATAATCGAGTGCTGGAACAGGAAAAACAGCAGCAACAACAGCTGATAGACGCACTCCAGACCAGCGAGGTCCGCTACAGGGCGCTGTTCGACAACGCCGCCGAGGCGATCCTGCTGCTGGATCCGAGCACTGACTCCCTACTCGACGCCAATGCCAGGGCGTTGAGGCTGTTTGGTTATTCGCTGCAACAACTGCAGCGGCTGGGTCTGCTGGATCTCTGCCCCGAGCACCAACCCGATGGTCGCACCTCCCTGGCAACCAGCCAGGAACACCTTGCCCTGACGCTGTCCGGACAGACCACTCGATTCGAGGGTCAGCATCGGGACGCCAACGGCCGCAACTTCCTCTGTGCCGTCAGCCTGGTGCTCATGCCATCCTCTGAGGGTACTCTGGTGCGGGTAAGCGTCACCGATATCAGCGCACGCTTGCAAGCCGAGAATCTGCAGCGTCTGGCCACTAAGCTGTTCGAGAGTACCGCCGAAGGCATCATGATCACCGATGCCCAGCAGCACATCCTGGAGGTCAACCCGGCTTTTTGTCAGATCAGCGGCTACAGCGCGGCCGAACTGGTCGGTCAAACCCCGGCATTATTAGCCTCCGGCCGTCACCCGCCGGCCTTTTTCCAACAGCTGTGGCATCAGCTCGACAGCACCGGGCGCTGGCAGGGCGAGATTTGGGACAGGCGCAAAGGTGGCGAGATCTTCCCCAAGTGGCTCACCATCAATGCGGTCAAAAATAAGCTTCAGGTTACCCACTACGTAGGCCAAACCTCTGACATCACCGAATTCAAGGCCAAAGAGAAGCGCCTGACCTATCTGGCCAACTACGACCACCTCACCGGGTTACATAATCGCAGCGCCTTTCAGGAGCACCTCACGCAGGGAATTAGGGAAGCGGGACGCAACCAGAGCGCACTTTCGGTGCTCTTTATTGACCTGGACGGCTTCAAACTGATTAACGACTCTCTGGGACACGATGCCGGCGACCAGATTCTCTGCCAGGTTGCCGACCGACTCCGTCAATCCTTACGTTCCAGCGACCTGGTAGCGCGCTTAGGCGGTGATGAATTCACCCTGCTGGCCAAGGGACTCACCTCAGTCACAGAACAGTCATTGCTGGCCAATAAGATCCTGGCGGTCCTGGGCTGCGTCTATCTGGTCGATGGCAAACCGATTCACCTCAGCGTCAGCTTGGGCATCAGTCGCTTTCCACAGGATGGGAGTGACGCCAAGGTGCTGTTAAAAAACGCCGATGTGGCTATGTATCGTGCTAAAGAGCAGGGTCGTAACGGCTATCTGTTCTTTACCCAGGAGATGGATACCCAGGCGCAGGCGCGGATGACACTCGAGATTGACCTACACCAGGCGATCGAACAGCAACAGTTTGTGCTGCATTACCAGCCCCAGCTAGAGCTTCCGAGCGGTCGACTGAGCGGACTCGAGGCCCTGATCCGTTGGAATCACCCCCGTCACGGACTCCTGTCGCCGGGCCAGTTTATCGACGTCGCCGAACAGAGTGGGCTGATCGTCACTATCGGCAACTGGGTGCTGGCCGAGGCTTGCCGCCAGAACCAGGCCTGGCAACGCCAGGGGCTCTGCCGGGTCCCGGTCGCGGTCAACCTCTCCGCTCGCCAGTTCCGAGATCCCGGACAGCTGCTAGCGCAGGTGACGGAAACACTTGCAACGACCGGGCTTGCCGCGACCGACCTGGAGCTGGAGTTGACCGAGAGCATGCTGATGGATAATGTCGAGACTGCCATCCAAACCCTGGCGCAGCTACGCCAGCAGGGCATTCAGATTGCCATCGATGACTTTGGTACCGGTTATTCGTCGCTCACCTACCTGAAACGCTTTGCTGCCGACAAGCTCAAGATCGACCGCTCTTTCGTCACGGATCTGGAGCGGGACCTGAGTAACGAGGCGATCGTCAAAGCCACCCTATCCCTCGGTCACAGCCTCAATATGAAGGTGATCGCCGAGGGCGTGGAGACCGAGGGCCAGCGGCGTTTCTTGCAACAACAAGGCTGCGATGAGATACAGGGGTATTTGATCAGTCCGGCAGTCGAGGCAGAAGCAGTACCTGCGTTACTGCTGAAGCTGCGATGCGTGAGAT
>JBLHND010000146.1:0-9277 GCA_047622605.1 Motiliproteus sp. | reverse complement strand
GGGGGGGCGCGCCAAACTTGAGCGCATCCAGCAGGAAGCCGAACTTCTCGCGCTGCTCATCGGGGCTGATATTGAGGATACCGAAGACCACCTCCTGCATCGACTGCTGGTGAATACGGATGGAGCCACCGCCCAGCTCACAGCCGTTGAGTACCATATCGTAAGCCCGTGACAGCGCGGTTTCCGGATTAGCACTGAGTTCTTCAGGCGTGCAGGAGGGCGCAGTAAAGGGATGGTGGATCGCCGTTAGCGAGCCATCGCTGGTCTCTTCAAACATCGGGAAGTCGACTACCCACAGCGGCTTCCACTCACCCTGATACAGATTCAGGTCTTCACCAATTTTACAACGCAGTGCGCCTAGCGCTTCGGTAACGATCTTGCCCTTATCGGCACCGAAGAACACGATATCGCCATCACTTGCTTCGACCCGCTCCATCAGTTGCAGCGCTACGGCTTCACCGAGGAATTTAATGATCGGTGACTGCAGGCCTTCGGCGCCTTTACCCAAATCGTTGACCTTGATCCAGGCCAGACCACGGGCACCATAGATGCTGACAAACTTGGTATATTCATCGATCTGCTTGCGTGTCAGTACCGCACCGCCGGGAATCTTCAGCGCGGTGACCCGGCCCTTGGGATCGGCAGCAGGGCCGGCAAAGACCTTGAACTCAACACCAGCCATCAGATCCTTAACGTCGACCAGTTCCAGCGGGATACGCAGGTCGGGTTTATCGGAGCCGTAACGTTGCATCGCCTCGGCATAGGGCATCCGCGGGAACGCACCCAGATCCACATCCAGCAGCTTGAGGAACAGACCACGGATCATGTTCTCGGTGATCTCCATAATCTGTTCTTCATTAAGGAAGCTGGTCTCTATATCGATCTGGGTAAATTCAGGCTGGCGATCGGCGCGCAGGTCTTCGTCGCGGAAGCATTTGGCAATCTGGTAATAACGATCCATGCCAGCGACCATCAGCAGTTGCTTGAACAGCTGTGGCGACTGCGGCAGGGCGAAGAAGCTGCCCTGATGGGTACGGCTGGGTACCAGATAATCACGGGCGCCTTCGGGCGTTGCCCGGGTCAGGATCGGCGTTTCTATATCCAGGAAGCCGTTATCGTCCAGATAGTTACGTATGTAGGTGGTGGCCTTGGAGCGAAACCGCAACTTATTGAGCATCTCCGGACGACGCAGATCCACATAACGATACTTCAGGCGGATATCTTCGCCGACGCTCTGGTGCTCATCGAGCTGAAACGGCGGGGTATCGGCCCGGTTAAGAATCGTCAGTTCTTTGCCCAGCAACTCAATCTGGCCGGTCTTCATATCGACGTTGGCGGTGCCCTCAGGGCGCGCACGGATTCGACCGGTCACCTGAAGCACGTATTCATTACGGACGCTGTCGGCCAGTGCAAAATGCTCCTCGGTATCCGGATCGAAGACGACCTGGACCACACCTTCACGGTCACGCAGGTCGAGAAAGATCACCCCACCATGATCCCGACGACGATGTACCCAACCACAGAGGGTGACTGTCTGATCGATCAATGACTCATTCAAAACGCCACAGTAATGGCTGCGCATAGTCTGTTCCTGTTATCTGATACTAAAAAATAAATTAACGCCCAGCGGAGCCGATAAAAATTCAGCCTCCCGGGGAGGCTGACGAGAATAGGCGACCTACTGCGAAAACGTCGATCTGTTAAATTGTTAACCGCTGTAAAACCACAGCGCCCCGCATTGGCGAGGCACTGTGGTCTAAACGCGGTTTAGCTGCTCGCGGCGGCTTTAGTGGCCGTAGCGTCCTTCTTGACCGTTGGGCTCGAAGTCGTTGCAGCCACTGCCGGAGTGGCCGTTTTCGAATTGGCGGACACGCCCTCACCGCTGCCACTCTTCTTGGCGGCGGCTTTAGAATCGGTCTGGTACCAACCACTACCCGAAAGACGGAACCCTGCTGCCGAAATCAACTTATTCAGGGCAGGCTTGGTGCACGCCGGGCACACTTGCAATGGCTGCTCGCTCATCTTTTGCAGGGCTTCGAGTCGGTGGTCGCATTCACCACACTGATATTCATAGATAGGCATCGGTTACCAAATCTCACAGTGATAATTCAAACGGGTGATTATAACCGGTTACCCGCCGGGGAACATCCCCGCGGCTGTATATGGCTATATTTTTACCGTCTAAATAGCATTGCGTGCTAAACAGCGGTGCCGGGGGTATTTTAGATCCGTTTTAGCCTAAAGACCGTTTCTTGCGAGCCCAGCAGTCCGCGCCGGCTAAAACCTGAACTCTCGCGCGTCAAACGTTCGCTATCGAGCTTTTCGATGCTGAAGCGCTCAGAAAAGCGTGCCTGGACCTCCGCCTCAGAGATCGAAAACGGTGGCCCCTGGTGTTCTTCAGGCGGATATTCCAGAGTAATCAGCAGTATCTGACCATCCGGGCGCAGGACACTGACCAGCTTGTCGATATAGGCATCGCGCATCGATGGCGGCAAGGCGATCAGTGCCGCGCGGTCGTAGATCGCGGCAAAACCCTGCTCTACCCCGCCCTCTGACCCGCCCTCTGAGTCCAGCGTTAACGCGAAAAAATCGCCGCACAGCAGGGTTAAATCATCGACCCGCCAGCCCTCCAGAGGGCCCTGCTGGCAGGTTGAGGGCTGCAAACTGTTCTCCTCGAAAAACGCCTCGAGCGCCTTAGCACTCAGTTCGACGCCGACCAGCGGATGACCCTGATCCAATAACCACAGCATATCCAGCGATTTTCCGCACAGCGGCACCAACACCGGTGCACCCGGCGGCAAATCCAGCGCCGGCCAGTGACCACTTAACAGTGGATTGACCAACTGCTGATGAAATGCTATTTGCTGCTGCTCCCAGCGCTGATGCCAAAAATCCGCGTCCATGGTCTCTCTCCTTTGTTAAAGGGGACTGTCCCCTTTATGTTTTTGTTAAAGGGGACTGTCCCCTTTATGTTCAGACTTAATTACTCCGACCCCTTGGTCCTTGATCGTAAGGACTGTGTTAGGCTCAGGGCCTGAAATAATGCCAACTTACCCGGATAAACCATGCTCTTTGAACTGTTTTTCCTTTTTACTGCCGGTCTGTTTGGCGGTGTTCTTAACTCAATCGCAGGCGGAGGCAGCTTCATCACCTTCCCAGCGCTGCTGTTTGTGGGTATAACGCCGATCAGCGCCAATGCCACCAACACCTTTGCCTCCTGCGCCGGTTATATGAGCGGTGCCTATGCGCTGCGTAAAGACCTTTACGCCCACAAGCATGAGTTGCCACGTCTTATCCTGGTCAGCCTAGGCGGCGGCATTCTCGGTGCCTGGCTACTGCTGCAGACACCCGAGGCCCTGTTTCGCCAGGCGATTCCCTGGTTGCTGTTATTCGCCACTGTGCTGTTTATCTTTGGAGGGCGGCTCAACGCCCTACTCAAACAGCTCGCGCCACGCCATCGTCATGCCTCAGCCGCAGGGGGGGCGCTGTTACTGCTATTGCTACTGGCCGTCTGCATTTACGGCGGGTTTTTCAATGCCGGACTCGGCATCATCTCCCTGAGTTATCTGGCCCTAGCCGGATATTCCAATATCAACACCATGAACGGCCTGAAGCTGCTGATCTCGACCACCGTCTCGCTGATCGCAATTGTGGTGTTTATGTTCAACGGCATCATCGTCTGGTATGAAGGCAGTATCGTCCTGCTGGGCACGCTAGTGGGTGGTTACGTGTCGGCCCATATTTCGCGCCAGCTCCCCCAGCAGCAGGTCAGAACCTTCGTGATCAGCGCCAGCTGCTGCATTACCCTGTATTTCTTCTACGATGCCTATGGAAAGGTGTTTTTTGTAGGTTAGGCTTTTTTTGTGGGTTAGGCTTCAGCCTGACGATGACTGCACCATGCTGGCATTGTCAGGGAAGGCCTGCTTATTAAGCCAGCAACTCATCCAGCATCACCTTCACCTCGGCCAACTCCTGCCGTAGCGTTGCCACCTCAGATTCCAGCACGGCCAACCGTTCAATATCCACCTCTGGTTTAGAGACTCTCGCAGGCAGCGGGCTGGCGGTATATTCCAAGACCTCTACCTCGACTGCTGCCTCAACCTCGCCACCAAACAGCTGGGCATAACGGGATTCCCGCTTACCAGGTTCGCGGGGCAGACGAGCGACGAAGGGGCCATCGACACGTTGACTCAGCCGCTCCAAGACGGTCTCCACCTCCTGGACATCCGTAAACTGACACAAACGCTGGGTACGGCTGCGCAGCTCTCCCGGCGTCTGGGGTCCACGCAGGAACAGCACCCCGAGAATACCTAATTCTTGTTCTTTGAGCTGCAACTCACCAAATTCGGTATTACAGAAACGATGGTAATACTTGACGACGCGACTGCCAGCCCCCGATGCCTCCCGAAGCAGATGCTTTTTGGTCAACTCATCGAGCGTCTGCTGTACCTCAGACTCAGTCAGTTCGAGTACCGGATCGCGGTTACTCTTTTGATTACAGGCCAACATCAGGGCGTTCAGCGACAAAGGGTACTGCTCGGGGGTGGTGATCTCTTTTTCAATCAGGCTGCCGAGCACCCGGAGCTGATTCGGGGTTAAGTTCATATCCACAAAGAGCTTCCTTATAGGGGTAAAGGGAGATCAATATACCCGATATCGGCAGCATCGGGTTACTGCGGTCTGATGCCTGTGCTTAGGACAGTGCCACTATCGGTCGACTGCTCCAGGTCACTGCGGCCTGATGCGTGTGCTTAGGACAGTGCCACTATCGGTCGACTGCTCCAGGTCACTGCGGCCTGATGCGTAAGATCTTGCCGCTATCGGTCGATAGATAGATCCAGCCTTCAGGACTCTGAGCTAACGCCCGAATGCGCTCGCCAAGCTCGCCGAACAGCCGGGACTCCGCCACCGCCCGACCCTCGGTATCAAGCATTATCAGGTTGAGATGGGTTAACTTCAGGGCACCGGCAAACAGCTGACCACGCCAGCCGGGAAACGCATCACCGCTGTACAGCAGCAGACTGCCAGGCGCGATCGAGGGGATATACACCTTGACCGGCGACTCCATGCCCGCCTTATGCGTGCCCTCTCCGACACTGATGGGACCCCAGTATTCTTTGCCGAAAGAGCTAACCGGCCAGCCATAATTACGCCCCGATTCGATCAAGTTGATCTCATCACCGCCACGGGGGCCATGTTCGATCTCCCACAGCCGGTTGTGCTGCTGATCGAAGGCGAGACCCTGAAGGTTGCGGTGGCCGTAACTCCAGATCTCAGGCAGTACGTCTTTACGGCCGATAAAGGGATTGTCTTCGGGGACTCGACCGTCTCGATGCAGCCGCAACACCGCACCTGCGTGAGTCATCAAATCCTGGCCATTGGGACGTTCACCCCGATCACCGACGCCAAAGTATACAAACCCGTCGTTATCGAAGGCGATACGACTGCCAAAATGACGGGTGGTATCGGTGACTGAGTGAGTCACCAACAAGTCGGTCCAGTCCCTGAGTTGATCCCCCTCTAGCCTGGCGCGCGCCAGGGTTGTGGCACCTTGGCCATCAACGTCTTTGCTGTAGGTAAAATAGATCCAGCCACCGGGTTGATAGTCGGGTGGTACGGCGACATCTAACAGCCCCCCTTGGCCAGAAGCCAACAGCCCAGAAGCCAACACCGCTGGCGCACCAGACACCTTCGATCGCGCTCCCGTTTCTGTATTGATAAGAACAACATGGCCCTGCCGCTCGGTCACCAATAGTTGATTCGAACCGACAAAGGCCATGCCCCAGGGGACGCCGAGACCCTCTGCTAACTGTTCGAGCACGTAGGAGACACCGCTGTGCTGTCCACGCAGCAGTTCATTACCCCCGCAGAAGGGACTCAGGCCGAGCAGTAGCATCCAACCGACAGTTCGCAGATAACGCATAGAAAGCTCCGACAGAAGACGTGGTAATACTCAGCTTAGCGCAGGCTCAGGCTCGTCAGAGCTGCCGGCCAACGCCAACGCGGCAGCCAGCGTCGGCAAGAACAGCAGCCGTCCCGGTTGCGGCTGGATCTTGGCACGCGCAACGGTCCTCAGTGGCTGAAACTGCAGATCAGCCACCACCACCTGAATACCCTGATCGCCCCAGGCGTCCATCAGTTTTTTCATCGCCGACAGGCCGCCCACATCGAGGATAGTGACGCCATCCATATACAGAATAATGCCTCGCTTACCCTTGGCCAGCATCTCCAGCTCGCTAAAGACCCGATCGGCGGCGGCGAAAAACAGCGGGCCGGTAATTTTGTACACGACCCATCCCTCGGGCAAGGAAGTGGGAACCTGCTTGCGTACAGTGGTGATATCAGACACCTGGGTCATACCGGCGATATCCTTCATAAACAGCACCGAGGCCAGCAGCACCCCAAAGGTGATCGCCACCACCATATCGACCAGCACCGTGAGCCCGAAACAGCACAGCAGCACCAGGATATCGCTGGTCGGTGCCTTGCGTAGTATATCGACCGCCTTATGAGCCTCGCTCATGTTCCAGGCGACCACCAGCAACAGGGCCGCCATCGACGCCATAGGGATATAGGCCAGCCAGGGCGCCATGACCAGGACGCTGACCAGCACCACCAGGGCATGCGTCACACTGGAGATCGGCGAGACCGCGCCGGATTTAAAGTTAGCCGCCGAACGAGCGATAGCCGCGGTAGCCGTGATACCACCGAAAAAGGGGGTAATCAGATTGCCCACCCCCTGTCCTAGCAGCTCACCGTTGGAGTGATGACGCTTGCCCGACATGCCATCCAGGACCACCGCGCACAGCAACGATTCGATCGCCCCCAACATCGCGATGGAGAATGCGGCGGGCAGCAGCCCAAACAGCCGTTCCAGGGTCCAGTCGATCGCCACGCCATCAGGACCCGGTTGATCCCAGGGCCAGGCAAATTCCGGCAGAATCGCCGGGATGCCCTGGCCGATGCTGCCATCCGGCAGGGTAAAGCTGAAACGCGAGCCGATGGTATCCACCGACCAGCCAAACTGAGCCCCCACTAACGCCAGCCCCACCCCCAACAATACCGCCGGCAGATGGCCGGGGATCGAGGTACGCAGCCGCGACCACAGCAGCAGCGTCGCCAGCGTCGCCCCGCCAATCAGCAAGTTAGGCAACTGCACCTGAGTCAGGGACGCTCCTATAGCACTGAGCTTGCCCAGATAATTCTCGGGCATCTCCGTGATACCCAGGCCTAAAAAATCATTGAGCTGCAGGGTCGCGATTACCACCGCGATACCGGCAGTAAAGCCCAGAGTCACCGGCTCGGGAATATATTCGATCAGTCGCCCCAGCCGTGCCAGCGCCATACCCACCATCATAAAGCCTGCCATGATGGAGGCGATCAGCAGACCGCTTAGACCGAATTCCTGGGAAATCGGAAACAGAATAACGACAAAGGCTGCCGTCGGGCCGGACACACTAAAACGCGACCCCCCGCTGACTGCGATCACTAAACCGGCGATAATGGCGGTATAGAGTCCGTGTTGCGGGGGCACGCCCGAGGCGATCGCCAGCGCCATCGCCAGCGGAATGGCGATGATGCCGACGGTAACGCCTGCGATTAAATCTTGGCTTAACGACTTGCGGGTATAGCCCTCTTGCCAGCATTCACGTAATGCACTGCCGAACTGAACCCGTGTCAGATGGCGTCTATGGGACATAATGAAGTGATCCGTCATGATGAGGTAGGCAGCCCCTACCGGCATTTAATCCTTGAGGCCACTAGTGTACGAGCAGAGAGGAACGACAAGCAATCCCGCAGGCTTAGCCTAAGGTCGATGTCTGAACTGGAAATTCAACATACATCAGTCGTTTTCACGCCTGACCTTCAACCTCAATGAGGCGGCATCCTCCCCGAACAGCTCGACGGTGATGTGATATCGATGCCTAGCAGGACACTCAACATACATCAGTCGTTTTCACGCCTGACCTCCAGCCTCAATGAGGCCACATCTTCCTCAGGCAGATAAACGGTTATCAGTATGGGCTGGCAGCACACCTGACAATCCTCCACATACTCTTGATCCGATTCTGAGCCATCCACCAGAACGGAAAAGTTTTCGCTGCAATAGGGACAGGTAATAGGCTGTTCGATCAGTTGGTTAAGGGTCATGATGATCTCCTTGGTTGCTGGTTAGCATAGACTCCGGGGGTAGCGGGCCGCAACTCGCTGCAGCCAGCCGCCTTTCGGGGTCGGCAACGACAGTGGTCGTTCTTAGGGCCCAAATCGGCTACACTGGCCGGTCATTTATTACTCTAACGGTCAGCCCCGTGGTCATGACACGTCGTCCAGACAAAGCCCAGCTTCGCAACGAGATCGAACTCAGGGTTCGTGAATTCGTCGACCGTGGCGGAGTGATTAGCCAGGTCACTCAGGGCGAAACAGGCCTGGGGAGCAACTGTTCGCTTAACCCCGGTGGCTTTGAACGTCCCCGAGACAGCCGCACCCCGGTCAGCGGAGCCATTACCAGTATAGAAGCACGTCGCAACCCCAAGTCTGACAGCAGCAGCCAACGCCCCAAAAGACCGCGCAAGAAGATGCTGTTTGATGATTTTGGCGAACCTCTGCGCTGGATATGGGTAGACGAGTAGCCTCCCCCTTATACCTTTGTCGCACTACACTCTATCCACAAAACGCCGACCCACAAAAAACCGACCCTTAGGGGCTTATTTCTTTTGTAGAGCAGGGCCGATAATCAGCGGAAAATCCACTCGCACTTCAAAGCCATCCGCTCGACCCGTCGCCGGGGAATTTAAGCTCAGGGTTGCCCCTATGCCAGTGACGATGGCATCGGCAATGGCCAAGCCAAGCCCCGAACCTGGCGCCGTCGTCGCTGATCTGACAAACCGTCGTCGTAGTTGCCCGAGTATCTCGTCAGGAATAACCTTGGCGGCGTTGACGATGACCAAGACGCCTTGAGACGAAAAATCGACCTCTATCGGCTGATGCTTAGCGCCATGTTTGATGGCATTATCCAGTAAATTCCGCACTAGGATGGCGAACGCATCCGGGTCGATCGCGGATATAAAGCCGCCATTTTCCGGTAATGCCAGCCTGATAGGCGCTGCGACAGCTGAGCGCTTCAGGTCGTCAATGACCAGCCGCAGCAGCTGAGTAAGATCCTGCGGCTCAGCGGCTAACAGCCCTCCTCCTTCTGCCTTGGCCAGCTGCATCAATTTTTCTGATAAATCGGATAATCTTCGCAACGAGGTTTCAATCTTGAGCGCCCGGTCCTGGG
>JBLHND010000145.1:0-9293 GCA_047622605.1 Motiliproteus sp. | reverse complement strand
ATCCTGGCGGTTCCCTATGCCGCACACGATGCCACTCTGACGGCCATCAAACCGGCCCTGGGCGGTAAAATACTGGTCGATATCGTAGTGCCGCTGACCGACGGCGATCCCAAGGCGGTGTCGATGCCGGTAGAAGGGTCTGCTACTGAGGCGGCCCAGGCATTGTTGGGCGCAGATATCCCGGTGGTCGGCGCACTGCACAATGTCTCAGCCGTGACGCTCAACAAACTGGATCAGCCGATCAATTGCGACATCCTGGTCTGCGGCAACGATCTGGAGGCTAAGAACAGCGTTATCGAACTGGTCCAGCGCTTAGGCGTCGAGGCCTATAACGTCGGTCCGGCGGTGAATGCCCGCTGTGTTGAGGCGATCACACCCATACTTATCCGTTTGAATATCTCTAAGAAGGTGCCGTTCTCCCATGCCGGGATAAAGATTTGTGCGCCAGGAACCTGACCCCAGGTTTATTCGAATCAACGCTTCACCCTGAATAACAATAACTGCGAATAAATCGGAGCAACACTATGAAATTTGGTATTACTTTTAAGGGTTTTGTAAGCCCAGAACGCGCGCGTACGCTGGCCAAGCAAGCCGAAGATGCAGGTTTTACGCATTGCTGGTTCTACGATTCACACATCCTCTGGCGTGAATGTTATCCGGCCATTGCGATGTGTATGGAGCATACCTCCAAGATCAGTTTTGGTCCCTGTGTTACCAACCCCAATTCGCGTGACTGGTCTCTGGCCGCCAGCCTGTTTGGCTCCTTGGCATTGCAGAGCAACGGTCGCTTCCATGTGGGGCTCGGTCGCGGTGACAGTGCCGTCCGGGTGATGGGTAAAAAACCGGCCAACTTGGCCCGCGTCGCGGAGTTCACCCATAAAGTGAAAGCCATGGTGCGTGGCGAAGAGGTCATCTATGGCGAGTGTCCTGAACCGGTCAAACTACCCTGGGCGAACGGTTACGAACTGCCGGTCTATATAGGTGCTTACGGACCTAAGGCGCTGCAAACGGCCGGTGAAGTTGGCGATGGGGTGATACTGCAGATTGGCGAGCCGACGATCGTCAAATGGCTGGCCGATCAGGCGATTGCCGCCGGTGTGGCCGCGGGCCGTGATATGAGCAATTTCGAAGTAATCACCTCGGCACCGGCCTTTACCGGTGACAAGGCCGCGGGTATAGAGGCGACTAAGTGGTTCCCAGCGATGGTGGGCAACCATGTCGCCGATATCGTCGAGAAGTACGGTTCCACCAGCGGCGTCGTGCCTGAGAGCCTGACAGCCTATATCCAGGACCGTAAGGGTTACGATTATTCCAAGCATGGTCAGAGTGATAATCCTTATCTGGATTTCATTACCCCTGACATCGTCGAAAGCTTTTGCGTCCTGGGTGATATCGATGCCCATATTGCCAAACTTAAGGAACTGGAGAAGGCCGGCACCACCCAGTTTAATATTTATCTGGATAGCGGTGATGAAGAGCGAATTATTGCCGATTATGCCGAGGCCATTATTCCTAAATTTCAACAATAACCCTGCAGTTCTTGACTGCTGCCCGCCAGGGTCAGTGGCTAGGAGGCTGCTCTTTACCCGGTAGCTGTTCTGCTTGACCGGCAACCTGAATCGGGGAGACATTCCCCCGGTTCTCTCACGGAGTGCGTCATGTTTCAACCGGCATGCACGGCGTTGTTTTCAAAATCGGTGACCGTCCCTATGCCGACGGCATCGGGTGAGTTTCGAATGACGGTCTATACCGAACGGGCCAATGGCCGCGAGCATCTCGTGCTGCAGATGGGAGACGCTGACCGGCAGGAATCACCTGTCGTCAGGCTCCATTCTGAGTGTGCCACGGGGGATCTTTTTGGCTCCAAACGTTGTGATTGCGGCGCCCAGCTGCAGCACGCTCTGGAGTACATCGGCCGGGAGGGCGATGGTGTGCTGGTTTACCTGCGCCAGGAGGGTCGGGGGATAGGGTTAAGCAACAAACTGAGGGCGTATCAGCTGCAAGACCAGGGGCTGGATACCGTGGATGCCAATCTAAAGATGGGATTCCAGGCCGACGAACGTTGCTATGAGTTGGCTGCCGAGATTCTTAAATCGATGGGTATCGATCGGCTGCGGTTGCTCACCAATAATCCGGACAAGGTGGCAGCACTGGCTGCGTTCTCAATCCGTGTGGAGCAGCGCATCCCTATAGAAGTGGGCTATGCCGAAGAAAACGCCGGCTATTTAGCGGCTAAAAAGCTGCGTATGGGGCATTTTTTAACCCTCAATGAATAATATCAACATGCGGTCTCATGTATGTGACGCATTACCTGCAAGCCATTATTTAAAATAGGGCTCAGGGGTAATAATAAAAATAAAACGCGATAGAGATAAGCACATGAAAAAATATAAAAGCATCAGTCTCAAGTTTGTAAGGACGGGTTTGTTAGGAGGGGTCTGTCTCCTGGCTTCTGCAGCGGCGCCAGCAGAAATGCTATGGAGTGACTTTAATCTGAGCCTGCTGAAGGGCAGTGCTTACGAAGTGGGCGATTCAGACCGAACGGTGTTTACCGCCGAGCATGTCAGTGCCCATAGCTGGGGCGATAATTTCTTCTTTATCGATCGCCTGAACTCTAAAGATGGCTTCACCGAGAGCTACTTTGAGGTCTCCCCGCGCCTGAGCCTGAGTTATCTCAGCGGCTCTGAACTGTCAGCCGGTCCGGTTAAAGATCTGTTGCTTGCCAGTACCTGGGAAGCGGGTCAGGGGTTCGATAACTACCTCTACGGTGTCGGGTTGAATCTGGATGTTCCCGGGTTTCAATATGTCGGACTGAACCTCTATCAGGTATCAAATGAGCTCTGGGAAGATGACCAGCAATTGACGCTAACCTGGGGCTATCCGTTCGCTATAGGTTCTGCAGACTTTGTTTATGATGGCTTCGTCGATTGGAGTTCTGCCCAGAGTGATCATGCATCGGAGCTGAACTTCACCTCTCAGTTGAAATGGAATCTGGGAGCGCTGCTCGGTACCAAGGCACCGGTGTATGTCGGGGTTGAGTATGTAAACTGGACCAATAAGTTTGGTATTCAGGGGGTCGATGAACACAACCCTAATCTGATGCTGCAGTTACATTTCTAACCGCGTTGTTTTTCCCTTCTAAGCCGGCAATCGCCGGCTTTTTATTATCGGGCACTTGCCTTCAGTTTGATGTTTAACCGATGGCTAGCCTGTGTTGCTAGGGTTTTTCCGGTTACTACTTCGACCTAATTGGCTGGACTGTTGTTTATAAGTATATGAATTTTATTGTTTTTATAGCCTTGGATAAGGTTGGGGCTAAGGGTGTTATTTTAATTTGACCAGATGGTAAATTTAATGCTATTTTTACCTTACGGTAAATATTAGTCCGCTTGATAAGCTGTTTACCGATACCGGTTACCTTTCAACAGATAGCTGATCGAGTTCAACAGGTTTCAGGCGTTAGGCTTGAGGCCGAAAGGAGCGAGTTAACAATGAAGACAATAAAAACAAATCAACAGCGCCTGTGGGATAGCCTTATGCAGATGGGCGAGATCGGCGGCACAGAAAAAGGTGGTTGTTGCCGGCTGGCGCTGACCGATCTGGACAGGCAGGCGCGTGATCTGTTTGTCTCCTGGTGTAAAGAGGCCGGCTGTACGGTACGGGTCGACAAGATGGGTAATATCTTCGCTCGGCGCGCCGGCCGGGATAATAGTTTGCCACCCGTAGTGATGGGGAGCCATATAGATACTCAACCGACGGGAGGCAAGTTCGATGGTGTCTATGGTGTGCTGGCCGGGCTTGAGGTTATCCGCACGCTTAATGATCAGGATATCGAGACCGATGCACCTATAGAGGCTTCCGTCTGGACCAATGAAGAAGGCTCCAGATTTGCGCCGGCCATGGTCGCCTCCGGCATTTTCGCCGGCGTATTCGACCTGGAATATGGCCTCACGCGGGCCGATATGGACGGTAAGACCATGGGCGAAGAGCTCGACCGTATCGGGTATGCGGGAGCGGAGGAGGTCGGCGGATTTCCTATAAAGGCCTTCTTCGAGACTCATATCGAACAGGGTCCTATCCTGGAAGATGAAGACAAGATCATCGGCGTGGTTACTGGCGCCCAGGGTCAGCGCTGGTATGAAGTGACCCTGACCGGACAAGAGTCTCATGCCGGACCCACGCCCATGCCACTGCGTAAGGATGCCCTGGTTGGCGCTGCGCAAATCATCGATGAAGTTAACCAGATCGGCCTGACCCATCAGCCATTGGCGTGCTCTACCGTGGGGCTGCTGCAGGTGTTCCCTAATTCTCGTAATGTTATTCCTGGTGAGGTGTTCTTTAGCGTAGATCTGCGCCATCCGGATGATGCGACACTGTCGCAGATGGACCAGCAGTTGCGCGACGTGAGTCAGCGTATCGCCGAGGATCAGGGTCTGGAAATGAAGTTTGAACAGATCTGGTACTCGCCACCGGTGCCGTTTAACAAAGACTGCGTCGACTCGGTTCGCAACGCGGCAGAAGCGGCAGGCTATAGCCATAGGGACATCGTCAGTGGTGCCGGGCATGATGCCTGTTATATCGCTCGGGTCGCCCCCACCGCGATGGTGTTTGTGCCCTGCGAGGATGGTATCAGCCATAACGAGTCCGAAAACGCCAAGCCGGAGCACCTTGCTGCCGGCTGTAATGTGTTACTCCAGGCGGTACTGAATCAAGCAGGCACTTAGCCCGGCGATCAGTACAACCCCAGGACCCAACTAGCTAACCAGCTCACTATCTGACGCGGTCTGTTACCGAAACCTGATTCCCTGCGTGTTGTTATTCAACGCGCGGTGGCTTCGTGTTGCCCAATTTTGGGCTGGATACAGAACTCAGACGTCACGGGAGAAAAATAATGATAATAGGAATCCCCAAAGAAACCTTAGCCGGTGAAAATCGGGTCGCGATGACTCCGGCCAATGTCGAACAACTCTGCGGCCGTGGCTGCCAGGTTTTAATCCAGGCTGGCGCAGGCCAGGCCGCTAATTTCACCGACAGGGCCTATAGAGACGCAGGCGCGGAAGTCATTCTCGATCGCGATGATATTTTTGCCAGAGCAGAGGTCATCACCCAGGTCAACGTATCCGCCGATGAGGCAGGGAATGCCGCAGCCCAGCTGCGACGAGGTCAGGTGGTCATCGGGTTGATGGATCCCCTGGGTAACCCGAAACAGGCGCTGTCTCTGGCAAGTCGAAACATCACCAGCATCGCGATGGAACTGGTTCCCCGGATAAGCCGTGCTCAAAGCATGGATGCCTTGTCGTCGATGGCGACCCTTGCCGGCTATAAGGCCGTACTGCTGGGCGCTCATGCATCGGCAAGGATCTTTCCGATGTTGATGACCGCGGCGGGTACGCTCACCCCATCCCGAGTGTTTATTATGGGCGTGGGTGTTGCCGGCCTGCAGGCGGCAGCAACCGCCAAACGCCTAGGCGCGGTCGTGGAAGCCTACGATGTCCGCCCCGCCGCGCGTGAACAGATCCTCTCGGTCGGCGCTAAACCCATCGAACTGGATCTGGAGACGGATGCGACTGAAGGCACGGGTGGCTATGCCAAGGCGCAGGGCGAGGACTTTCTAAAGCGCCAGCGTGAGCAGATGACCGAAGTCCTGGCGCAGCAGGATATCGTGATCACCACTGCGGCGATTCCGGGGGCGAAATCACCCATCCTGATCACCAAAGAGATGGTTGCCGCGATGAAGCCCGGTGCGGTCATCATCGATCTGGCTGCCGAACGTGGCGGCAACTGTGAACTGACCCGCTGCGGTGAAACGGTGGTCGAGCAGGACGTTATTATTATCGGCCCCGACAATATTGCGGCCACCGTGCCCAATCATGCCAGCCAGATGTACGGCAAAAATATCGAGAACCTGCTCAACCATCTGCTCGATGCCTCGGGGGCGCTCAATCTGGATTTTGATGACGAAATTATCCAAGAGACGGTGGTGACCCTTGAGGGCATCGTTTGCCATGGGCGGATTCGCGGGTTGTTGGACCTGCCCGCGTTGGACTTTCTCGAGTTAGAGAGTACGGACCGTATTCAGGAGGTGGCGTGATGGAACTCTTTATTTTACAGCTGTCACTCTTTGCCCTGGCGGTATTTCTGGGTGTGGAGCTAATTACCAAGGTGCCGCCGACGCTGCACACCCCGCTGATGTCGGGCAGCAATGCCATTTCGGGTATCACCATCGTCGGTGCCCTGGTTGCCGCGGGCTCCGGTGATGCCTCGGGAATACTGGTACAGAGCCTGGGGTTTGTGGCCATCGTGCTGGCGACCATCAATGTTATCGCCGGATTTTTGGTGACCCATCGCATGCTCAGCATGTTTAAGCGGAGAAACTAAGCCATGAGCCCTATGCTTATCGATATTTTTTATCTGCTGGCCGCGTTGTTGTTTGTTGCCGGCATCAAAGGACTGACCCGGCCTCGTACCGCGGTTCGCGGTAATACCCTAGCGGCCGTCGGCATGTTGATCGCGGTGGTGGTAACGCTGCTCGACCAGAGCATCATTGGTTACGGACTGATTGCCGCCGGTATTGGCCTGGGGGGGCTGATCGGCTGGCTGATCGCTAGCAGAGTGCAAATGACCGGTATGCCACAGCTGGTGGCCTTGTTGAACGGTTTTGGCGGGGGTGCCTCCTTGGGTGTAGCCGCCGCGAGTTACTTCTCCCTCACCGCACTCGGCGTGGGCGTCTCGGGTGCCGAGCAGATGGTGGCACTGGTGGCGATGCTACTGGCGGTGTTGATCGGCGCGGTGACCCTATCCGGCAGCGCGGTAGCCTTTGCCAAGCTGCAGGAGTTGATATCCGGCCAGCCCATGGGTTTCAGTGGGATGAAGTACCTCAATCTGGCGCTGTTGTTGGCGACCCTGATGCTAGGGGTCAGCTTGGTGGCGAGCGGTGGTGTCGGGACGCTGAGTTTTGTCGTGCTCATCGCAGTGGCATTGCTACTGGGGGTCACTCTGGTGATGCCGATTGGCGGTGCGGATATGCCGGTGGTTATCGCCCTGCTGAACGCTTACTCGGGCATCGCTGCGGCCGCTGCCGGCTTTATCATGGGTAATACGGTGCTGATCGTTTCCGGCGCACTGGTCGGTGCCTCAGGGATCATTCTTACTCAGATTATGTGCGTGGCGATGAACCGTTCATTGATCAATGTGTTGTTCGGAACCCTAGCTCCGAGTAGCGGTGAAGTGGTCGATGCCGATGAGGTCTATGCAGGGAAGATAACCTCGTCATCGCCTGATGAGATCGCCATGCTGCTGGAGGATGCTCAGCGGGTGATGATCGTGCCTGGTTTTGGATTGGCCATGGCGCAGGCCCAGCATGCGGTGCGTGAACTGGCCGATACGCTCGAAGCCCGCGGTGTGGAGGTGGAGTACGCTATTCACCCGGTCGCGGGTCGAATGCCCGGGCACATGAATGTGTTGTTGGCCGAAGCCGAAGTGAATTACGAGCAGATGAAGACGATGGAGCAGGCCAACCCTCGATTCCCCAAGACCGATGTGGTGATCGTGATCGGTGCTAATGATGTGACGAATCCGATGGCTCGGGACGATAAAGGCAGCCCCATCTACGGAATGCCTATTCTCAATGTCGACCATGCTAAAAATGTCGTGGTGGTTAAACGCAGCCTGAGTCCCGGTTTTGCAGGCCTGCCTAACCCACTCTTTGCCAACGACAATACCTTTATGATGTTTGGCGATGGCAAGAAGGCGATCATGGATCTGACGGCGGCGCTGCACGAAGCGGCCTGATTCCGGTCGACCCACAGGGACGTGGGAAGTGCCGCTGTTGCAGGAGCCTTCAGCGGCCGACCCAGGGACGTGGGAAGTGCCGCTGTTGCAGGAGCCTTCAGCGACCGATCCAGAATGCTCTTCTTTAGGGCCGGCCATCAACAGCAGGCTGGCCTTTTTTACTGGAAACCTATTCAGTCTTTCTGCACTATCACTCTCTTAAGGACAGGCGCTGCCTGGATAAGCCAGCTTTTCTTCTGCGGATGAGAATAAACGCTGTTTTACTGTTTATCGGGTCAATGTAATGCCTTGGCGGATCTCTTATCGGTTGTTCGCTCGGGCACAACGTATGCTTTAGAGGTCATGAATTACAGTTTTATTGCGTAATATAGGCGGCGATGTCTGGTTGTATTTTTAGTCTAAGGATAAAAAAATGAGATTTAAATCAGTTTTGCCGGTGTTGGCCATCACTCTAAGCGTATGCACATGGGATATGAGCCAAGCATTCGCTGCAACGCCACAAGCGGAGATGCTTGCCGCTCATAACCGATACCGCGCCCTGGTTGCTGTCCCTGCACTTACCGCATCATCCGCACTAGCAGCAACCGCGCAAGCCTATGCGGACACCTTGAAAACGACTCAAGGCTGCACGTCCACACATAGCCATGCCGCAGGACTTGGCGAAAACCTGTTCTGGGCCAGTGCCCTGGTCTATTCCAACGGCACCCGCAAACCTCAAGACGTTACGCCGACTCAAGTGGCCGACGCCTGGGGCTCTGAAAAAGACCATTACTCCTATGCCAGCAACAGCTGCGCTGCTGGCGAAATCTGCGGTCACTACACGCAGGTTGTCTGGAACACCAGCACGCAAGTGGGCTGTGGGCATGCGACCTGTGACGATCATTCCCAGGTTTGGGTTTGCAACTACTCCCCGGCAGGTAACTGGGTCGGTAAAAAACCCTATTAGCCGGAGGATTCTTCCATGCGTAAAACAGATAAAAAAATAGATAATCAACTTAGGGACGTATTAACCGATATTTGCGAGACCCGATTAAAGGGTCTTAGCGGATTTCGGTGGATAACTCATGTCGTTAATTACGCTGATTTTCCTAAAAGCTTAAAGATAATCTGTGTCTTCGATACTAACGCTAATCTCAATGGCTTTATGGCAACGACTGGCCCGAATGAATTAAGCACTCTGCTGCAAAAAAAGCTTTTTGACATGACTGTTAAACTCAAGAGTAGTGCCAATAATATTTCATACGTTACCGAAGAGATAAATATGGGGCCAGGTCTGTCATCGTGCGCTCAATGAAAGACCTGGCCCGATAGCGTACATAGCGTATAGGAAGGGATCGCGTGGATCCCGCCTGCGCTTGTGGCTCAGCTCAGTTGCCCTGAACGGCGACGCTGCCGATGGTCTGTGATTGCTTGCTGGCCGCAACCCAGTAGATCAGGCCACCCAGGAGTGAACCGGTAAACCAGCCGTACTGATAGAACCAGCTCAGCGACCCGGTGGTGAT
>JBLHND010000144.1:0-9351 GCA_047622605.1 Motiliproteus sp. | reverse complement strand
ATGAACAACAGCTTCTCCGAAGCCTCGATCCACGACAGCAAGACCCTGGTTCCACTGATGTTTTTGGCGGTAATGGTCCTGATCGGGGTGCTGATTCGAACCCTCGGCGGCCTGCTCGCCACCCTGGTGATCGTCGTCACCAGCATCACCGGTGCCCTGGGACTGGCCGGCTGGGCCGGACTCTATCTCACCGCCCCCTCCGCCTCTGCCCCCATTATCATCCTGACCCTGGCCGTTGCCGACTGCGTCCATATCCTGAGCACCTTCTACCATGAGATGCGTTCTGGAGTGGACCGCAAACAGGCGCTGATCACCAGTTTGCGCATCAATACTCAGCCGGTCATCCTCACCAGTGTCACCACCGCTATCGGCTTTCTGAGTATGAATTTCAGCGACTCCCCGCCCTTCGCCGACCTGGGTAACATCGTCGCCATGGGGGTCATGCTGGCCTGCATCCTATCGCTGACGCTGTTCCCGGCACTGCTGGCCATCCTACCCCTTAAAGCCGGGTCTCAAGCACAGGGTGGCCCCACGTTTATGGATCGCATCGCCCAGTTCGTGCTCGGCCATCAGCGCGTCCTGCTCTGGAGCTCTCTGGCCGTCATTGTGGTGACCGTCAGCCAGGTGCCTCGCAACGAGCTTAACGATAACTTTGTCGAATATTTTGATCACAGCATCCCCTTCCGGGTCGCCACAGACTTCAGTAATGAGCACCTGACCGGCATGGCGATGATGGAATTCGAGCTCAGTTCCGGTGAGAGCGGCGGCATCAGCAACCCGGCATTCTTAGAGGCCACCGAGCGTCTGGTGGAGTGGCTGCTGCTGCAACCCGAGACGGTGCACGTCAACAGCCTCACCGATACGATGAAGCGCCTTAATCGCAACATGCATGCCGATGATCCCCGCTATTACCGACTGCCCGAATCACGCGAACTGGCGGCCCAGTATCTGCTGCTGTATGAGATGTCGCTACCTTACGGCCTGGATCTCAACAACCAGATCAATGTCGACAAGTCAGCCATACGTATCGTGGCCAACTACCATAATCTGAGCAGCAACCAGATGCTCGATCTGGAGCAACGCGCCTACGACTGGATGCAGACGCATATCCCCAATGTCGAAGGTGTTATCGCCAGCCCGCCGCTGATGTTCTCCCACATCGGCCAGCGCAATATCAAAAGCATGCTGATCGGCACCCTGACCGCGCTGGTACTGATCTCCGCGCTGCTGGGATTCGCGCTCAGATCGCTTAAGCTGGGCATTCTCAGCCTGGCACCCAACCTGATACCGGCGGGAATCGCGTTCGGAATTTGGGGGATCGGGGTGGGGGAAGTCGGACTCGCCCTGTCGGTGGTCACCGCCATGACCCTGGGTATCGTCGTCGATGATAGCGTGCACTTTCTCAGCAAGTATCTCTACGCCCGGCGCCAGCGCGGCAATTCGACCCGGAATGCGATCGTCTACGCCTTCCACAGCGTCGGCAAGGCGCTCTGGATCACGACCGCCGTGCTCTCAGTCGGCTTTATGATCCTGTCGCTGTCGAGCTTTAAGATCAACGCCGATATGGGGCTGCTGACCGCAATCACCATCGTCATCGCCCTGATCGTCGACTTTATCCTGCTGCCTATTCTGATCATGCTGTTTGATGCAGATGAAGCGCCTTCAGCGGGTGTAAAGAAGAGGCCGCCCTCCAACACCCAGACTGCAAACAGCGCCCACACCGCCCCTCTTAAGGAGATCTGACATGGTACGTCGTCTACTCAACTCAATCAGCCTCGGCACACTGCTGCTGTGCCTGCCTCTCAATGCCAGCCTGGCCGCTAGCGCCGCAGACTCCGTCGCCGAAGACCCTAGCGCCAGAGGACTGACGATTGTCACCGAGGCAGAACGTCGTAACCAGGGATGGGGCGATGTCCGCTCGCACCTGAGAATGGAGCTACGCAATGCTCAGGGTGATACCAGCGAGCGCCGCCTGCGGACCCGGACTCTGGAGGTCGAGGGTGATGGCGACAAGGGACTGACCATTTTCGATCAGCCCCGCGATGTTCAGGGCACGGCCTTTCTGACGTTCACCCACGCGCTGATACCAGATGATCAGTGGATCTACCTGCCCGCACTCAAGCGCGTGAAACGCATCTCATCACGCAACAAGTCAGGCCCCTTTATGGGCAGCGAGTTTGCCTATGAGGACATGTCCTCATTTGAAGTAGAAAAGTATCGCTACCGTTATCTGCGCGATGAAGTGCTCGACGGCCTGGATTGCTTCGTGGTCGAGAGCTACCCCAACGATGAAAACTCCGGCTATACTCGCCTGGTCAGCTGGTTTGATAAGCAGGATTACCAGACGCGCAAGATCGAGTATTTCGATCGCAAGGATTCGGCGCTTAAAACCTTGATCCTTAGCGACTATCAACAGTATCTAGAGCAATACTGGCGCCCTCTGCGACTGCAGATGACCAACCTGCAAACCGGCAAGAGCACCCTGCTGAGCATCAGTGAGATACGTTTCAGAACAGGATTGGAAGATGCTGATTTCAACAGAAATAGCCTTTCGCGAGTAAGGTAGCTGCAGCATGAAACGACTGGCCCTGTCACTGCGATACCTTAGCGCCCTGTTGTTAACGGCCGGGCTGACGACGCCGGCCGTCGCCGCAGAGGTCCGTGGCTCACTGGAGCTGCAAATGCGCAGCTTCCTCAGCGACCCGCTCGATCCTATCCAACATAACCATTACCGCTCTGCAGCCATCGATACCGAGTTTTATCACAGCTGGAATAAACAAAACGACGCTATGACCTTTAGTCTCTTTGGCCGTTACGACCCGCGTGACGATGAACGCACTCACGCCGATCTCCGCGAGCTGAACTGGCTACATGTCGGCGACGGCTGGCAGCTACGCACCGGCGTCAGCAAAGTCTTTTGGGGCAGTACCGAATCCCTGCATCTGGTTGATATCATCAATCAGACCGACAACCTTGAGGGGCTCGATGGCGAAGACAAGCTGGGCCAACCTATGGCGCACTTCTCCTACCTGCTGGAACAGGGAGAGCTTAGCCTGTTCTGGCTACCCTACTTCAGAGAACGCCACTTTGCCGGTAGCCAAGGCCGCCCGCGCACCCTGTTACCCGTCGCTACCGCAAGCCCGCTCTACGACTCTGCCAAGGGGCGTCACCACCAGGATGTTGCGATCCGCTGGAGCTTCTACCGGGATAGCGTCGACGTCGCCCTGTCGCATTTTAGCGGTACCCGTCGCGAACCGACCTTCTTACTCAATGACACCGCAACCGCGCTGATCCCTCGTTACGAACTGATCGAGCAAAGCGGACTGGAATTGACCAGCGCGCTGGGGAGCTGGTTATGGAAGCTGGAGGCGATTACCAGCAACGGACTCGAGGCCGGACGCTATAGTGCCGCCGTTGCAGGCTTCGAATACAGTTTTATCGGCCTGCTCGACAGCAACCTAGATCTGGGGGTCCTGGCAGAATATCTTCGGGACCAGCGAACCACCAGTCCTTTTCAGGATGACCTGTTCCTGGGCCTAAGACTGACACTCAATGACTTTCAATCCACCGAACTGCTGACCGGCCTGATCGTCGATACCGACAGCCAGGCGACGCTGGGATTTATCGAAGCCAGTCGTCGTCTGGGGAGTCAATTCAAAACCTCCATGGAGGCTCGCCTGTTCGACAGGCTCCAGGCCAGTGATCCTTTGTACAGCCTGCGAGAAGACAGCTTTGTGCAGCTGAGCCTGGAATTTTTCTTCTAAACGCCCGCAAACCACTCATCCCCAGTAAAACGCTGTTCTTTAGTGCGCGGCTCAGCCAGAATATAAAGCGATCCTATTTGATGTATCAGGCACTCTAACCATGAAGTCGTATCAATTTTTTACCGTCGACGGACGCGGGGGCACCATGCTCTGCGATGACGAAACCCTTGAAGAGGCGGTAGCCGAACTGCGACTCCGGTTTACGGGGGTCGTCAAGGTGCAGATCGGCAAGGAACAGTGGCACGCGCCGACATCGGAAACTGAGCGGCCGACACCGGCCCTTGCCAACTCAGACTGACGCGCCTCTGCCGTGTAAATAGTCTCGTGAAAGACTGCCTGCAGGCGATCCCTTGAAGAGAATAACAATCTCCTGCCACAGGGGAACCCGATAGATCGGTTTCCACAGGGGTCCTGATCTCGCCATCAGGGCTTCTAGGATTGCAGACGCAGAGTCAAACGTCTGTTTTTTCTGAACTGCAGCACCAATGCCAGGAGCAGAGCCAATCCCAGCATAGAGACCATAAACAGTAATCCCAACGCGGTATTCAAGGCTTCAATCCAGTTATCCTGGGACAGGCTGCATCGATAAGAAAAGGAGATAAGCAGACTACGCAGCCCACTGACACTCTCGAGTAGGTTCGCGACGGCACTGATCTCTTTCGAGGACTGGGTTAACGCGGTCAAGCCGTCTTGCACTGCCATGCCGAAGACCAATGCCGCCAAGATCACCACCGCAGCGATCCCGCAGACTACCATCGACCCATCTGTTTTTTTCAAGTGCATCTTTACCCTCTGTAGTTATAACACTACCGCTATAACACTACCGCTATAACACTACGGCTATAACACTACCGCTATAACACCACGACTATAACGCGGCAGTTAAGTCACCCTAGTCAGCCTCTAGTTAGCGGCATTTTTTACTATAACCTGAGGATTAACACCAAATAATTCCTATCGACTACGCTCTATTCACTCGCCCTATAACACGCCCTATAACACGCCCTATAGATTATCTCCGGATTTCAGCTCAGCTCTTAATGTCAGGAACGCGAATGGAGGAGGTCTCTTTGACCTCCTCCATCACGATATAACTACGCGACTTATCGACATTCGGAAGCGTCAGCAGCAGCTCACCGAGCAGCTCTCGATAAGCCGACATCTCGCTAATGCGCGCCTTGATCAGATAATCGAACTCACCAGACACCAGATGGCACTCCATGACCTGGGAGATCTTTAACACTTCGCGCTTAAAGTCTTCGAACACCGTGGGGGATCGGTAGGTCAGGCTTATCTCAACAAACACCAGCAGACCCGCTTCCAGATAATGAGGGTCGAGCGTCGCGCTATAGCCCTTGATGACCCCGTCTTTCTCCAACCGTCTTACCCGCTCCAGACAGGGCGTGGTGCTCAGCCCGACTTCGGTAGCCAGATCAACATAGGACATGCGGCCATTACTTTGTAACTGACGTAGAATATTACGGTCGATTCGGTCGAGTTTTCTTATTTTTTTCACCACAGCGCCTATTACCTTTAGATGGGTTTGATGGATCAACAACAAATAAATCTGTCGGATCGATGCAGAGCAGTGAGCTTATTGCCCCAAAAAGTAAAAAGCCAGAAAAAACGCTGCCCCAAGCTCTGAGCAGCTTTTTTACAGAAGAATCCAGAACGCGCACAAGTGACTAAAAAATCACCTGAGCGGTTAAATTGTTGCCGCTAAGAACAAATTATCATTGGGATTCATCTTGTTATCGATAAGTTGCTTCAAGCGATCATCAAACAGCGGCGATTCCGCAGCATACAGGCCACAGAGGCGTAAGGCCTTACGCAGATCAACCTGTGTTCCCAGATAGTCGTAGGCAACCCGGACGCAGGCCGGATCGCGGGAACTGTCGGAAACTCCCAGACGTAACCCCGACAGACGACTGATGCGACTCTTATAAGTCGGAGACAAGATGGTCTGGGTCAGTTCGTTACCGGTCAGTGATTCATAATCGACCATAAAGATCCGTTCGCTCAGGAAGAACGCGCAACCCAGATAGCGAGCATGAAAGGTAGTGCCACCGTCCGGGGATTTAAGACGCTCGATACGGCGATACACGACCTCCCCCTCAAGCCGATGAATCTGGACCAGATTCCTCAGTATCTTTCCGGGAAAGGCCATCGAACGGTAGATTTCGAAATAGTAGCCCAGATATTGCTCCAACCGTCCCTGACCCAGAGACTGCAGCTTTTCGATATGATGACTGAAGGCATTCTGTTCCGACTGCACCTGAGCATTCGGGCGAACCTGGATAATTTGCGCAAACTGGCTGTGAGGCAGAAATATCTCATACTCCTCGACACCAAAAAAATCACAGAGCCTGCGCAAGACATATTTAGAGGGGGCACTACTGCCATTAAGGTATTTATTGAACTGGGAACGATTGATCGGCAGCCGCCGACACACATCTGCGATCGACTTATAGTAGCTGCAGAGTAACTGCAGGTTTTTGCAAAAATTCTCGCTCATTGTCTACAGCCTCTAACCCGCGATCTCTTAATGATGCTAGAGTAGCATCAAAGTGCATCGTACTGTATCAACTAGAGAACTTGCTGCCATCCGGCCGCTTTGAGATATTCACCCTTCATTTCCCGCAAGCCATATCCTATGACGCATCGCATCTACATACTTTACACCGGCGGCACCATCGGCATGCAGCACACACCGCAGGGCTATGCGCCTATGCCGGGACTGGCTGAACTGATCGCGCAGAAGATTCCTACCCACCTCTCAGCCAGCATGCCCGAGTATGTGCTCGAAGAACTTGATCTGCTGATCGACAGCGCTAATGCCAACCCCGGCGACTGGCGCTGCATTGCGCAGCGGATTCGGGACAATTACGACCTGTACGACGGCTTTATCATTCTCCACGGCACCGACACCCTGGCCTACACCACCTCAGCACTCTCCTTTATGCTTCGGGATCTGAGCAAGCCGGTGATCGTTACCGGCTCGCAGATTCCGCTCAGTGAGTTGCGCAACGATGCTCAGGACAACCTGATCACCGCGCTGGTATTAGCGCGTCAGTATCCCATCGCCGAGGTCTGCCTCTATTTCAATGGCCGTTTGCTACGCGGTAATCGCTCCACCAAGGTTAAAGCCACAGGCTTTGACGCCTTCGACAGCCCCAACTATCCCTGGCTGGGTCAGGTCGGCATCAATATCGAGATCAAGCACGACGCCATACGTCCGGCCACCGGCCAACCCTATTTTGAACTGCCTGAATATGGACACCAGCGCATCGTGCCGATCAGGTTGTTTCCCGGCATCGACAGTGAATATCTAGAGCATCTACTGAAACTGCCTGTCGACGGCCTGATTATTCAATCTTACGGCGTTGGCAACGCGCCGGATCGGGACCCCCTGTTTCTCCGCGCTCTGGAGCAGGCCACCGAGCAGGGCAAGGTGATTGTCAATCTGACCCAGTGCCTGCAGGGACGGGTTGATCTGAGCAGCTACGCGACCGGCTCGGCGCTGGCAAAAACCGGCATCGTCAGTGGCTTCGATATGACCCTGGAAGCGGCGTTCACCAAGCTCCAGCACCTGCTGGCTCTGGAGCGCGGCAGTGACTGGGTGCGACAGCAGATGCAGCTAAATCTCTGTGGTGAGCTGTCATAGCCCAGCATAACCCGGCATAACCCTGTGAGTCTGCCGTCGATCGTTCCTGCATGGTCGGCACTGGCTACATATACGTCCGCCTGTCACTTACTTTTATTCCGATGCTGGCGTATTTAAGGCGGCACAGGGATCCTTGTAATCCTGGCGCTGGGTAAACCAAAACAGATCATGGCGCGGGCCAAGACGGTCACTCGGCTCGCTATCGCCTGACAGGTAACGGTCTAGGGGGGCTGCGTCGATGTAGATCTCCTGCAGGCCGATATTGAGTTGCTTCAGCGACGGCTGTAGTTGCCTGACCTGAGCCACCACCGCCCGGTTATGCTCGGTATGCCCCGCGCCGAGAATCACCACCACAGGCCCCTGCTCCGCCTGACTCATCGCGACTATCGAGAGGGCCATGCGGTAGTTACGTTCCTGCCAGGTGCGATACAAGCGCGTTAACAGGGGTTCCGCACCCCAGCCGCAATGCCCGGCACGAAATTTGGCGTACATAAACCTTTGGTAACCGTTAGCGCTCAACGCCAACATCCCCAGTTGCTGCTGCTCCACCGCAGTTAAGTCATCCAGATCGGCTCGACTCAAGCGCAGTTTCAGTGGTGCCGGAAGGTCGGCACCAAAGAGCAGCAGCTGCTGCGTTTTTGCCAGCTCGATGAGTGCAAAATAGTAGCCCCAATCGGTATTCGAGCGCTTTTCCCAACCCAACTGGTTACGTAAACGTTGCTCTGCAGACAGCTGATGACTTGCGCCATGCAGCGGCATCAGCGAGGCTTCACCCGCCACATACTGCATCAGATAGCCTGTCTGGGCGGTATCAAAAAACTCGAACCCCAGCACCGGACGCAGACCCTGAGCGATCAGCGACCCTAGCAGCCGCAACTGAATGCGATGATGCTCGGCATTGTCATGGCGTTCACCGAGATAGATCACATCGGCAGCGGCGGCCTGCTCGACAAGCTGCGGGTAACTCAGCACCGCCTGAGTGTGACCGTCGATGATCTGCCCGATCAACGGGTCCTGGCGTGGTTCCAGCACAACGCCTTGCGCGCATCCCGTCACCACTAGCACGCCAAACAGCACCCCAAGCAACTCTCTAAAGAACACTCTAAAGAACACTCTAAAGAACACTCTAAAGAACACTCTAAAGAACAACTCTGCATCCCGGAAACGTTTAAACCGCACAACAACTCCTCGATAATGGCTATTCTTTAAGGATAAGACAATTATGCTTGGCCGTCCGAATTCGAGTAAATAACAGTGCCCGAGACCCTCTGCGGCTGCAGCAGGGCTCCGCGGCAGCGATAAAACGCGGGCTCAAACACGGGTTCAAACTCTGGCTAAAACGCCTATCCACTGCACAGCCCTTGTTACTGGAGGTTCGGCTCCGTAAAATATCGGCCTCGATCAGCCTGTAGAGCCAAAACCATGCGCGCCAGCCAATTCCTGATAGCTACCCTCAAAGAAACCCCGGCCGATGCCGAAGTGATCAGCCACCAGCTGATGCTGCGTGCAGGCATGATCCGCAGAATAGCCTCGGGACTCTATACCTGGTTGCCGATGGGGCTGCGCACCCTGCGCAAGGTCGAGCGCATCGTCCGTGAAGAGATGGATAATGCCGGGGCTCAGGAGCTGCTGATGCCCGCTATCCAGCCCGCCGAGCTATGGCAGGAATCCGGTCGCTGGGAGGAGTATGGCCCCGAACTGCTGCGCCTCAAGGACCGTCACAACCGTGAATTCTGTGTCGGCCCGACCCACGAGGAGGTGATCACCGATCTGATGCGCCGCGAGCTCAACAGCTACAAGCAGCTCCCCGCCACCTTCTATCAGATCCAGACCAAGTTCCGCGATGAGATCCGCCCCCGTTTCGGGGTGATGCGCTCGCGCGAGTTCATCATGAAGGATGCTTACTCCTTCCACGCCAGCAGC
>JBLHND010000143.1:0-9431 GCA_047622605.1 Motiliproteus sp. | reverse complement strand
CGGCTCTCTATCTAGGTTCTCTACCTAGGTTCTCTACCTAGGCTCTCTACCTAGGTTCTCTACCTAGGTTCTCTACCTAGGCTCTCTACCTAGGCTCTCTACCTAGGCTCTCTACCTAGGTTCTCTACCTAGGTTCTCTACCTAGGCTCTCTACCTAGGTTCTCTACCTAGGCTCTCTACCTAGGCTCTCTACCTAGGTTCTCTACCTAGGTTCTGTCGCTAGGCGGCAGCAGCGCGTATAATCGTCGCAGTTTTCCTTATTCCCTCAGCCTCTATAGCCTTTTCATGTCAAAAACAGCCGATCGCCTGTACGCCAACCCGCTGGATACCATTGTCGACTTTGCCTTCGACGAGCAGGTGGTCGGGGTCTTCTCCGATATGATCAACCGCTCTGTGCCCGGCTACGCCACCGTGATCAAGTCGCTGGGGATCCTTGCCGCCCGCTTCGCCCAGCCCGACAGTCTCTGTTATGACCTGGGTTGCTCGCTCGGCGCGGCGACTCTGGCGATGCATCAGCAGGTGCGGCAACCCAACTGCCGCTTTATCGCCGTCGATAATTCGGTGGCGATGCTCAAGCGCTGCCGCGAACACCTCCAGGTCGCCGCCTCGCTGGATGACTCCGAACCGCGCATCGACCTGATCTGCGCCGATATTCTCGATATCGAGATCCAGAACGCCAGTGTGGTGGTGATGAACTTCACCCTGCAGTTTATCGCGCCTGAGCAACGTCAGGCGCTGCTGCAAAAGATCTATACCGGACTCAAACCCGGCGGCGTGCTGCTGCTCTCAGAGAAGATCGCCCTGGCGAATGACGCCTCGGAACAACGTTTGACCGACTGGCACCATGACTTCAAACGCGCCAACGGCTACAGCGACCTGGAGGTCAGTCAAAAGCGCAGCGCCCTGGAACAGGTGATGCGCCCCGAGTCCCTGGCGCTGCATCAGCAACGTCTCAGCGATGCAGGCTTTACAGAGATCCAACCCTGGTTCCAGTGTTTCAATTTTGTCTCTATGGTTGCCATCAAGTAACTCAACTTCTCATGTTCGCTAAATAGTCGCCCTTATGAATCAGACCGTCCCGGCTCTCAATTTCGATGCCTTCTTCCAACAGCTGGCGCACAGCGAGCTGGCCGCCTGGGCAGAACCGCTGCAACAAGCCATCGATGCCAGATTGGGGCCACTTAATCATGGCGACCTGCCGCGCTGGATCGAGGCCTTCGACGCCCTTCCGGAGCTCGCTCACGAGTTCACTCCAGAGTGCGTCGACCTCGACCAGAGCGCACTGCTGATCGGCCGTCCTGAGGACTGCACGGATCCCCAGCGCCAGCAGCTTGAGCAGGCGATGCGCCAGCTGATGCCCTGGCGCAAAGGCCCCTACAGCCTGTTCGGCATCGACATCGATACGGAATGGCGCTCCGACCTGAAATGGGACCGGCTCAAGGATCATATCGCCCCGCTTCACAATCGTACCGTGCTGGATATCGGCTGCGGCAACGGTTATCACTGCTGGCGCATGCATGCCGCCGGCGCCAAGCGGGTGCTGGGGATCGATCCGTCCTGGAAGTTCCTGTTGCAGTTTCGAGCGCTGAAAAAGTATATAGGGGCAGAGCTGCCAGTAGAGCTGCTGCCGCTGGGGATCGAGGAGATGCCCGCCAAGATGGGGTGTTTCGACAGCGTATTTTCGATGGGCGTGTTCTACCACCGGCGCAGCCCTATCGATCACCTGCTGGAGCTGATGAGTTTCCTGCGTCCGGGCGGCGAGCTGGTGCTGGAAACGCTGGTGGTGGATGGCGACCGCAATACCGTGCTGGTTCCTGATGATCGCTACGCGCAGATGCGTAATGTCTGGTTCCTGCCCAGCGCCGCGGCCCTGTGCTGCTGGCTGGAGCGCTGCGGCTATCAGCAGGTCCGTTGCGTCGATATCGATACCACAGGGACGCAAGAACAGCGCGCGACCGACTGGATGACGTACCACTCGCTGGCGGACTTTCTCGACCCCTCCGACCCCAGCCTGACGTTGGAGGGGCTCCCCGCTCCCAAACGCGGCCTCTTTATCGCCCAGAAGCCGTACTAAAAGTCGGCTATCTCCTAGTTAGCTTTCGGAATAAATTCCGACCCACAAGGGGGTGTTTCTTTTGTGGGTTAGGCTTCAGCCTGACGAAGTGAAGGGCCGGTTGGCCTGCTGCTCCAGCTCGCAAGCCTGGGTCGCGCTCAGGCGGCGCCAGGGGAGCGGAAACAACCCCGGCACCCGGCGGCAATAGTGCCCATAGGCCTCACCAAACTGCAGCTTCAATTTACGTTCCTCCAGCCTCGAACCCAGTACCAGGTAAAGCGTCAGCAGCAGGCTGGTCAACAGCTGCGCGGCATCCAGCTCCCGGCTCCAGAGAATCACCAGGGCAAAGAAATACCAGGGATGTCGCACCCAACGGTGCCACCAGCCCAGATGAAACCGTGCCTGTCGTTCTGGGTCGAGCTGCTGCTGACGCCACTGAAGGGTGCCACTGAACTGACTCAGATCGTAATCTCGCAACGAATGCACGAAGGCCAACCCCGCCGCCAACGCCAGGCCATTCATCAGCCAGATCCAGGCGCCCGTCCACTGCCATAGCTTGGGCCCTGCCGCCGCATCGAGCAGGATCGCTACCGGAATCAGCAACAACAGCGCCGAGAGGTTAAACGCCAGGCGGTAAACGCGCATCGCAGCGGGCCAGCGCGCCGCACACCAGGCCTTGCAACCGAGCGAGGCCAGCCACGAGTGCAGGCCGCAGTAGCCGAGCAGATACAGGCCTAGCAGCACGAGTTCAGTGGTCATTCCGGCATCTCCTCATGATGATTAGTCGCTTTTCAGGGGTGCGCCAACAGGCTGTCGAGCAGCTGTTTAACCTGATCAGCCGCGAAGGGCTTGTCGCAGATGGCAGAGACACCCGCCTGCTGCACCGCAGTCAGGCGGCTTTCATTTTTCTCACTGGTTACCATCATGATCGGCACCGAACACTGCGAACTGTTACTGCGGATCTGCTCGGTCAGCTCCTGGCCGTTGACATTGGGCATATTAAAATCGGTAACGACCAGATCAAAATAAGCATCGGCAAGCCTAAGCAACGCCTCGGCACCATCAGAGGCCTCGACAATACGACGGATCCCCAATCCTGATAAGACCTTCGTTATAAATTTACGCGCCAGCGGGCTGTCATCGACCACCAGGACGCTGAGCAGCTCCGGATCACGAATCCGCGCCCCCGCTTCAGGTTCGATATTATGCAAGGTGGTCTTAAGCGCAGTGGCGAGCTGCTCGTCGCTGAACGGCTTGGGCAGGATCGCGGTAGCACCCGACTGCTTGATCGGATCTAGATAGCGAAACTGGGTTTCACTGGAGATCAGCACAAAGGCTATATCGCGCAGGGATTCATCGTGACGCATCGCCGTCAACAGCTCCGCACCGGAGATACCGGACAGATGGAGTGCAGAGATGACCAGATCTGGCGGATCGGCCACCATGACCTCCAACCCTTGCTCGGCGGTATCGCAGCCCCTGATACTGGACACCCCCAACGCGTGCAGATGCTTCTCGATCACGCGCCGCTGTACTCGGGAAGGCTCAACCAGAAGTATATACAGATCGCTTAAATGCATAACAGTCTGCTCCTTAGGCTTTATGACAGCCTAATGAACGCGGTAAATATAGGCAAACACTAATTTACAGACCCTGCTTATAGAGGTTTTATAATCAAGCACCGAATTTAAGTTAGCCGGCTAACGCTTATCGGCTATTATTTATCATCCATATAGGGCAGCACTACCGACAGACTATGAGATACAGATGACTCTTTTTCGCCAACGGGTGCCACATAGTGAATTGCAGACTCGGCTGCCTCCCTCCCCGCTAACTTCGCGATGATCCAGGCGGCTAAATATTGAGACGCCATACAGCCACCTGCGGTTGCGATATTGCCTCTCGCGAAAAAGGGTTGATCTAAGACGTCGATCCCCGCATCTATAATCCAGGGTTTGGTCGTTAGATCGGTGCAGGCGGGTAAGCCGTTCAAGACCCCCAGCGCCGATAGCAGCAGGGTTCCAGAACACTGTGCACAGACGAGCTGGTTCGCCGGATTCAACTGTATCCTATCCAGAATTTTCCTATCTTTAGCAATATCTCTGGTGTAGATACCACTACCCACCAGGACCACATCGGCGTTGGTGGCGAACTCCAGCGGTTGCTGGGCCGTAATCTGGACGCCATTCATGGAGGTGACTGTCTCTGTAGGGCAGGTAATCTGGACATTCCATCCTGAACCTTTCATTCGATTCAGGATGCCTGCCGCTATAAACGAATCCAGCTCGTTAAAGCCTTCGAAGGTAAGAATTGCAATATTCATAGCTGTTGCCTGATCAAATTAGCCTTTCGAGGCGATAAATACCTATCCAACCGACAACCGCTGCATTGAGAGTTGGCAGCCTAGAGTACCCTAACCACAGGATACTCACCCTCTCTTTGCACTCCCGCGTTGATATGGAAAAGCGCTAATGTACGCTGTCTATTTTTATGTTATAAAAATGGTTGCTTTTAGTGAGCCGCAGCAGGCAAACACCGATGCCAGCGCCCACCGACAACGCCAGGGATCTGCCATCGATATGCCATCGATATGCCTCGGTAACCGTAGCGGGGTTTGAGGCAAACCCAGGCGGCCTACCTGCTGGAGAGAACAAAAACAACAGCCAACTCCAGATTAACGCAGCCTAAAACCCACTTAAATATCACCACCGGCGGACATGGGGTTATGCACAGTTTCTGTGGATAACTCTGTGAGGTAATACGGGGTAACCTGTCCCAGGCCCCTATCTACGGCCTTCGTCATAAATTGATCACAATCTCATCGCCATTTATAAAAAATCTTATAAATCAATGATATAACAATATCAATAGGCGATTTCAAAGAAATTAATAATTTATTTTAGATTGCATAGTCCACTTGATCCTCAACAATCCCAACTGTGCATTAAATTCCGGAGATTACCTGTAGCCCCGCACAAAACCGCCTGAATTTCACTTGATTAGCGCTGTCGGGAGTCCCCTGATCCGTAGCGCTAACCACTGTAATTCCAACACCAAATCTGCCTCAATGCCCGCACAATTTACGCAAGCCAGCTTGCTGGCTAAGATCGCTGAGGAAGTTCCTCGGTCTAGCGGATTAGCCAATGCAGATATCGTCAGAAAAGCCGTCAGAAAAGCCGTCAGGCTGAAGCCTAACCTACAAAAGAAGCGGCTCCCTGTGGGTTTGTTTTTTTGTGGGCAAAGAGTCGTTCGACAAGGCTCGCAAGGCGCTCGCAAATCTACAGCCGTTGACTGACAATTATCCTTCCTCGGTCATCCGTACCGGGGCTTGAGGCAAACCCAGACGGCCGTACCTGCTGGTGAGAACAAAAACAACAGCCAACTCCAGATTAAAACCCCAAAAAACCACTCATATAGCGTCACTGGCGATCGTGGGGTTATGCACAGTTTCTGTGGATAACTCTGTGGGGTAATACTGGGTAACCTCTCTCAAGCCCCTACCTACGGCCCTCGTCATAAATTGATCACAATCTCATCGGTACTTATAAATAATAATTAAAAACAATGACATAATAATATCAACAGCTGTTCTTAAAGAAATTTTTAATTTATTTTTAATTGAATACCCTCGTTTATTGTTATCCATCCTCAGCTGTGCATTAAATTCTGCAGGTTAGCGGCTGTCCCGCACAAAACAGCCTGGATCTCACTTGCCGGTCGAGTAGCGTCCCTAGTCGGCACCCCTCCCTGCTGCCGATATTTGACCTCGAAAGTCGCTCGGCGACAAACCGGTCCACTGCCGGAATGCCCGAGTAAAGGCTCTGGATTCACTGAACCCCAGCTGCAGGGCGATCTCCGCGACGGGCAGGCGCTCGATCCGCAGCTTTTCGATCGCCAGATCCAGACGCATCTCATCCTTAATCTTTGGATAACTGCTCGCCTCAGCGTTAAGCCGCCGCCGCAACGTCTGACCACTCAGGCCATAGCGCTGCGCCAACACCTCAAAGGAGGGCAGTCGCAGCACCCCGTTGACCGGGGGCAACAGGTCGCGACGGATACGGGCACGATAACTGAGTTCATCATCACTGATGGTCATCAGTCCGGTCGGCGAATCCCGTAAGAAGTGCGCCAGATCACGCGGCGTACGCACCGAACCCTCATCGAGATAATCCGCATTAAAGCTCAATTTAAGACTCGGTTGATTGAACCTGTGTTTGCAGGGAAACAGATCGTTAAGCTCAAGACGATGTGCGGGCGGTGGATAGGGAAAACTCACCTGCTGCAACGCTATGCTATGCCCGATCAGCCAACTGGAAAACCGGTGCCAGATCAGCATCCAGAACTCACGGTAGAAGCAATCAGGATCCCGTTCGGGATGGCTGAAGACCACCTCCAGTTCCGCCCGCCCATTACGGCGGCGTAATTGCATGGCGATATCATCGCTAAACAGGTTATAAAACTCGAACCCCTGCCGCAGCATTCCCTCCAGGGTCTGCTGATGCAGCACATGGCGCGCCATCAGCGCGAACACCCCAGGCTTACAGGGTCGCGCGGTACAGCCCATAAACTCATCCTCCAACAGCAGCCAGACCGTCTGCACCAGACGCGCCATCAGCTCGGCAGGGACGCGGGGCTGCCGCAGTTGCTGCGGTTCAATACCCAACTGTGCTAACAGCTGTTGCCGATCGTGACCGCCACGCTCGGCACAGGCCAGCGCGACCTGTAGATAATGGATGGCAACCGTCGCCATAGGGTCGATCCTCGTCGTTATTAAATAAAAAGGGTCAGGAGCCAATGTAACATTTAGTGATGCCTTTGGTCACAAAGTGTCATTTAATGACCCCTTCAATGAGCGCATAGTAATGACCTGATTGTTTTCTATTGCTCGCCTAAGCCAGGTCACAACTCCTATAGCCACAGCATCGAGGCCCAACCATGACTCTTCTATCTGATCCCATCGTTATAGTCGCCGCCGCCCGTACCCCTATGGGAGGCATGATGGGCGCACTCAGCGACGTTCGCGCACCGCAGCTGGGCGCCACCGCGATCCGTGCCGCCGTCGCCCGCTCGGGCCTTGCGGCCAGCGACATCGACCAGGTGATCATGGGCTGCGTGCTGCCGGCAGGTCTCGGACAGGCGCCGGCGCGCCAGGCCGCACTGGGGGCAGACCTGCCTCTGGCGGCTGGCTGCACCACCATCAACAAGATGTGCGGCTCAGGCATGAAGGCGGTCATGGATGCCCACGACCAGATCAAGGCCGGTAGCGCCCGAATCATGGTAGCCGGTGGCATGGAAAACATGAGCCAGTCACCCTACCTACTGCCCAAGGCGCGTGCGGGGATGCGGATGGGGCATGGTCAGGTCATCGATTCCATGTTCTTCGACGGCCTCGAAGATGCCTACGAAGGCGGCCTGATGGGTGCCTTCGCGCAGCAGAGCGCCGATGCCTATGTGGTCTCCCGCGAGACCATGGATGACTTTGCCATAGAATCGTTGGCCCGCGCCAACCGGGCGATCGGTGCCGGAGACTTTGCCGCCGAGATCGCCCCCGTCAGCATCAAGAACCGTAAGGGCGAACACCAGGTCAGCATCGATGAGCAGCCGGGCAACGCCAATCTGGACAAGATTCGCCAACTGCGTCCGGCGTTTAAGAAGGACGGCACGGTGACTGCGGCCAACTCCAGCTCCATCTCCGACGGTGCCGCCGCCCTGATCCTGATGACCCAAAGCGATGCCCTGGCACGCGGACTAACGCCGCTGGCACGCATTGTCGGCCACAGCACCCATGCGCAGAAACCGTCTGACTTCTGCATAGCACCGATCGGCGCGATCCAGAAATTGCTCGACAACATCGGCTGGGACAAGGAGCAGGTCGACCTGTACGAGATCAATGAAGCCTTTGCTGTGGTGACCCTGCTGGCGATCCAAGAGCTGGGGCTCGATGCGGCCAAGGTCAATGTCAACGGCGGTGCCTGCGCCCTGGGTCATCCGATCGGCTGTTCCGGTGCACGGATTTTGGTGTCCTTGCTCTACGCCTTGCAGCAGCAGGGTAAGAAGCGCGGCCTCGCCACCCTGTGTATCGGTGGTGGCGAAGCCACGGCCGTCGCCATCGAACTGATTTAAAACCGATAACTAAGCGCTAGGAATCACCTTATGGATCTCTCACTCAACGAAGATCAGGCCATGATTCAGGATATGGCGCGCAAGTTCGCCCAGACCGAACTGGCACCCGTGGCAGAAAGACTGGACCAGGAGGGGGATCGCCCGCTCTTCCTGAGCAATCTCAAACAGCTGGCCGAACTGGGCTTTATGGGACTCAATGTAGAGTCTCAATACGGCGGTTCCGAAGCTGGCAGTGTCGCCTTTAGCCTGGTGATTACCGAACTGGCGCGCGCCTGCGCCTCTACGGCAGTCTCGGTATCGGTGACCAACATGGTCGCCGAGGTGATCCAGGTGGTCGCCTCCGACACCCAGAAGGCACGTTACCTGCCCAAGCTCTGTAGTGGCGACTATGCCGCCGGCGGTTTCTGCCTGACCGAAACCGGTGCCGGCTCTGACCCGGCGGGAATGAAGACCTCCGCCGTTGCCGAGGGCGATTTCTGGGTGCTTAACGGTGCCAAGCAGTTTATCAGCAGCGCAGAATACGCCGGCGTCTTCGTGGTCTGGGCGGTCACCGACCCCGAGGCCCCCAAAGGCAAGGGCATCTCCTGCTTCCTAGTCGAGAGCGACGCCCCCGGCTTGTCGGTCTCCAAGGCCGAGAAGAAGATGGGCCAGCATGCCTCCAGCACCAACGAGGTGCGTTTCGACAACTGCAAGATCGCCAAAGATGCGCTGATGGGTGGACTCAATCAGGGCTTCAGGATTGCGGTCGGCGAACTGGCCGGCGGGCGTATCGGCATAGGTTCACTGGCGCTGGGCGTAGGCCTGGCCGCGATGGACTACGCCCGAGACTACAGTAATGAGCGCCAGCAGTTTGGCCAGCAACTGACCAAATTTCAGGGACTGCAATGGATGCTGGCCGATGCCTATACCGATCTCGAAGCCGCGCGCTTGCTGGTGATGAGTGCGGCCGACACCAAAGAGCGCGGCTTGCCCTTTGCCAAGCAGGCCTCGATGGCTAAGCTGTTCGCCTCCGAAAAAGCCAACAGCGCCTGCTATACCGCACTGCAGCTGCTGGGTGGTTACGGCTATATCCAGGATTTTCCACTGGAGCGCTACGCCCGTGATGTGCGTGTCACCTCGATCTACGAAGGTACCAGCGAGATTCAACGAGTGATCATAGCCCGTGAACTGCTGCGCGAGATCGGCTGATCGATCTAACATCACCTACGAGGGGCCAGCGAGATGCAGCGGGCTATTATCGTTACCGCCCGCGAAC
>JBLHND010000142.1:0-9439 GCA_047622605.1 Motiliproteus sp. | reverse complement strand
CTTTATACCACCGCGCCCAATCCAAGGGTCGGTTGTGTGCTGGTCAACGGCGATCGGGTGGTGGCCGAGGGCTACCATATTCGCGCAGGCGAAGGCCATGCGGAGGTCAATGCCCTAGCGCAGGCCGGAGCGGCAGCCCGGGGAGCCACGGCTTACGTGACGCTCGAGCCCTGCAGCCATGTTGGCAAGACTCCGGCCTGTGCCGAGGCATTGCTGCAGGCCGGGGTGGTCAGGGTGGTCTCTGCCATGGCGGATCCTAATCCACTCGTCTCGGGGCGGGGTCATAGGCGGCTGCAACAGGCCGGCATCGAGGTTAGCTGGGGATTGTTGCAATCTCAGGCGGAGGGGCTCAATCCCGGTTTTATTTCCCGCATGACCCGCCAGCGTCCTTATGTGCGGATCAAACAGGCCGTCAGCCTGGATGGGCGTACGGCGATGGCATCCGGCGAGTCAAAGTGGATTACCGGTGCCTCGGCGCGTTCCGATGTGCAGCGTCTGCGGGCGCGCAGTTCGGCCATTCTGACCGGTGTGGGTACCGTGCTTCATGACGATCCGGCGCTGACGGTGCGCGCCGAACAGCTCGGGCCTGACTGTTCCAAGGCTCAGACTCAGGCCATGCTGCGCCGTCAGCCACTGCGGGTGATTCTTGATTCTGAGCTGCGTACCCCGGTAACGGCGGCGATTCTGGCGCAGCCAGGCGAGACGATCATCTTTTATGTCGCGGCCGATTCGGCCCGGGTGGCGGCGTTAGGCGCTAAGGCCACCCTGATCCAGCGGGCGGTCATAGAACCGCTGGCGGTATTACACTGGCTGGCGCGTGAGCGTGAGTGTAACGAACTGTTGATCGAGGCGGGTGCGACCCTGGCCGGTGCCTTTATCCAGGCGCAGCTGGTCGATGAGTTGGTGATCTATCAGGCGCCGACGCTGCTGGGTTCCAGTGCGCGTCCCGCGTTCAACTTGCCGTTGGCAACGATGGCGCAGCAGTATCGGCTGGTGCTGAGCGAGCAGCGGCAACTGGGTAACGACCAACGTCTTAACTTTCGTTTCGAGCAGGGAAATTAGACCGATGTTTACGGGTATTATCCAAGCGATCGGTGAAGTGGCCGACACCCGCATGCAGGGCGGCGATCTGCGGCTGCGACTTCGCACGGGCACCCTTGATCTGAGCGATGTGATCCTGGGAGACAGTATTGCCGTCAATGGCGTCTGTCTTACCGTTGTGGATCTACCTGGCGATGGTTTTTGGGCGGACGTCTCTCAGGAGACCCTGGCGCATACCGAGTTCGAACTCCTGGGTGCCGGGGATGCCGTGAATCTGGAAAAAGCCCTGCTGGCCACCGGCCGCCTGGGCGGCCATATCGTCAGCGGTCATATTGATGGGATGGGCGAGGTATTGGAGCGGCGCGAAGAGGGTCGCTCGGTCCGGTTTCGAATCGAAGCGCCTGCGGCCCTGGCGCGCTATATCGCCACCAAGGGCTCGATCACGGTCGATGGTGTGAGCCTGACCGTTAATAGCGTGTCCGGGCGGGTGTTCGAGCTCAACATTGTCCCTCATACCCTGGAGGGCACACTGCTTAATGAGTACCGTGCCGGGCGCCGGGTGAACCTGGAAGTTGATATGATTGCCCGCTACTTGGAAAGGTTGCTGCAGGGCGCTGCGGCGGGTGAAACAGCAAGCGCGGCGGATGGCTCTGACCCACAGCCGGATCGGCTGAGCCGGGCCTTTCTGGCAGAGCACGGTTTTTAGGCGCAACGATGAGATACGGCGATAATCGCCACCGTTTGTACATTAATGTTATTCATAATCTGAACCAAGAGTCGCAGGAGCCACTATGGATCTTAACTCCACCGCCGAGCTGATTGAAGATATCCGGCAAGGGAAAATGGTCATCCTAATGGATGATGAAGATCGTGAAAACGAAGGTGACCTGGTCATCGCGGCCGATAAGGTTCGCCCGCAAGATATCAACTTTATGGCGACCCACGCTCGAGGTTTGATCTGTCTGACGCTGACTCGCGAGCACTGCAGCAAACTCAACTTACCGCTGATGGTGCAGGATAACGGCGCCCAGTATTCGACCAACTTCACCCTGTCGATCGAAGCGGCGGAAGGCGTGACGACCGGGATCTCTGCCGCAGACCGCGCGCATACCGTGCGGACTGCCGTCGACCCTAAAGTCCAGCCTGCACACATCGTCCAGCCAGGGCATATCTTCCCATTGATGGCGCAGCCGGGTGGGGTGCTGAGTCGAGCCGGGCACACAGAAGCCGGTTGTGATCTGGGTCGGTTGGCAGGTTGTACGTCAGCTGCGGCCATCGTCGAGATCATGAATGAGGATGGCACTATGGCGCGCCGTCCCGATCTGGAAAAATTTGCCGAGAAACATGACCTGAAGATCGGCACCATCGCCGATCTGATCCACTACCGGGTCCTTAATGAGCATACTGTCGAGCGCGATAGCTGCTACAGCCTGCACACCGATCAGGGTGAATTTCAGGCGATTAGCTACCGGGATTCGACCCATGGTTCGAGCCATATCGCGCTGGTTAAAGGCGAGATCAAAGCGGATCAACCCACCCTGGTGCGGGTGCACACGGCCGACGCGCTGCGGGATGTGATCGGTGTTAGCACCGATGAACCCAAATGGACGCTGCGCAAGTCGCTGCAACGGGTTGCCGAGGAGGGTAGCGGGGTGGTGGTATTGCTGGGTGACAGCGCCCCCGAAGACCTGGTCAGCAGTTTAGATGCGCATCTTAATCAGCGTCCGGTTCGCCCTGCGAATGTCGATGGCGCGGGAACCTATATGACCATAGGGACCGGCTCACAGATTTTGCGTGATCTGGGCGTGAGCAAGATGCGGCTGCTGAGTTCGCCGATTAAATTTAATGCCCTCTCAGGATTTGAACTCGAAGTGATCGAGTTCATCCCCTGCGAGAGTTGATGTGATTGTTGGGTGCTTGAGCCGTTGAGCGCCTGAGCACAGCCGCCCGGTAGCAACCGGACAGACTTTATCGAAGGAAACAGCCATGACAGTTCAGATCGTTGAAGGAGATTATACCGATGCATCCGCAGGCCGTTACGCCATCGTCGTCGGCCGTTTTAATGCGTTTGTGGTCGAGAGCCTGGTTTCCGGTGCCGTCGATGCGCTGAGACGCCACGGCGTGCCCGCGGCCAATATTCGTATCGTCCGGGTGCCCGGTGCGATCGAGATCCCGCTGGCGGTGAAGAAAGTCGCCGAGCAGCAGCGTGAAGATGCCATTATCGCCCTGGGTGCGGTCATTCGTGGCGGTACGCCGCACTTTGAATACGTCAGTGCCGAAAGCGCTAAGGGCTGTGCGCAGGTGGCGATGGACTTTGGGCTTCCGGTGGCTAATGGCATCCTGACCGTGAACTCTATCGAGCAGGCGATCGAACGTTCCGGCACTAAAGCCGGTAATAAAGGTGCTGAGGCGGCGCTGTCATCCCTAGAGATGGTCAGCCTGCTTAAGCAACTCGAGGGTTAAGTAGTGAGCGATTCAGGTAGTACCCCGGCTAAGGGCACAGGTAAAAAATACAAACCTTCACGTACCGAGATGAAGCGCGAGGCGCGCAGTTTTGCGCTCCAGGCGCTGTATCAGTGGCATATGGCAGGTTCCGCACTCAGTGAAATCGAGGCCGAGTTTCGTGCCGAGCACGATATGAGCAAGGTCGATATGAAGCTGTTCTCCGGGCTGCTGCATGGCGTGCCTTCACAGTCGACTGAGCTCGATCAGGCGTTTACGCCCTATCTAGATCGTAAGCTCGAAGATCTTGACCCGATCGAGCTGACAGTACTGCGGATGGGATCCTACGAGCTGGCAGCGATGATCGATGTGCCTTACAGGGTGGCGATTAACGAAGCGGTCAATCTGGCCAAGATCTTCGGTGCCACCGAGAGCCATAAGTATGTCAACGGCGTGCTGGATCGGGTGGCGCGTGATCTTCGTGCTGCCGAGGTGGGCGGCGCTAAGCGCTGATACCCGCATATGGCTATCGCTGAATTTGCACTGATTGACCGCTATTTCAACACCCTGCCGGGTTACGGGCGGGGTGTCGATCTGGGGATCGGTGACGACTGCGCACTCCTGACGGTTCCTGCCGGCCAGCAGCTGGCGGTGTCTATCGATACGCTGGTCGAGGGGGTCCACTTTCTGCCCGATATGCCAGCCGACCAGCTGGCGCATCGTGCGCTGGCCAGCTGTGTCAGTGATCTGGCTGCGATGGGAGCAACGCCTGCCTGGTTGACGCTGGCGCTGACGCTGCCGAAGGCCGACGAGGCCTGGTTGCGGCCCTTCAGTCAGGGGCTGGGCGAGGCGCTACAGCGCTACGGCCTGAGCCTAGTAGGCGGTGATACCACCCGTGGGCCTCGCGTGCTGAGTCTGCAGGTGCATGGCTGGGTGCCCCAGGGTCAGGCGCTGACTCGGCGTGGTGCCCGGCCTGGCGATGGTATCTGGGTGAGCGGGACGCTCGGCGATGCGATGGCAGGGCTGGATCAGCTCCAGCAGTCATTGCAGTCGGGCGCGCCCGCGCCTGATCCCGAGTTGCTGCAGCGGTTCTATCAACCGCGCGCGCGCATTGAGCTGGGCCAGGCGCTGCGCGGTATCGCCAGCAGTGCCCTGGATATCTCCGACGGTTTGCTGGCCGACCTGGGACATCTGCTCAAACCGAATAAGCTGGGCGCGCAGCTCGAGCTGGATCAGTTGCCCTGCTCCCCGGCGCTGCTGGCGCTCTACGATGCTCCCCGTGCTCGGCAGTGGGCGCTGGCCGGGGGCGAGGATTTCGAGCTGTGCTTTACGGTCCCTGTGGCCCGAGAAGCGGCTTTAAAACGGGCGCTGTCGAGCGTTACGGTCGATTGTCAGCAGATTGGCCGGGTCACAGCCGAACCCGGTTTGATCGGGCGAACCGAGGGTGGTGAGTCGATCGCACTGAGTCCGAGCGGTTATCAGCATTTTTAACCTCGGCTGTTGGTTTGATTAGCCCTTTTTCGGCTACTTATTGCCGAGTAACTATTTTGACCCATAAGGGAGCACTAAGTGTCATTGCCAAGACCTAACTGGCGTAACCCTATCCATCTAGCCGCCTTCGGCTTTGGCAGCGGCGCGCCGCGTCGGGCACCGGGAACTTGGGGCACCCTGGGCGCGGTGTTGCCCTATCTGTTTCTCCGTGAGTTGCCGCTGTGGGGCTATCTGGCCGCCATTGTGGTGGCCTTCCTGGTTGGCATCTATCTGTGTGAGCGCACCTCTCGCGACCTGGGTGTGCATGATCATGGGGGCATCGTCTGGGATGAGTTTGTCGGTCTCTGGATCACCCTGATTCTGGTGCCGCCGGGATGGGGCTGGTTACTGCTCGGCTTTGTGCTGTTCCGAGTGTTTGATATCTTCAAGCCTCAGCCTATTGGCTGGGTAGATAAAAAAGTCGCCGGTGGTTTTGGCATCATGCTCGACGATGTCCTGGCCGGAATCTACGCCTGGGCCGTGCTGCAGGGCTGTGTCTGGTTATGGGCGTAACAGCGCCAGCGTTCGAAAGCGCTGATTAATTCACTAATGCTCGCCCGACATTGATAGAATGCAGCGCCGCTTATATTGGGAATCCTATAGTGCCAGTCAGTTATATCGCATCCTCCAAGCTCCCTACCCCCTGGGGTACGTTTTCCATGCACGGCTTCGAAGAACCCACGACCGGCAAGGAGCACTTGGTGCTGACGCTGGGAGACGTAGCGACGGGTGAGCCGGTGTTAACCCGAATTCACTCCGAGTGTCTGACCGGCGATGCCCTGTTTAGCATGCGCTGCGACTGCGGCTTTCAGCTGCAGGAGGCGATGAAGCGAATTGCCGAGAAGGGTTCGGGTGCGATTCTGTACCTGCGTCAGGAAGGTAGGGGTATCGGCCTGCTGAATAAGATCCGGGCGTATCACTTGCAGGATCTGGGGGCTGATACGGTCGAAGCCAATGAGCAGCTGGGCTTTGCAGCCGACCTGCGCGACTACAGCATGTGCCAGAATATGCTCGAGCATCTGGGTATCAACAGCGTCAGATTGATGACCAATAATCCGCGTAAAGTAGCCGCGTTGACGGAGTATGGGGTTAATGTTGTCGAGCGCGAACCGCTGCAGGTGGGTAAGAACAGTCATAATGCCCACTACCTAGCGACCAAGGCCGATAAACTCGGCCACATGATGTCAGAGCAGCATTTCAGGGATGATGAAAGCAAGGATGACGAAAGTGAATGAGAACCGCTGCAGCTAGGTAAGAACAGTCATAACGCCCAGCATCTCTCTAGGGCGTGGCGACCAAGGCCGATAAACTCGGCCACATGATGTCAGAGCAGCATTTCAGGGATGATGAAAGCAAGGATGACGAAAGTGAATGAGAACCGCTGCAGCTAGGTAAGAACAGTCATAACGCCCAGCATCTCTCTAGGGCGTGGCGACCAAGGCCGATAAACTCGGCCACATGATGTCAGAGCAGCATTTCAGGGATGATGAAAACAAGGATGACGACGGCTCCTGAGCCTGATTTTGGGGGTCAGGTCTTTCGAAATCACATTTCAAGCGCTGCAGATGGGTCAAAAGATCGCCTGCAGGCAGGCTCCCACAGGACGTTAAGCGGGGGTCTTTTGGAAACTCCTAGAGTAACGGTCGAATCCTGTTAATCAGGCTGGCGCTGTCCAGCCCTGCCTGAGCACGCAACGCTTGGGCATTGCCGTGGCCGCTAAAGCTATCCTCTAATCCCAGATTGATCACCCTGATGCTGTGGCTCTGTCTTCGGTCCGGACGCTCATGCTGGCGTGCCAGCCACTCATTAACGCCTGATCCGGCGCCCCCTGCCACGGTATTCTCCTCCAGCGTTAGTAGTAGGCCGTGGCTCTGAATCAGCGCCTCGAGGCGGCTGTGATCCAGGGGTTTGATGAAGCGCATATCCACCAGGGTCAGATCCAGTGCCTCGGCGACCGCCCGTGCCTCGGTCAGCAGGCTGCCGAAGTTCAGGATCGCGGCCTGCTTGCCCGATCGCAGGGTGCGGCTTTGGCCTAGAGGGATCGGCTGCGGATGAGGGTCAAGTACAGTCCCCGGGCCCTTGCCGCGTGGATAGCGGACACAGGCAGGTCCGGGATGCTGGTAACCGGTCTCCAGTAACCGCTGGGTTTCGGCCTCGTCTGCTGGCGCCATAATGACCAGGTTGGGGATGCAGCGCAGGAAACTAAGATCGAAGCTGCCGTGGTGAGTCGGACCATCTTCGCCGACCAGGCCCGCCCGGTCTATTGCCAGCAGGACGTCGAGCCGTTGCAGGGCGATATCGTGGATCAGCTGATCATAACCGCGTTGCAGGAAGGTGGAGTAGATCGCCACTACCGGTTTCATCTGCTGGCACGCCAGGCCAGCCGCCAGGGTCAGGGCGTGCTGTTCGGCGATAGCGACATCGAGAAAGCGGTCAGGGAAGCGCCGTGCAAACTCGATCATCCCCGAACCCTCACTCATCGCCGGTGTGATGGCCACCAGCCGAGTGTCCTGATCCGCTTTGGCACACAGCCAGCGCCCGAATACCTGCGAGTAGGCCGTTCCTGGCAGGACGTTGTGCTGTTCGATGGGGGAGGGCAGCTTGGTGATCGCATGGTAGCCGACCGGGTCCCGCTCGGCCGGTGCGAAGCCCTTGCCTTTGGTGGTGACCACGTGCAGAAACTGCGGCCCCGGTGTCTGACGCAAATGCTGCAATGTGGGAATCAGCAGCTCCAGGTTGTGACCATCGATAGGGCCGTTATAGTTGAACTCAAGGGCATCAAACAGAGCCGCAGTGGTACCGGCGCCGGTGCGCTCGCTGTGGCGGCTGCTCTGCGGCTGTTCAGGGGTAAAGGCGCTACGCAGGTGTTTACTCAGGTAGGTCGCCAGTCCCCCCTCGTTAGGTGAGATCGACATATCATTATCGTTCAGAATCACCAGCAAATCGGCACCGGTATGGGCGGCATGATTGAGGGCTTCGAAGGCCATGCCGCCGGTCATGGCACCATCACCAATAATTGCGACCGCGCGCTGGGGTTGCTGTTTGAGTTTGTGCGCCAGGGCCATGCCCAGCGCGGCACTGATCGAGGTGCTGGAGTGCCCCGTGCCGAAACAGTCGTAGGGGCTTTCGTCGCGTTTAGGAAAGGGGGCAGGGCCGTCGGCCTGGCGGACTCTGAGCAGCGCATCGCGGCGGCCGGTCAGTAGCTTATGCGGATAACTTTGATGGCCGACATCCCAGACTAGGCTGTCGTTGGGGGTGTCAAACACGTAGTGCAGGGCGACGGTGAGTTCGATCACACCCAGTCCTGCGCCGAAGTGACCACCGCTCTGGGCAACGCTGTAAAGCAGGTAGCTGCGGAGCTGCTCGGCCAGCGCGGGAAGTTGGCTACGCTCGAGCAGACGCAGGTCGGCCGGTGTCTCGATCAGATCCAGCAGCGGGGTCGCCGGGCGCGCCTTGGGGAGCTCGCTATGCATGGTTAATTGCATGGTTAATTACATCGTTAATTATATTGATAATACTGTTGACCTGGCGGCCGGCAATCAATGATTACGGGCGATAATGTAGTCGGCAATCTGCCCTAGTAGTTCGGTGTTGTGCAACGGTGGGCTTGAATGCACTGCTGAGGCCGGCATCCGTCGTAGCGCCTCGAGCGCCTGCTGGTGTAGCTCCAGCGCTTTGTGCTTGGCGCCCTCGAGCCCCAGCAGTGCCGGGTAGGTCGATTTGTTTCTGGCCAGATCCGCACCCTGAGTCTTGCCCAAGATCTGGGTATCACTTTCGATATCCAGAATATCGTCCTGGACCTGAAACGCCAGTCCGATCGCTGCGGCATAGTCGCCTAGCGCGGCCAGGCTGAGCGGGTCACTGTTCCCCGACGCTAGGGCGCCGAGTTCGACCGCGGCGCGAATCAGGGCGCCGGTCTTGAGGCGGTGCATCTGTTCCAGCTGCGCCAGTGTCTGAGGTCGACCTTCCGCGGCTATATCGAGCGCCTGTCCTGCGACCATGCCGCAATCGCCGCTGGCCTGCGCCAGGATTCGAATCATCTGCAGCTGAGTGGCAGGTGCCAGGCCGCAGGGTTGGCTCAGGAGTTCGAATGCCAGGGGCTGCAGGGCATCCCCGGCGAGAATAGCCGTGGCTTCGTCGAAGGCGATATGGCAGGTGGGTTTGCCTCGTCTGAGGGCATCATCATCCATCGCCGGAAGATCGTCGTGGAGCAGCGAGTAGCTGTGGATGCACTCTAAGGCTGCCGCAGCGGCGTCGGCCTGGTGGAGTTCGCCTCCGAGTGCCAGGCAACTGGCATAGACGAGTACCGGCCGGAGCCGTTTGCCGCCGTTAAACAGGCCGTAGTGCATCGCCTCATGGAGTTGCAGAGGAGGGTCGCAGGGCTGTTGTTGACTCACAGGTTGACTAACAGGTTGACCAACCTGTT
>JBLHND010000141.1:0-9706 GCA_047622605.1 Motiliproteus sp. | reverse complement strand
ACTGTTAAGCGCTGAAAGCCCAGAAGCACGGAGCCCACCACGGCTATGTGCTTTGTCAGACCGCTTCAAAAATCAAGATCATTCATGGCAAGACTTCGAGCACTTGGCAGCGGTATAGCCTGCAAAGGATATTGCCAACTGAACATCCGGATTACCCGTATTCAGGGTATAGGTATCCAATGGAGATAGACCATGAATATAAAAATAAAACAAATTAGCCGGAGTGTATGGCTGGCGGGGCTGGTATGGATCTCTCTGATAGCAGGCTGTGGCGGCAGCGACGGCGGTACCGATAGCGAGGCAATGCTCAGCCCGCAAATCCTCTATACGAACCCGAAAGACGGTGATGAAGGGGTGGCGATTAACAGCAAAATGATAGCCTACTTCAATGAAGCCATGGATGGCACCACACTGACCGACCAAAGTTTTACCTTAATGGATGAAGACGACAATAGCGTAACGGGGGACCTATCATATGACTCCGCATCTAAATCGGCTATTTTTGCTCCTAAACAAAACCTTATAGCCGAAAAAACTCACATGGCCACGCTGACGACCACGGTGAAAAGCGCCCTGGGTACGCCATTGGAAACTGCCTATACGCTGAGTTTCACCACTGGAGTGTTACCAGATACAATCCTCCCCGAGGTAACGTCTACTGACCCCTTAGACGGGGCTACGGATCATCTACGCAATCAAAACCTGACGGCTATTTTTGATGAAGCCCTAGATCCCGACACGGTTACCACGACGTCCTTCACACTGGTCGAAGGAGACATTGCAACTGGAGTAGCTGTCACAGGAAAGGTCAACTACATCAACAAGGTAGCGACCTTTAATCCGGATGCCGACTTAGCTTCTAGCCAACTACATACCGCTACAATGACAACGGCCATTACGGACCTGTCTGGCAACTCTCTGAATGGCGATGCTGCGGGCAATACGGCTGCTGATCATCAGTGGAGCTTTACGACTAGCGCTGCCGAGCCTAGGGGACCCGCCCCGGTTAATCTCCGGACGGCGGGAGACTTCGTTATCTTAACAAAGACCGGGATCACCAACGTCCGTACATCCTCTATTACCGGTGATATTGGTGCCAGTCCCATCACCTCTAAGGCCATTCATCTTTTATGTTCAGAAATGAATGGCAATAAAATCTACGGCGCCGATGATGCCTATGACCTGGCCGGTAAGCCGGACTGCTTTGATGGTACGCCACCTTCCAATACCAAGGTCGCCGAGGCGGTTCTGGATATGCAAATCGCCTATAACGATGCGGCAGGTAGATCTACACCTGATTTCACGGAGCTGCACGCAGGCGATATTAGCGGAAAAACACTGGTCCCCGGCCTTTATAAATGGGGTACGAGTGTGTTGATCTCAACGGATGTGACCCTTGAAGGTGGCCCCAATGATGTCTGGATATTCCAAATAGCGGACCAGGTAACCCTGGCCAATGACAAAAGCGTCATATTGTCGGGTGGCGCATTGCCCAAGAATATCTTCTGGCAAGTGGCTGGAGAGAGCGTAATCATAGGCACTAACGCCCACTTTGAGGGTGTTCTCTTGACTAAAAAGCTGGTTGCCGTGAAGACAGGCGCAACCGTTAACGGCAGGTTGTTAGCCCAGACCGCAGTTACCCTAGAGCAAAACGCAGTGACACAACCCGCACCCTGAGGGTTGAACGATCCCCTGTAACAGCCCGTAACAGCGCTGCGAAAAAAAGGATCCTATAGGGTCCTTTTTTGTCTGGTAATACTCCAGCCTGTAGCCGTAGGAGTAACCCTGCATAGGGATCATGTAGCTAATAACCGCTTTATGAAGCCTGCCGTCCGTCTCGACTAACGGTCTATAATTTTACCCTAACCATAAAAAAGGAAACTTATCATGGATATAACCAGCTTAATAATATTCTTGGCCATAGGCGCACTCGCAGGATGGTTGGCAGGCAACCTGATGAAAGGCGGAGGCTTTGGCCTTATCGGTAATATCATCGTGGGCATTGTGGGCGCGGTAGTGGGTGGCTTTGTATTCCAGCTGCTCGGCATCATCGCCGGTGGCTTACTAGGATCCATCATTACAGCGACGGTCGGCGCTGTGATTTTATTGTTTATCATCAGACTAATAAAGAAAGCCTAGCAGGCTGAAGCCCTACCCACAGGCCTGCTGCTCTGTGTTACTTTAGTCGACACTTGAGGAGTCTTTTAAAGAGGTTTACGTGCAGCCAGAACAGCTAGAGATTAAGCACTTCTTACAGCCCTTCCCACCCTTTGATGCACTGCCGGATGAGGCGTTAACGCATTTAGCGAAGCAGATCGAGATTGCCTACTATGTAGCCGGTAGCGATATCCTCAGTTACGCGGAACCGGCTAACGATCTGTTTGTGGTGCGCAGCGGTGCTGTTGAGACATTTAGGCGCAATGGCGAACTCTATAACCGCCTGGATGTCGGCGGGATCTTTGGTCAGATGGGACTGATGATGCGCGGCCGAGTACGCTTTCCAACCCGAGCGCTGGAAGATTCCCTGGTGTATTGCATCCCCGCCGACCTGTTTAATGAATACTGTGATCAGCATGAGAACTTCTCCAACTACTTTGAAGTGGATAACGCCGCTTTGCTGCGCCAGTCTGTGGTTGATCAGACCAGCAAAAATGACCTGACGACCGATAAGGCCAAGAGCCTGCTGATGCGCGGTGTCGTCACGGTGACCAGGGATACGCCGATCAGCAAAGCGGCTTTGATTATGACGCAGGAGAACGTGTCCTCGTTACTGATCACCGATCCCGACAAACCCATTGAAAATGACCCGGAAGACGATGATGGCCAAGCGGTGGGTATTATTACCGATCGCGATTTTATTACTCGAGTAATAAGCCAAGAGTTGGATCTGCAAACCCCCATCAGTGAGGTGATGTCCACCGCTATGGTGGTGCTGGATGAAAATGCCTATGTCTACGAAGTGATGCTAGCGATGCTGCGTTTTAATGTGCATCACGTGCCTATCCTGAAGAAGAAGAAACCGATAGGCGTCGTCACCCTGGCGGATATCGTTCGCCATGAGTCCCAGAGCAGCTTGTTTTTAGTCAGAGGCATCTTTGCCCAGCAAACCGTCGCCGAGCTTGCCAGCTATGCGGCGTTAGTGCCTGAGGCTTTCGTGCGTATGGTCAATGAGGATGCTAATTCTCATATGATAGGCTCGGCGATGTCGGTCATCGGGCGCAGTTTCAAGCAGCGCTTGCTGGAACTGGCCGAGGAGAGTCTGGGTAAACCGCCCATCCCGTATTGCTTTCTGGCGCTGGGGTCTATGGCCAGAGACGAACAGTTACTAGTGACGGATCAGGATAATGCCATTGTTTTTGACGATAGCTACGTTGCTGAGCTTCACGGAGACTACTTTTCTGCACTGACTAAGCTTGTCTGTGATGGCCTGGATGCCTGCGGTTATACCTACTGCACCGGAGACATTATGGCGACCAACCCCCGCTGGCAACTGACACTGAGCCAGTGGAAGGCACTGTTCAGCCAATGGATAACCGACCCTGATCCTGAAGCCTTATTGCACTGCTCCGTGTTCTTCGACCTGGATGCCGTCTGGGGCAATGAGCAGTGGGCCGCGGAACTGCGCCAGCACATTGCCACCCAGGCAAAAGACAATCGTAAATTTCTGGCAGCCCTAGCCAGAAATGCACTATCACGTACACCGCCACTGGGGTTCTTTAAAGAATTTGTGATGGAAAAAGACGGACGGCATAACAATTCTATCAACCTTAAACGCAGAGGTACCGCACCGCTGACCGATGTGATTCGCGTCCATGCATTGGCCGTAGGGTCCAGAGCACGGAATTCATTTGAGCGCCTCGAGGATATTATTGATACTAAGCTGCTGCCGGATGGCAGTGCTCAGGATCTGAGTGATGCGCTGGAGTACCTGTCTATCGTCCGGGTTAAACATCAGGCGAAAGATGTGAATCAGAAGCTGGCACCGGATAACAATATAGAACCCGATACTTTGTCTCGCTTTGAAAGGCGTAACTTGAAAGAGGCGTTTCAGGTGCTGAGTGCGGCACAGAATTTCCTTAAATACCGATACACGGCCAGTGCAACGATGACGGCGGTAAAGAAATGAATCTCGGGCGCGCCTGTCCCAGAGATTGGGTTGACTATTATAAGCAACGTTCTACCACCTCAACGAACCAGAGGATCGCTGATTTCTATCGCCAGAGGGGGATAAATCCCGACACTCCGATTGGACAGGTACCCATGGTGGCGATGGATTTTGAAACTACCGGTCTGTCTGCAGAGGATGCCGAGATTGTCAGCATCGGTCTGGTACCTTTTGATATCAGACGAATCTATTGTGCTCAATCTGAGCATTGGATCGTAAAGCCGGAGCAGGCTATGACCGAGGCATCCATCGTCTTCCATGGTATTACCCATTCGGATGTGGAAGCCGCACCCCCGCTGGAACGCGTTCTTGATCAGGTTTTGGATGCTATCGAGGGCAAGCTGGTCGTGGTCCATTATCGCTATATAGAACGGGAGTTCTTTAATAAAGCCGTCATGGCACTGTTGCATGAACCGCTGCTGTTCCCCCTGCTGGATACGATGGAGATAGAAGCCAATATTCTCAAGGGGCAGCAGGGCTTCTTCGATAGACTCCTGAACAAGCCCCTTGCACCCATTCGACTAGGGCATAGCCGCAGACGTTACAACCTGCCTCATTACGATGCCCATAACGCACTCACGGACGCGGTGGCCACTGCGGAGCTACTCCAGGCGCAGATTGCGCATCATCTCAATCCAGAGATGCCGGTGAAGGATCTGTGGGAATAGAAAGCGGGGCATAGAAAAAAGGCTCTGCAGCCGTTAGTCGTTGCAGAGCAGAGCAGAAGAACGCTGGGTTATTGCTGGGATTTCATCCCAGCCTACGAGCCTACAGGCGATCTTTTGAAAAAATAGGTGATTTCGAAAGACCGGACCCCAATACTCACTGACCCCAATACTCATTGTTTCTCCTTTCCCGTGTCCTCGGCACTCCCTATTATAGGCGTGGTCTTTAAAGTAAGTGCTCAAGCCATCGAGTTGCGTAGCTGCAGGACTCACTCCCAGAAGTCGTCCGTCTGCATAACTGCTTGAATCTCTCCATTATGCCTAAAGCTTATAAATTCAGCATCAAGCCGATCTTTGTCTTCATCGATTGCATGATCCGTATAGGTCCATGTTAACGGGGCCACTCTGAAGCGATGAAGCTGATTCTCATTTCCTTGCTCTTTGCGAATCTTCTGAATCTTAACGTAAGCGACCACATTTGCGGGGGCGATATCGAAGAACGCCTTCTCGCCCGGTCGCCATAGACCATTCACTGCGGTCTGCCATTTCTCTGTATCGAAACCCTCCTTGTCAGCCGGCAACTTGATCGCGTAGACGTAGGCGGTCCCGACATAATCGGGACGTGGAAACTTCGTGCACCCCTTCAGATTGCGGGATACACAGATAGTCATTTCGTTGACGGCGTCGCGATTAGCCTTCCACATGCCGAGACTCCGTATTCTGTTGTCGCCAATGGCCGCCCGATGGGGCAAGGTGTCCTTGATGTCTTCAGGAACGTTGAATTCGTATAATCGACGGAAGCCTTCAGCCTCTACACTGGCCGGCACGCGTGTATCGCATCGGAAGCAGTAGCCATGTTCTAAGAACGCATGGTCCATCGTGACCATGCCAGGAAGAGCGTTTTCCGCCGGGTCGATCATCGCATCTCGCCTAGTGTTGCCTTCCTGGAGAATCAGCATTTCATCCCACATGTTATCAATATACGTAGCCTTATGATCATCGGGTGTATTGATGAAGTGTTCCCAGCCGTAGTCAGACACTTTACCTTTAGGCTGGTTTCGGCCCCAACATGCCATTGCGCGGTCGTATTTTGATCTGATTTCTGGGCTGACCGCGTTTATCTGGGCGGCGCGAGCGGCCTGCGCCTGATTCCGCTGCTGTGCATACTGCCCCCCCTGTATAACTGGATCTCCAGGCAACATCGGCGGTGGCACGGGAATCCCCGGAGCCGCAGGAGCAGCCGGAGCAGCCGGAGCCGCAGGAGCAGCCGGAGCGGCCGGAGCGGCAGGAATAACCGGAGACGCAGGAGCAGCCGGAGCGGCACCTACAACCGGCCCTACCATGCCGGGCAGCCCTCCACGTGTAACAATTCCTTGCAGACCTCTTGACGTTGTAAACACATTTGAAAATCTACGTGCTTTACTAAACATCAATCTATCTCCTTCGCTTGGATATGCGCGATGCGTGCCGCAAGAACGGGCATGATCAGTGCATAGGCCTGATTGACCTCAATCAGCAACAGCAGCCGCTCGAATAGCTGCCGCAGGATGCGCGCGAACCCGTCCAGCGCCTGGCGTGGCGCCGACGTGCAGGCTTGTCGGCTATAGAGCACTTCACCTTGACGTATCATACCGAACGTTTCCTCAGAGCTTCATGATGTAGTAAAGCGCATAGTAAGGGGGGCGATTTTCATGCTCGCCGCTGCCACCGGTACTCTCGGTCTTAAAGCCATGGCTGTGCTCACTCCCAGTCTGAGTTACTCTTCCAACATCATAACTGCTGTAATATTCCCGATTCGGGTCGCCCATAAAATTCCCTGGCGTGTCGTTATCATCATTATCCGCACGGCTGGTTCTCTGCGAGAGATGCTGATGCGCACCATCTTTGGCAGTTGCTCCATAATGTACATGGCCGGGCAGCTGTGGTTCCGTTAGCCGGACCTGCTCCTGGCCTCCCGTATTGCCACGGCTGTAGGCGGAGAGCTCATTACTGGCATCGCCCGGCCCGGCGCTGATGATAAATCTCGAACGGAGGTCCGGCGTGCCATTTTTGCCGTCGCAAAGGACCCACCCGTCCGGCGGCGTCTGAATGTTGGTTCTTGGATCGCCATTCCACATGATGATCGCCCCACGGGGGACGAGATAGCTACCCAGTCCGTCTTGGGGGCCCACCTTGCCCTCCACCGTGATATCGCCTTTGACCGTCAGACTGGCTGCGGATATCGCGCCAACGGCATCGATGTCGCCGGTCGCCTGGAGTCCACCGTCCAGCGCAACCTGAACACCCTCGCCGTCATTCTTGAGGACCAGGCCCCGCGTTCCCTGCGGCACGCTGGCACCCGTGGGCTGCGCGCCTGGATAGAGCCCGATCGCATCCTTGCTTGCTATTTGCAGGGCTCCATTCGCGTCGATGGACACGGCGCTGTCTGGGGTGCCGGGATCGAAACCCCTCTGTACATCCTGGTGGTGGAACCCGAGATAGGCATTGTCGATAAGGCTCAGGCTTCGGCTGACAAGCGTCGAATCTCCATGGGGAAGGATCGGTGAGCGTTCTACCGGAACCCTCAGCCAACCTTCGAGATTGCTCTTATTCTGGTCTTCACCCACACCTACGTGCTGATACCATATATTCACGTAGGCGGTACCCGTCTGGGGCTTCTCAGCGGCAGACCGATTTGCCCGGTCGTCGGCACTACACGTGAAGTCTTCCAAGATAAGGTCCAGGCCCTGGAATTTTTCGCTGTCACCCACCCCGACTTTTCTGGTGATTTCGATATAGGCCAGGTGGTCCTCCACAACTTTTCTGGCCTGCCAATGATCAGACACTCTCGGGAATTCCGACTCTTTTGGCTCACCTTCTTTAGGGTGTTCGACGGCGACAGGCAGTTCGAAGACTGTCAGTTTACTCACCGAATCAAGGTCGCCCGAGCTCAGCAGACTCCAGTCTAAATTGGAAAAATGGTATAAATACACTCTGAATATGGGTGAATGGTCACTATTCAGAGCGGCTGCATGTCCTGGCTCGGTGTTACGATTGTCAATTCGCAGCTGCAACCTGTTATTCGACGTGCCATCATTGATTACGGCAGGGACCCCGACGATTCCGGCGACCAGAGGGCCGCCGTGTTCGAAATACTGACCCAGTTCGAGGAGGTATTCCGTCTGTTCGATCTTTTTTGTGATTTCCAGGTTGCTTTCCAGTGCAGCCACTCTTCCGGCAAGTGTGGTTTGCCCACCCTTGACCGATTCAAGGCTGGCTTGGACAGTGACCGATTTACCCAGGAGATCTTCCAGGTTGGTCTGCAGTCTGGAATCGCTCATATTCAGCACGCGCAGGTAATGCAGCCGGCTGCCGGACAGGGGCGTATCCTGGTCGTAGTGCAGCCGGTATTTCAACTGCACCCGCGTGGAATGGGTGCCGAGACTGACGTTGGCCAGCACTCCACCCAGCGTCAGGTAGAGCGTCTCGCCGGGGAGGAGCGTAGCGGCGGCGTCAGCAGTGCCGTTTCCGGCATTCGAGGCCGCTGACTTGCGCAGCAGATGGATAACATCGGTACCGTCCGCATCCCTGGTTTGCCGGAGTGCCCAGTTAGCCGAGTCGTCGATGTGTCCGAGTTTTTGGGCGTGATCCACATCTGGCGTCGATAGCGCGATGCGGGACTCCGGCTTGAGCGTACCCGGACGGAAACGGATCTCCAGAGTGCTTTCGGTGGGCGCGGCGCTATGACCTTCGTCATTCGCCTTGCCCTTACCGCTGGGCAGCATCACGTTGCGGCGGCCAACATTGGTGATGTCCAAATGAAGCTGTTGGGGTTCGTCGGTGAGGTAAAGCACGTGCTGCTGCTGGTCGTTGTGCAAGCTGAAGTCCAGGGGGAAGATGGTGCCGACCTGGATTTCCGGAAGGTCTTTGAGAATGGCGGCTTCGATCTCGTCCTGCTTGAGAGCCTGGGGGTAGAGCCGCACGTTCGACAGGTCACCCTGAAAGCGCTGATGAGGACCCTGCAGAGCCTCGACGTCCCAGACGCGGACCGTGCCGCCCGCTCCGGCGGTCACAACGTTCGTCACGGGTACCCGTTCGCCCGCCACCAGGCGGCCGCCAGAACCGAAGGTGACTGCGCTGATCGCGGCATCGTGGGTAATGACCACCTCGAAGCCCTTCGGGTCGCACACGGCTTTACCCGTCGTCGTTTCCCACAGTCGCGCCTCGCCAGACTCGGAGCCCGTCACCAGCATGCGTCCGTTTTCCGAGAAGGCTAGGGCACGAAGGCCATCATGGTGCAGCACGATCGGATGGCCGCGCTCGTCTTGTAAGGGTTGGGGCAAACCGTGGTGATGCCCGTGGCTATTCAAGTTCCAACCCCAGAGATGAACCGTCCCATCCTCGCACGCAGTTGCCCATCCAACAGCTTGGCCGGCCTGCGTCCTGAGATTATTTTCCGGGGTCACAATCGAGATAACGGGCGCATCGTGTTCTATCGCCAACGGCCTATAGTCCGGCGCGATGAGAGGCCGGGGCAATCCATCCTTGAACTCGTACGAGAAGACGTTTCCATCCCTGGCGACCAGAAAACTACCACTGACGCGATCAAAGGCAAGCGAGGCAGCCGGGCCGATATTCCAGGGCACCGGTTCACCGTCTTCCTCGTCGAGCCCGATGACATCGCTGTCAGTTCCGAACGCCCACACCGACGTGCCATCGAATGCGATGTGATGACAGGGACCGTCGATCTCAGGGAGTTGCGACAGACCCTCTCGGATCGTACCCTCATAACCTGGCCCTGTTTCCCCTCCTGTCATAGCTCCCTCTGGAAGGACGTATAGAGATAATAAGCTGCTGGAAAGCTCCACTACCTCTCCGTTCCACAATCTGCTCCACC
>JBLHND010000140.1:0-9712 GCA_047622605.1 Motiliproteus sp. | reverse complement strand
GGTTTACCGTGGTTTCAGCCTTGACGAATTTATGAATCAGCTGTTCAGCAACGCGCTGGATTACGGCAAGGGCCGGCAGATGCCGATCCATTACGGTTCTGCAAAACTCCATTACATGACGATCTCCTCGCCGCTGGCGACTCAGCTGCCGCAGGCGACCGGGTATGCCTATGGCCAGAAGCTGGCAGGCGAAGGCCACTGTACCGTGGCAGTGTTTGGTGAAGGTGCCGCCTCCGAAGGGGACTTTCATGCGGCCCTGAACATGGCGGCGGTGCTCAAGGTGCCCGCGATCTTCCTGTGCCGTAATAACGGTTATGCGATCTCTACCCCGTCCAGTGAGCAGTTCGCCGGTGACGGTATCGCCCCGCGTGGGCTGGGTTACGGCATGCATACGATCCGCGTCGACGGCAACGATATCCTAGCGATGGTCGAAGCCACCCGTCAGGCCCGCAAAATCGCGGTCGAACAGAACGAGCCGGTATTGCTTGAGGCGATGAGTTACCGGTTGGCGGCGCACTCCTCCTCGGACGATCCCTCCGGTTATCGCAGCAAGGCAGAAGAGGCCAAATGGCGCGATCTGGATCCCTTACAGCGGATGAAAAACTGGCTGCTGCTGCAGGGCTGGTGGAGCGAAGAGCAGGATAAGACCCTGTATGAGACCGAGCGCCAGGCCGTGATGGCGGCGATGAAGAAAGCGGAGAAGGTGGGGCGGCCACATATCGACGGGATGATTACCGATGTCTACGATACACCACCACCCCATCTGCAGCAGCAGTTGCGGGACCTCAAGGCCCATATTCGGCTTTACCCTGAGGTCTATCCCAAGTCTGCGGTCCAGCTCGATGATGAGTCTGAGGGGGTGAACCATGAGTAAAATGAATCTGTTACAAGCGGTTAACAACGCCCTGGATATCGCCATGGCCGCCAATGAGCGGGTGGTCTGCTTTGGCGAGGATGTGGGTATCTTTGGCGGCGTCTTTCGTGCCACTAGTAATTTGCAGGAAAAATATGGCCGGGCGCGCTGCTTTAATACGCCGCTGGTCGAGCAGGGGATTATCGGCTTTGCTAACGGCCTGGCATCCCAGGGTTCGGTGGCGGTGGCCGAGATCCAGTTTGCCGATTATATCTTTCCGGCCTTCGATCAGATCGTCAACGAGGCGGCCAAGTTTCGCTACCGTTCCGGCAACCTCTTTGATGTCGGTGGCCTGACCATACGTACCCCTTACGGCGGTGGTATCGCCGGGGGTCATTATCATTCCCAGTCCCCCGAAGCCTATTTTGCCCATACCCCGGGTCTGAAGGTCGTCGTGCCCCGTAACCCGCATCAGGCCAAGGGACTGCTGCTGGCGTCGATTCGTGATGCCAATCCGGTGATCTTCTTTGAGCCCAAGCGAATCTATCGTGCGTCGGTGGGTGAGGTTCCCGAAGAGGATTATGAGCTGCCGCTGGGCAAGGCCGAGGTCATTCGCGAAGGCACCGATATCAGCCTGCTGGCCTGGGGCGCCCAGATGGAATATATCGAGCTGGCGGCAGAGCTGGCCGCTAAGGAAGGGATCTCCTGTGAGCTGATCGACCTGCGGACGATTCTGCCCTGGGATGTCGAGACGGTGGTGGCGTCGGTCAAGAAGACCGGCCGCCTGCTGATCAGCCATGAAGCGCCGGTTACCGGCGGCTTTGCCGGTGAGATCGCCACGACGGTTCAGGAACAGTGTTTCCTCCATCTCGAAGCGCCGATCGCGCGGGTAGCAGGGCTCGATGTGCCCTATCCGCTGGCACTGGAAAAGGAATATATCCCGGACCAGTGGAAGATCTTTGAGGCGATTAAAGCCAGCGTTAATTTTTAGGGGTGCGGGACCATGATTAAAGATTTTATTCTGCCGGATATCGGCGAAGGGATAGTTGAGTGCGAGCTGGTCGAGTGGCTGATTTCCGAAGGCGATCGGCTCGAAGAAGACCAGCCGGTGGCCGATGTGATGACCGACAAAGCGTTGGTGCAGATCCCGGCACCGCACGCGGGTATCGTCACCCGGCTCTATTACCAGCAGGGCGAGATCGCCAGAGTGCATTCACCGCTGTTTGCGGTCGATCTGGATGAAGAAGAAGGCGCAGGCGCGGCCGAGAGTTCGGCGTCGGTCGCTGAGACCACGGAGGCCACGAAGACCACGGAAGCCCCTGAGACTGTTGTAGCGGCGGTTAGCAGCGCGGGTACTGCGTCTGCCAGCGTGCCGGCCGCAACGATCGATTTTATCCTGCCCGATATCGGTGAGGGGATCGTCGAGTGTGAAGTGGTCGAGTGGCTGATCAAAGAGGGCGACCGGCTAGAAGAAGACCAACCGGTGGTCGATGTGATGACCGACAAGGCGCTGGTGCAGATTCCGGCACCCCGTGCGGGTGTCGTCACCCGGCTGTACTTTGCCCAGGGCGAGATCGCCAAGGTGCATGGGCCGCTGTTCGCGCTGCTGCCCGATGAGGAGGCGGCTATGCCAGCAACGGTTCAGCCCGCTGCGGTGGCTGCGGTTGTTGCTCCCGCGGTGGCGCCTGCCGCTGCGGTCCCATCCAAGGCGGATCCGTCTGTATCGGTAACTCGGGTTAAAGGTAGCCGTCCCGGTAAGGCGCTGGCCAGCCCTGCGGTGCGGCGTATCGCGCGTGAATTTGATCTGGATATCAGCCAGGTGCCGGGCAGTGGCAAGCATGGCCGGGTGTTTAAGGAGGATATCGTTCACTTCCAGCAACAGGCTGAGCAGGCGGTGGCTGTTCCGGTAGCCGGCTCTCCCGTCATGCCGGCCGAGATCGCCGTTGTGGCGCCCGCACCTGCCGGGATCAGGGTCGAGAAGATTCGCGGCATCAAAGCGGCGATGGCGCGGCAGATGACCCTGTCGGCCTCGACCATCCCCCACTTTACCTACGGGGATGAGGTCGATGTCACGGCGCTGCTGGCGCTGCGGGCGCAGCTGAAGATCAAGGCCGAGAAGCAGGGGATTCGACTGACGCTGATGCCCTTTATTATGAAGGCTCTGGCGCTGGCGATTCAGGAGTTTCCGATCCTCAACAGCCAAGTTAACGCCGACTGCACCGAGATCCACTATCAGCCGCATTGCAATATCGGCATGGCGGTGGATTCCAAGCTGGGTCTGATGGTACCTAATATCAAGAAGGTCGAAACACTGAGTATTCTCGAGATCGCCCAGGAGGTCACCCGCCTGGCCGAGGCGGCGCGTTCGGGACGGGTGTCTCCGGCCGATCTGCAGGGTGGCACCATCAGTATCTCCAACATCGGTGCGCTGGGCGGCACCTATGCCTCTCCGGTGGTTAACCCGCCGGAGGTGGCGATCGTGGCGCTGGGTAAGACCCAGACCCTGCCGCGCTTTAATGCCCAGGGCGAGGTGGTGGCGCGCTCACTGCTGAATATCAGCTGGTCGGGTGATCACCGGATTATCGATGGCGGCACCATCGCTCGCTTCAGCCTGCTGTGGCAGTCCTATCTGGAAGATCCGTCCTCTATGTTGCTCGATCTCTCTTAGAGGTCTGAATCACAGGCTGTAAGGTTGGTGAAAAGGGGAGCTTGCTCCCCTTCTTTGTGTGGGTTCAATAGGGGTTCAGAAAGCGACTATGGATAAATCCGATCTCCAGCAGTTTTACATCCCCGAAGAGCAGTCGATCTACCTGCTCAGTCAAAATGATGCCCGCAAGCTCAAGGACTGGTTTCGGCTCTGTCAGGAGCAGCTGGAGCAGCTGGGCTACCGGGATATAGCACTGATCGGCAAGGGAGCGTTCGGTTTTGTGTTTGGCGGTTCCGATCGCCAGGGCCGGCAGCTGGTGTTTAAGTTTTCCCGCATCACTCTGCCACAGCATGTGCAGGATCGGCTGGAGGAGGAGGCCTTTCTGCTGTCGCAGGTCGAGCATCCCCGGGTGCCCAAGCTGATCGAATTTCAACGCATCGGGCGTCAGGCCATTATGGTGATGGAGCGGGTGCCGGGGATGGATCTGGAGAAACTGTCGCTGGAGCGCGGCCCCCTGTCGCCCCGGTTGCTGGTGCATATCGCGGCGCAGCTGGCGGATATCCTTCGCGCCCTGCGTGGTGCCTCGGTACGCGCCCAGCGACCGCTGGTGCACGGGGATATCAAACCCTCCAATATCGTCTTCGATCCGCTCACCGAGCAGATAGGGCTGATCGACTGGGGCTCGTCGGTATTCGCCCAGCTGGATGAGAATAATCAACACGTCAGCGTCAATGTGATGGAGTTGATGTCCGATGATCTGCAGCACAGCAACGCCCGTCTGGGTGATGTCTACTTTATCGGCGATGAACAGCTCAATGGCGGCCTCTCTACCCCTCGGTTTGACGAACAGGGCGCGGCAGGAACCCTCTACGCGCTGGCTTCGGGCCAGTCGAGTCGCTTCGGTCACCAAGCGATACCGCCGACCGCGCTGGGTTTGCCGCAGGAGCTGGCGCGGGTGCTGGAGCGCTTGCTGGATAGCGATCCCAGGGTGCGTAATCAGGCGGGTGATTACTGGCTACGCAATATGGCGTCGATCAAACGCCTGATGCTGATCGAGCTGCCCAGGGTGGCGCTCCAGCCGCTGGTTCCGGTCTGGGTGCAGCCGCAGACCCGAAGCATGGATTCGGTGGTCTACAGCTCCCGTAAGGCGTTTTTAAAGGAGGAGGGGGTCAATCATGAGTATCTGGATATCGATGATGTCCAGTTCGACCGTTACTACAAGAACTTCCTTCAGGGGATGGGCGAGACCGAAAAAGCCTTCCTGGCGGCGGTCAGCCGCTTGGGTAAGTTTCCGGTGGTGGGCGGGCTGGCGGTGCGTTGGGAAGCCGAAGGCCTGTATATAGATTCCAGTCTCAATCTGTACAACCCCGCGCAGCGCGAAGCCTTCGTGGCGACGGTCAATAATCTGGTCAACCTGGCGCGCTCGGTATATCGCCGGGGGATCTTTAAGTGTTGTCTGTTCGATGCCCGCTGTACCCTGCATGTGGAGCGCGAATGCGGCGAGCAGCCCTTTATTCCGGCGCCGGAACTGCACATCCCCTACGAAGTCGCAGCGCTGCCGGACCTAGAAGATAAGAGCCAGCTGCACTCCTACTTTGAGGATGGCCGCGACCCCGAGGAATACCTAGAGCTGCCAGTATCGATTATAGACACCATCAAGCAGCTCAACCAACTCCAGCATACCGGCCTGATTATCTTCGAGAGTATGGAGCTGCACCTGAAGATCCATAGCCAATTCAAGCTGCTTAATCCGCAACAGGAGGCGGAGTTTTCCGCCTGTCTGCAGCAGCTGATGGCGGCGATACCGCAGATAAGGGGCTTGGGTGTGGCAGGCTTTATGAAGATGCCCTATAAGGACACCCGCTTTTTCAGCCATATCGACCGGCTGCCCGAACGCTACTATCCGCGCAATCCCAAGCAGGTGCTGGTGGACGGGGCTTCGGCTTAGTAAGTACCGACACCGGTAATCATCTGCTTGAGCAACGGCATCATCGCCTCGGCCGCTTTGGAGAGGGGATAGCGTCTACGGGTATAGATGCCGACGGTACGTCGTACTTCGGGCTCCAGCAGCGGCCGCCATTCGGCACCCTGTTGCTCGATCTGGGGGATGCAGAGCGCCGGTACGACGCTGACGCCTAGGCCGCAGACCACCATGCGGATAATGGTCACCAGCTGATGCGATTCGAACTCTATCGACAGCCTGATGCCGTGTTCGGCCATGGTATCGAGAATCAATTGGCGGATCATCGAGGGCGGCTGCAGCGTCAGGAAGGGCGCTGCGGCGATCATCGCCCAGCTCAGTTGCGGGTGTCGCAGCAGGGGGTGCCCCGGCGGCAGCACAGCGATAAAGGGGTCTTCAAACAGGGGGCTGAACTGCAGCTCAGAATCGGCCTGCGTATCAAAGGCCACGCCAAGTTCGACCCGCCCGCTGCGAACCATCTCCACCACGTCTTCAGCCACGACATCTTGTATTCGAATATTCACGGCTGGATAGCGCTCGCGGTAGCTGGCCAGTACCGCCGGAAGCTGATGGCCGGCAAACGAGGGCATGGCCGCGATGCTGAGTTGGCCGCGTTGCAGTGCAAACAGGTTATTCAAATCCTGAAACGCGCCATCCCAGTCGGTGAGCAGACGCTGGGCGACGGGGAAAAACTGCAACCCCTCAGGGGTGAGCGCCAGGATGCGGGTCGAACGAATCAGCAGGCGGCCGCCGACCGCGTCCTCCAGGTTTTTAATCGCGATACTCAAAGCCGGTTGCGATAGATGAATCCGATCGCAGGCTTCGGTAAAGCTGAGAGTCTGGGCGACAGCAACGAAGGCGCGGAGCTGTTTAATCGATACATTCATAAATTTATTAAATCAATTGTTAGACTATTTAAATTTGTTAAATCATAGCAGTTGGCCGATGCTAGAGTCCTACTATTATTTAGCGCTAATACAGACAACAATTGATCCAAACAGCAGTTAATTCAAATAACAATTAATTCAAACAACAAGGAGCACTGCATGTCCGGTTTTGACAAGGTGGTAAACAGTTACGAAGAGGCGATGGCGGGGCTTGAGGATGGCATGACCGTTATTGCGGGTGGTTTTGGTCTCTGTGGCATTCCTGAGAACCTGATCAATGAGATCAAACGCAAAGGCACCAAGGAGCTGACCGTTGTTTCCAATAACGCCGGTGTCGATGGTTTTGGTCTGGGCGTGCTACTGGAGGATCAGCAGATCAAGAAGATGGTCTCCTCCTATGTGGGCGAGAACAAGCTCTTTATGGAACAGTTGCTCGATGGCAGGCTGGAGGTCGAGCTGACGCCCCAGGGCACGCTGGCCGAGAAGATGCGAGCGGGAGGGGCCGGTATCCCGGCGTTCTTTACCGCCACCGGTTACGGTACCCCCGTGGGTGAAGGCAAGGAGGTGCGTGAGTACAACGGCCGCCCGCATATTCTGGAGGAGGCGATCAAGGGCGATTTCGCCATCGTTAAGGCCTGGAAAGCCGACCGCTACGGCAATGCGATCTATCGCCATACTGCGATGAATTTCAACCCGATGGCGGCTACCGCCGGCAAGATCACGGTCATGGAGGTGGAAGAGATTGTCGAGCCGGGTGAGCTGGATCCGTCGCAGATCCACACCCCGGGCATCTATGTCGACCGACTGATACAGGGAACATTCGAAAAACGGATTGAACAGCGCACCGTGCGCACCGAAGGGGAGGGTTAAACCATGGCTTTAACACGTGAACAACTGGCTCGTCGGGTAGCTCGTGAACTCCAGGATGGCTTCTATGTGAATTTGGGTATCGGTATTCCGACGTTGGTGGCTAACTATATCCCTAAAGGGATGGAGGTGATGCTGCAGTCTGAAAATGGTCTGCTGGGAATGGGGCCTTTCCCGACCGAAGAGACCATCGATGCTGATCTGATCAATGCAGGTAAGCAGACAGTGACGACCGCGACCGGCGCGTCAATCTTCTCCTCGGCGGAGTCCTTTGCGATGATTCGCGGTGGCCATGTGGATATGACCGTGCTCGGTGCCTTCGAGGTCGATGTCCAGGGTAATATCGCCTCCTACATGATCCCCGGCAAGTTGATCAAGGGAATGGGCGGCGCGATGGATCTGGTTGCGGGTGCAGATAACATTATCGTCACCATGACCCATGCCAGCAAAGCGGGCGAGTCAAAGCTGCTGACCAAGTGCAGCCTGCCACTGACGGGTGCAGGTTGCATCAAGAAGGTGGTTACCGATCTGGCCTTTATCGAGATTGCCGACGGTAAGTTCTGGCTGCGTGAACGGGCCCCAGGCGTGTCGGTCGAAGAGATTATCGCCAAAACCGGCGGGGAGCTGGTCGTTCCTGAGCATGTTCCTGAAATGACGTTTTAACAGCCTCGCCAGGAATCTGTTTTCGGCCAGCGTCCTGGTGACTGACGATCAGGGGTATAGGTGTTATTTCCAGGCCAGAGGCCGAAGCATAGATAGTTTTGCCCTGCGACTTAGGTCTGGTCGTAGTCGCCAAGCTACTCTATGCTGTAGGAAATTATACTGAGAGGGGCATTTATGCCACAACGTTTGAACCAGGCTGCCCGCGGCATCGCGTTGGTGCAGTTGTTGTTGATTGTGGTCATGCTGGCGCTGCTGGCGGCTGTAGTCACTCTACTTCTACAGGGGCCCGCGCTGGAAATTCCTGCTTTTAGGTCGCAACCGGCGTTGAAGTTGGATCGGGCGCAGCCAGACAATGGCGATACTCAGGGCTCCTCCTCAGTGGTCTCGCGTCTGTCAAGCGTGGTTGCTGCGGTTTCAGGCGCTAAGCCAACGGTCTCCTCGGGTGCCGGTTCCCTGAGTCCCGCTCCGATTGTTAATCGAGCACCGGCTATTCTCTCGGCGCAGCTGGACCTGTCCCTGCCCGACCTGAACCACAGTGACCGGCTGTTCCGTTTGGCAGTCGCTGAGCTGGATCCGACTCAGACGCTGATCTCCCTGCTGATCGATAAGGAGCTGATCCGCAAACTTGTCGTCAGCATCGATAATATGGCGCAAGGCCGGTTGTCGAATAAGCACCGTTTACTGGTGCCGATAAAGCCCCCTTTTCGAACCAATACCTCTACCGACACCAATACCGATACCAGGGCAGTGGCGGAGGAGGAACTCTGGCTGGATGGCTACAATTTCAGCCGTTATGGTCTGCATGTCGAGCTGCTGAGTGCCATAGATAGCAGCCAATGGGTTGAGCTTTACCAGCGCTACTATCCCCAGCTGCAACAGGCGTATGCGGAACTGGGATACCCCCGTAAGGCGTTTCACGATCGGGTCTTGCTGGCGTTGGATCATCTGTTGCGCAGTCCGGTGCTGGATCGGCCGTTGCTGTTGGTGCAGCCATCGGTGATGTACCAGTTTGCAGATCCGCAGCTGGAGCAGTTGTCTGGCGTCCACAAACAGATGTTGCGCCTGGGGCCGGTAAATACTCGTCGAGTGCTGGATTCGGTGAGGGTTCTCCGTGCTGAGCTAGTGTCGTTGCAGCCTCCGTCCTAGTTTCATTGAGAGTCTGCAAAGGATTTGCAGGCTGGGCAAGATGATTAATGAGTAGAGTAGGCTGTAGGTCATTATGTTTAATGATGATTTGGAACACTCCAAAAACAAAAAAATAATGGAGATTTGAGATGGATGCTCGTATACCTTTTTGTGGCTATCAGACCAGCGTACAGCCGGACTGGATCGACTTTAATGGCCATATGAATGTGGCTTACTACGTACTGGCCTTCGATCAGGCAACCGACGTTTTCAACGCCAATCTGGGGATAGGTCCGCAATACACGCACGATACCCGCTTATCGATGTTCGTCGTGGATATGAATGTCACCTACAAACGCGAACTAAAAGAGGGTGCCCTGATCAACTGTACCACTCAGTTACTGGAATTTGATGCCAAGAAGTTACGTGTCTTTCATCAGCTGTTCCATACGACGGAAGGCTTTCTGGCCGCGACCAACGAACTTATTATGGTGCATGTCGATCTGCAGACCGGTCGCAGTTGTCCGTTTCCCGACGCGGCACTGGATCGCTTGCAAACAATCGCGCGGCAACATCAGAGCCTGTCGATTCCGGAGTCTGTCGGGCGTCAGTTATCACTGTGAGCCTGTCTGGGGCAGTGAGAGTCCTCGATCCTGGGGGCTGCCATGTTACCCTGACCTGCTATTAACCGTGCTCTTTACCTTAGTGCT
>JBLHND010000139.1:0-9735 GCA_047622605.1 Motiliproteus sp. | reverse complement strand
TAGATGTTAATCATTGTATCCATGGTCGCCGCCATCAGCGCGTATTTATCGTCGGGTGCTGCGATCAACGTTTGTAGCCCCAGATCGCTCATAAAACCAAGGCTGGTCTGGGTATTTTCGGCGTCGAGCTTGTTAAAGGCCTCGTCGAACATGCTCAGGCTCATTCCGCCCTGGGGTGAGCCATCCGCCGCCTGCTTGATGCGATACGTCGCACCCAGGCCGGCCGCGATGGCGACATAGAAAGGAACCTGATGTTCGCCACCCGAGCCGGTCTTGATCCGCTGGCTCAGGTTGGTCTTGATGTTGCCATCCAGATCCTTGATCACCAGTTCGAAGTTATAAAAATTGCGGTAATCCTGCAGGACCGAGCTCTCGCCCTCATCCTTGAGTACCGCCTGGATCTTCTCCAGCGCGGCCCGGTGCGGATTATCCTCGGACAGATGGGTATCAAAGAGCCCACCGGCGTTAGCCTGATCGACCCGGGAGTAGGTCTCGACCAGCTTAAGGATCTCTTTGAGTTCGGGGTTGGGACTCATCGTAAAACTGTACATTTCGCTGTGGAAGGGACGACGTTTGAGATGGTTGTTGAGTTCTTTGATCAACTCCTTGATCTTGTCGATCTGATCGTTGAGGTGAGCCACGAAGTCAGAACGGAACGCCGTCTCGGCTTCGATCCGGGCGCGTTCGGACTTCTTGGTATAGTGTGCCAGTTCAGTTTGCCGCAACGCCTCGACGGTGGCTGCCACAAAACGCGCCAGATCCTCATGCCCGGAATCTGGACTGATATTATCCAGGTCCTGGTGCGTGGCACCGGTGCCATGATACTGAGCCTTGTACTGAGCGACCGCATCGCGGACCGCATTCTTCTTCTTTTCAACCAGACTCAGTTCATTCTGGGCCTTACGTGCGGCATCGAAAGTAACCCGTTCCAGTTCGCCGCTGCAGGCCTCCTCCAGCTGATCGCGCTTGTCTTGCGCCGACGCCGAATCAAACTCAGGCCGCGCTTCACAGCCCGCTCGTGCCGCCGCATGCTCTTGCAGCTCGGTATCCAGGACGTCGAGATGGGCTTCACGCTTGATCAGACTGGTGCGTAATTTTTTCAACTGCTCGAGTAACAGCTGATGCTGTTGCTGGGTACTGCTCTGCCCCTCGACCAGCTGGCTCAACCGCTGCTGCAGGCCAGTGTCATCCTGATTGCGCAGATCGGTAACCCCCTGGCGGTAACCGTCCAGCTCGGCATCCAGCAGCTGGCGCTGATTGGTCATCGAGTGCGTACTCTCCGGCACCCCGGTCAAGGCCGCAGTCAGGCGAATCAGTGAGTCTTTGAGACTATCAAGCCCTTTATGCTGCTGTTGCTGCTGGCTGAATTTGCGTTGCAGCTGTTCAAAATCCTGATCCTGGCGCTCCAGCTGCTGCTCCCGGTGACGGATGCCCATCATCGGTGCCTGTTCATGGATCGCGGTGGTGGAACCTTCGGTTTGCAGCATGCAATCCGGCGTCAGCGCGCGCTCCTCACGCAGGAGTTCTTGCTCTGACTCTACCGCCATGACCCCGCCCAGGGTGCGATTAACATAGGCCAGCGCATGGCTGTTTTCACAGTCGACGAAGCCTGCCAAAGAGCCCTTCTTAGCCCTGTCCAACCATTGCTTACTGGAGGTGGTGTTGACGATCCGACAGCCTTTAAGATGCCGTGCTCGTCGCCGGTACAGGGTGATCGCCTCCTTAACCTGGTCGGGGTCGACGATCAAGGCTTCACGTCTGTTACCGAGAAAACTCTCGATCGCGGTGCGCCAGTGATCATCGTTAATCTCGGTCAGCTCGCACAGCGGGGTCGAGGCGATGCCGTATTCTTCGAGCAATTTCATCAGCTCCTGAGTATTGCGCTTGAGTGGCGCCCGCCCCTGTTTAAGCTGCTCGATCGCACCCTGCTGACCCTGCAAGCGGTCCCGCATGGCGCTAAGCTCGATCACCGAACCTTCGAAGCGTCTGGAGACCTCCAGCCGTACCCCGTCGATCTGTTTCTTCATCAGTGCCAGGCAGTTATCCACCTCGATCGGCTGCTGTGGCCAGCTACCCTCCAGCAGATTTTCCCCCTCGCGCCAGAGGCCGACGGCCTCTTGCACCAACTCAACAAAATAGCCTGGCAGGCTCTCTTCATGCTGAGCAAAACTGACCGTCGTGCGCAGCAGATGATAGACCGCCTGAATCTTGTCGGTAATGACCTTCAGCTCGTGCTGCTTGGCATCAATCTTAAACTCAAGCTCTTTGATCCGGCCCGCCGAGTCAGTGTTATTGAGTTCCGCTCGAGTATTGGCCAGCTCCTGCATCAAGCGCTGGAGCTCCATATCGAGGCGATCGGCGTCGACCTGCAGGCGCTGCTCTTTGTCTTGCTCGGATTCACGCTGTTCTGCGATCGATTCCTTCTTCAGATCAGCCGCTTCGAAGCGTGATTCATGCACCACCCACTCAAACTCGACCGCATTACGGGCGTTGCGAGTCACCCCGACACAGAGTTCCTGAACCCGATCCAGGGCATCGATACGCGCGGCGACCTCTTTGGTCTTGGCCTCCATCGCGCGGTACTCTTGTAACGACTTACGGAAATCGCCGACCTGCACCAGTTTCTGATCCAACACATATTCGCGGACAAAGCGGGTCGGGCTGTCTATCGGGGTGAACTTGATCGCGTTACGGAAATTCTTAAGAAACTTGTCTTCATCGATCGGCATATTGCCGTCATGGCTGAGCTGCGCCATCATCGCCTTCAAGAACCGACTGGTGCGCTTCTCCAACGTCATCAACGGGCAGCGCAGGCGTAGCGCATCTCGCACCTGATGCCAACCCAGAGGGGTTCGGCCTCCCGAGCCCTGAGAGGTAAAGTCATCCAGAGTTACCGAGGTGTTCGGGAGGATAAAGCGGCCCTCGATCTCCTCGTCACTGGAGGCCAGCGACGCACTGATCGCCAGACCCAGGGTATCTATCTGGCCCGAATCCTGATCTTTAAACTCCAGCGCCAGATAGGTGATGGAATCTTCACGGGCGCTCTTACCCTTGCCTGCACCATCATCCAGGAATCCCAGGCAGTAGGTACGCAGACTGCGCTCGGATTTTTTCCCGGCACTGGCGTTAAAACTCAGGTAGCGTTTATTACCGCCCACCAGCACCGTCTGGATCGCATCCAGCAGCGACGACTTTCCCGAGCCGTTAGGGCCGACGATAGCGACGTTGCCACGGATCGGAATCTCGACCGCGCCGAGCACATACCAGTTAACCAATACGATCTTGTTCAACAGCTTCATGCCGGGGTCTCCGCGTTGCCATCGGTGCCTGAATCCGGCAGGAGTACTGCGGGGGCCGGGTCGTTATCCTGGGCATCCTTTTTATCCCCAGATGAGCTGTTCTCAGCATCCTGAGCCGCCAACTGCTCTTCTTCCAGCGCATCGAGCTCGTTCTCATCGACGCCCTCGGCCAGCCCTTCGAGCTGCCGCAGCCAATCCTCGACCACCACCTGGCGGATCGACGGGTTAATCATCAAGGGGATGTTTTTCAAGTCCGTCTCGGCCGGTTTACCTTTTTCGATCACCCCGTGGCGACTAAACAGGCTCAACATCTCTTTGAACCGCGTTTCGTTGGGGAGCTCTTTAGAGGTCAGGCTCTCATACAGCTGCAACAGATCATCGGAGCTGATAAAGGCCTTGCCACCTTCGACATCAAAGCTCTCCAGTTTCTGCTCATACTGCTGCCGCAGACAGAGCAGGAACAGCGATTCATCCAGCCTCAGCCGCAGGTAGCGCTCCTCGCCTTGAGGAATCAGACCCATATAAGATTCATCCGCTTGATAGGTCAGGGTCCAGCCGATCGCGGCGAACAGGTTATCGAAATAACTGACATGTTTGGCGATCAGAAAATAGTGCGGCCGATGCGCCGGTTTATCCGCATATAGAAACTGATTCACCAGCAGCTTGTTGGCCGCCGTTACAAAGTCCTCGGCCTCGACATGCTCTTCACGGCTGAGTATTTTTTTAAGATCACCTAGCATGGGTTTTATCCTCAGCAGCAGACAGGGGGGGATTCATCGAGGAGAGGCGGTTAACCGGGTTCGGGGGGGCGTCCCTATGCAGGCTGAAGCCTCTGCATTCGACCATCCCTGCAACCGCGGTATAGCCCTGATCAAATTCAATCCGATACTTACCATGCAGGTTCTGGCCCTTCTTACCGAGCGAGGCCATGTGGCGTACGTAACTAAAGGCGATGTAATCTTCTATCGTATCGATTCGAAACTGTTCGGCACGCAGGCAGTGACCTGTACCGAGCTGGGTTTCTATATAGGCTTCCAGCTTGCTGCCGCTGATCTCGCGGCGCTCCTTGTAGACCTTAAACTGCTGCCGTAATTCCAGCACCTCAGGATCGATCACCCGCTGCTGGATAACCTTCAACAGCGGCGGAGTGCGGCGTCTGGGTGCACTACGGATACTGCGGGGCGACAGTAGGCTGTAGCCTTCCAGGGTCGCCGCCAAGGGAATCTCGGCCTCGTCTTTAGTCGCTAACCGAGTGATCAATCGGGACAGTCGTGAACTCATCCCCGGCGTGGTCTTATCCATATAGCGAACGGTATCTGAGACCCGCTTCTCCAGGCGGAAGCGGAAATCATCGATTGCCGCCAGCCGTTCATCGACCGACTCAAAGATTCGAATAATCCGGGCGATGTGCTGATCGACCCTGGCCTCGGCCGCAGCGTTAGTCAGTTCCAGGACCTCTTGGTAGTGATCGATCAGCTGGTTGCGTTTCACCTCGTCGAACTGCAGCTCTTTGAGCATCGACAGCAGCTGACGCCGAAAGCGAAATGGGTTGTTATGGGTCTTGAGGGTCTTGTAGTCGGAGACCAGGATCGCCTCGACAAAATGGTCGAAAAACCCGCGCACGATCTCCTGTGGATTCGTGGACGCGGCGAAGCTCTGCCGCAGCTCGCGCAACCCCAACAGCATATCGGTCAGGTGAGCGCTAAAATCTGAGGCGCTGCGGGCCGCCTCCTGCAGGGTCAGTCCTCGACCCGTCGGATCAGCCAGTGCCGCCTCGACCGAGCTGAGTACATTGAGCACCGCGCCGCCGTAACTCTTTTTTTGGAACGAGGCGATCTCGATCAGGGTTCGCAGCAGATGACTGACGGAGGGCGCCATCAACACAAAAGTACGGTACAGCTGCTGCTCTTCATCCAGCCACCCGGTACTGACCAGGCGCCTGTAGATACGATTGGTGTAATCGGCGCTCGATCTGGGGGCTGCCGGAACCGCTTGAGTAGAGGCCAGTTCATCAGGCTCGAACGTCCAGCTACGGATGCCGTGTTTGATCACTGCCTCTTCGATCGTCGAGCGCACCAAATCCTTGGGAATAAAGGGATCGATCAGATCTTCATCAAAAAACAGATCAGCCAGTTCGATCAGCACCCTCTGATAAATTTGACGATTCTGACCGCAGAGCGGCTGAAACAGCTCGCCAGGCAGCTTATTGAACAGCATGGATCATCCTACGTCTATTAGGAAAAAATTCGGATAACAGGTCGAGAAGACCCCAAAGGTGATGAATTCTACCTCAATTCAAGCTTCGGGGTTAAGTCTCGGGGTTAAGCCCCGAGAGCCTTCCAGGCAGACCCGTACGAACGTTCAGCTGGAGCGGGTTATAGGTGCGGCTATCACCTCACCCAAACGGAAATCACGCAATGAACACTCGAGTTGCAGATCAGTACGCAGCCGTACCAGCCGACGCGCCTGAGCGACCTGGTCCCAGCGCCCCTCCAGTTTGGCGGCCTGCTTGGCAGGTAAATCCTGTAAATTCGCGTAGATCGCTTCCAGATCAGCATAGTCAGCCAGCAGTTTGGCCGAGGTCTTAGCACCTATCCCATCGATGCCGCGGATATGGTTGGTCGTATCGCCGCAGAGCGCCAGATAATCACTCAGCTGCGCGGGCTTAACCCCAAAGCGGCGTTCGACAAAAGCACTATCGATATCCTGCCGGGCAAAGTGATCCCAGAGCAACAAGCGCGGAGATTGCCGCGATAGTAACTGCCCAAAGCCCTTGTCGGTGGAGACCAGCACCACCTCGCCACCCGCATCAAGGGTCTTGGTGGCCAAGGTACAGAGGATGTCATCGGCTTCGAGATCGGTATAGGTCAGACTAAGCAGCCCTTTATAACGGAACAGCTGATGAAACCTGTCCAGCCCTGCTTTGAGCGTATCGGGCATCGGCTTGCGACCGGCCTTGTACTCAGGATACTCGGCGTGCCGCCAGCTCTTCTCCCAGCCATCGAACGCGCAGACGCCATGCGTCGGTTCAAAGCGGCTCAACAGCCGGCCTACCACCTGACCCGAGGTATTCAAGGCCGCCTCCATGGCCGCCTCGCCCTCTCCCGGTACGGCGGCGTGGATACGCCGGATCATATTCATGGCATCGATCAATAACAACTTAACCGGAGGTTTCATCGCTCCCTCGAACAGATTAGTGAACAGATTAGTAACATAGGGTCCTTTGATTATTCAGGCTGATTGCAGCTTTGCGCGTCGTTTAAGGAGCAGTTTCAGGCCATCCACCAGCAACAGCAACAGACTGAAAAAAATCAGCCCATATAACAGCCACTCGGCGCCGCTAACCTGCTCGCCTTGCAGTAAACCTATCGCAAAGATCACCAGCGGTTCAACATTGCCCACCAATCCCAACACACCAAAGGTCAGGATACGACTGGCACCGAGCCAGAGTAGCATCGGAATCGCGCCGAGCAACCCCAGTCCTGCGAACAGGCCGAGATCGACAATTCCATACGCAAAGGGGTGTTCAACGGCACCGAAGTGGATGCATAAGAATATCGCGATCGGCAACAACAATATATTCTCGATGCTAAAGGTTTGCAGCGGCGGTAACGGCTGGTATCGCCGCAACACAAAATAGGGGGGATAGCCCAGCGCAATCAGCAGCGCCAGCCAGGAGAAACCGCCGCTCAGGAATAACGCCGACACCACGCCCAACAGCGCAGAACAGACCGCAAGCCACTGCAATGGCCGCAATTGCTCTCGATATAACAGCCGCCCCGTGATCACCATCGTTAGCGGCAACATGAAATAGCCCAGTGCCAGATCCAGAGTCATGCCATTCATCGGACCCCAGACAAAAGCCCAAAATTGGATTCCGACCAGCCAGCTTCCCAGCAGATACCCTGGCCAGCTCTGCCAACACCCCAGTCGCCGCCCAATCTCACGAAGGTCAGCACGAGCAAACAACAGCAGGGAGCCGAACAACAGCACCGACGTCCAGAGTATCCGTTGTCCGAATACCGTATAGCCAGACAACGGCTGCAACAGCTGTACATAGGCGGGTAAGGAGGCAAATAAGGAGAACGCCAAAATCGCACGCAGCACGCCCTGGGTTGAATCTGTCTTCATAAGCCTTGATCCCCCTGATAAAGCGCCATTGTAGGTGCAACGGCAACGCATAGTGTCCCCTTTTAGGGCGAATCCACCCATGTTGAGCGTTATTGGCCGTTAATACTATGTTTCTAGGCGCTCAAGGCTGTGCCCTCTGACAGCTCAAGGCTGTTCCTGGTTCTTAAGAGGCCCTGGAGTCTATTTTCGGTTAGCCTCCTGGGCTATGCTGGCGGTCTATGCCGAACGACACCCACAGCTCTCATCCCTGGACGACTCTCGGCTTCCGCTGGGTGTACGAAAACCCCTGGATACGGGTGCGCGAAGACCAAGTCCTGTCGCCGACCGGGAATCCGGGCATCTACGGACTGGTAAAATTCCGTAATCAGGCCGTCGCTATCGTGCCAATAGACGCCCAGGGCCACACCTGGCTGGTCGGCCAACATCGCTACGCACTGGATCAATACAGCTGGGAGGTTCCTATGGGTGGCTACCCCGTTGGCGAATCGCCACTCGAAGGCGCTCATAAAGAACTCCGCGAAGAAACGGGACTTCGAGCCGCAACGATGACCGAGCTGATGCGGGTCCATCTTTCCAACTCGGTTACCGATGAGGTAGGGGTCGCCTTCCTTGCCCAGCAACTCAGCCAGGGTGAGACCGATTTTGATCCCACCGAACAACTGGCTATTAAACGACTGCCCTTCGATGAGGCACTGGCTATGACTCTCGACGGGCGTATAACCGATCTGTTCAGCATCGCCGTGCTTCAACGCATAGCGCTGCAACGCACCCAATTTGGATTCTGATATGTTGACATGGCTAGCCTGGATTTTAATCATGGGATTATTATTAATCTGCGCCTTCTTTGCGCTGATTTACCTCAGTCAAGACAAGACTATATTCCAGACCAGGCCGCTGTCAGCAGAGGCTAAACAACGCTATCAAGGAGATGCGCTCAGTTTCAAGCGCGATGATGGGACTCATCTTCAGGGCTGGTTTCGTCGCCATCCCGACGCTGAGGCGCCGCTGCTGATCTACTACGGCGGCAACGCCGAAGAGATCAGCGGGAATATAGATCCGCTGCAGCAACTGGATTGCTCAATCGCGCTGATCAACTATCGAGGCTATGGTGCAAGCGGAGGCAAGCCCTCGGAGACAATACTTAAAGAGGATGCGTTATGGTTGCTCGATCAGATCAGCCAGCAACAGGCGATCCCCCTGCAACAAATTGTCCTGATGGGTCGTTCGTTGGGATCAGGCATCGCCAGCTATGTGGCCTCAGAACGCCCTGTCGCTGCCGTAATCCTGGTCACCGCCTTTGACAGTTTTCCCGCCCTGGCACGCGCCACCTACCCTAAAATCCCTCTAGGCTGGCTAATGAAGCATCGTTTTGAATCAGACCTGCTGGCCCCTCATGCGAGCCAACCGCTGCTTAATCTAACGGCAGGGCAAGACCGCATCGTCCCCCCTGCCCACGCTCGGCGCTTGGGATCCCTGTGGCAGGGCCCCGTCACCACCCAGGAATTCCCTCAGGCAGATCACATCAATATTACCGAGCAGGCTGACTACTGGCCCAGCATCAAAGCGTTTATTTATTCAAGGTAGCAGTGCCGGACGATGGACACTCTTTGCTAGCCTTGTCGGACTGCTTTCGACCTACAAGGATGTAGGAAGTGCGCTAAGCCCGTAGGGAACGGGCAGCGCCGACCTACAAGGATGTAGGACGTGCGCCAAGCCCCTGGGGAACGGGCAGCGCCTATCCACAAAAAGCCAACCCCCAGGGTTTCCACCTTCCCCTGTGAGAGTGTGAGTCATTGCCCAAAGCCCTAATACGAAAAAACCCCCAACACAAAGTGCTGGGGGTTTTTCGGCATGGTTTTGGTAATAAGCTGCGCTTGGCGATGGACGTCCTCAAATCACAGATTTGAGTCGCCCCGGCGGGGATACAAAGCGTCAGGATAGACGCTTTGCACAGCCATCGGCTGCCCGTAGGGCGAAGGCCAGGGACGGCCTGAGTGAATGCTGCGTTTTGTCTCTTTCCGCCGTGGCCCTACTTCACAGGGGTTGAGCAGCCGCAAGCGGCGCTTTTCTCCTTTCCCCATGTGAGAGTGGTCATAACGTCTAAAAGCCAAACATAAAAAAGGGCTACCCTTACGGGTAGCCCTTTCTTAACTGGGTTGCCTGGTAATAAGCTGCGCGTGGCGATGGACGTCCTCAAATCACAGATTTGAGTCGCCCCGGCGGGGATACAAAGCGTCAGGATAGACGCTTTGCACAGCCATCGGCTGCCCGTAGGGCGAAGGCCAGGGACGGCCTGAGTGAATGC
>JBLHND010000138.1:0-9862 GCA_047622605.1 Motiliproteus sp. | reverse complement strand
TTCAGCCCGCTCTGAATACCCGCCTCGTTAATATCCTTCATCAGGATAGGGGTGCCTTTGACCGCAGACTGGTAAGCGATACCGCCACCCATGATGCCTGCACCCAACACGGCCGTTTGCTTGACCGGCAACGCCTGCTTGGCATGTTTTGCGGCCACCTTCTTGATCTGCTGATCATTGAGGAACAAACCCACTAGGTTGGCACAGACGTCGGTCTTAGCCATCTTCACGAAGGCCTTAGCTTCGGCCTCGAGCGCCTTATCCCGCGTCATCCCGGCATGCTTTTGCATCACCTTAACGGCGGCCACAGGTGCCGGATAATGAGGGCCGGCCTTACCGGCGATAAAGCCCTTGGCGGTCTCAAAGGCCATCATCGCATCGAGCGGACCCAGCTTTATAGGACTCTGTTTCTCGATCCGGCGTGCCCGATAATCGAGCTTTCCGGCCTGGCACTGAGCCAGCAGGTCAATCGCGGCATCACGCAGTTTATCGCCCGTCACCACCGCATCGACGGCACCTTCGAACAGCGCTTTAGGGGCGCGCTTTTCAGAACCGGAGCAGATCCACTCGATCGCATTATCGGCACCGATCAGCCGCGGCAGACGTACGCTGCCGCCCCAGCCGGGGAAGATCCCAAGCTTCACTTCAGGCAGGCCGACCTTAGCACTATCGGCCATCACCCGGTAATCCGCCGCCAGGCAGATCTCGAACCCGCCTCCCAGTGCCATGCCATTGATCGCCACGACCGTCGGACAGGGCAGATCTTCGAGCGTATTAAAGAGGCCATTAATAGCCATGTTCATCTCGATGATCTCAGCATCTGTGTTACTAAAAACTTCACTGAACATAGTAATATCGGCGCCGACTATAAACGCATCTTTAGCACTGCTGATCAGCAGTCCGGCAAGCGATGGCAGTGAAGTCAGAGCCGCAACGGCGGCTTTTAAATCATCCAGAGTCTGCCGATCGAACTTGTTAATCGGGCTGCCCTGCTGATCGAAGCGCATCTCGAAGACATTATCCGCTAGCGCTATGACCTGTATCGATGGTCCTTGGTAGATCATTATCTCACCCATTTCTGGTTGTCCGAATCATCGGAGGGGACGGTTATTATTGTGCCTTACTATGCGGTTTTAGGCAGTTTGTTGCTATGCCGCCGCGTTCCTACTGCTGCTAATCAGGCCTAAGGCCCAAGCTGAGTCTTGCATTGTGCCTGCCAGAGACCTGCGCAAACAATATCAATAGCGGCCCATATCACTGACAAAAACGCCCTCCCGCGGCGCTCGACTTACCCCTCAGCCAGCGTAATGAAAAGGTTTAACAACTTTAGCAGCAAATCTAAACAAGCACCCAATAGGCGACAGATCGGCCCTGAGGCCGCCGAGCTACAGCACGCTGCGGCTATAGACTCCCGGCGTCATCCTGGTCCATTTTTTAAATATCGAAAGCTTGAACGAACGGCAGCATTGATGACGGATGAACGCAGCGCCTGATGGCTGATGGCTGATGGCTAGAGCACACTGCGCCTGTAGACTCCCGGCGTCATCCCGGTCCACTTCTTGAACGAACGGAAGAACGCGCTGGTCTCGTCAAACCCCATCAACAGGGCCACATCGGTATTGGTCAGTTCCGGGCAGTTGAGGTAGTTGGTGGCCGCTTCTCTACGGCACTCATCCTTAATTTTTTGATAAGAGGTCGTCTCTGCCTGGAGCCTGCGCCTGAGGGTGGTGACCGACATATACAAGGATTCTGCGGCCTGTTCGGCACTCGGCAGGGCGCGACTGAAATCGCGGCCGATCAGCGCCCGTACCTGGGCACGCAGGCTATTATCACTATCGACCATCACCAGCAGCTGGTAAGGGGCGGTCTTAAGGAATCCCTGCAGCGTCTGTTCGGTCTGTATCAGCGGCAGGTCCATCTGTTCTAGGTCGTAGCGCAGCTGATTGCTGGGCTGATTAAATTTAATCGGTGCCTGGAACAGCACCTCATAATCATTGCCATCCTCGGGTCGGGCAAACGCGAAGCTGACCGCAGACAACCTCACCCGCCGCCCTACCAACCAGCTCTGGAAATGGTGCCAAGCCGAGAGCGCGGTCCTGATCGATGTGGTGCTGTAGCCGGCCAGTATCCCCTCGAACTCCTCGAGCGACACGTTCGACAGCGGTGCTAGGGTGACCGTCGCCTGCTTGCCGCGAAACTCCAGTACCGGCTTAGTCCTGGCCCCACGACACAGATCATAAAACTCACTGCAACGCTGCAGTGCATCTCCCAACTTGGCGCAATGAATACAGCACAGACACATCATCCTGAAGGTGCCGTTGGGGACCTTGCCGCCACTGGGCATGCCGTAAGATTCATCACGCATCAGCCACATCGCTTTTTGATAGAGCTTGCCGTACTTAACCGCCGACAGCTCAGGCTGCTGCAGCTCCTCTTGACTGATATCGGCCGACGCCAGCAATTCAGCCAATTCGTTGGGGTTGCTCTCCAACGATTTAAGCAACGAACTGACGTAGGACGCGGGTACGCTTATTTCACTCAATGACTTCCCTCCTACCGACATAAACACTGCTTCTTGGATTCAAACAATAACCTCAGCATGACTGACATTTCCGACCACTACCATCTTAATACAAGTTATTAGGAGACTTGCGGACTCTAATATGACTGACATTAGCATTCATAGCGACTGCGATTCCACTCCCGGCACCGACACGCGACATAACGCCGAGCGAACAGCCCCGCTCTCGTCACTCTCTCTCTGTCACTCTCTCTCTGTCACTCTCTCTGCTACACTCTCGACCCCATTCCCAGCCGTTGCCATTCTTATGTCCAAAGCCCTGATCATCTCTGCCGTCAAGACGCTCGACACTGTCGGCTCCCTGCAGCATTGCCTCGCGCTGGAACAGCAGATCGAACAACTCGGCGTCGAGATCCTGCAGCTACAGATAGATCCCCTGAGTACCGATTGGCATAGCCCAGAAGCCCCCCTACACTTTCGCAGCGGCTGCGCCCCCATCGAAGCCGCGGCGCATGCCAAAGCGTTAATTGACCAGGGCCAGCAGGCGGTGTTGATCTGTGGTGAAGATAAGCTTAAAACCGATTACAGCCGCCAGCAGCGGCTCGAAAACATGGAGGTCTACGGTGCCGATCTGCCGGTTACCCAGGCCTATACCGACCTGTCCCAGCATTTCTTAGCGCAGCATCAGCTCGATGAACCGGGCTTTCGCGACATCGCTCAGGCCCTGTTCGAGAATTACAGCCTGAGTTACCGCGATGCGTTGGGTGACGACTTTGCTCTCGAGCAGCTGCCCGATGCACGCTGGTACCAGCCGATCACCTCGCTGTTTCGCGGGGTCGACTGCGCCAATCCGCTGATTGATTTTAAGGGTCGGCTACTGATCGTCAGCGAGTCACTGGCCCGGCAGCTCAAATGCGCGCCCGAGCAGATGCTGGAACTCCATGCCGTCGGCCTGGGCCGCTTGCCACACGACGGCCCGGAGCATATCGAGATGATCGCCCGTTATGATCATCTGCGCGACGCCTACCAGCAGTGCTGTCTTGACTCGGGCGTCGACTTTGCCGAGGTCTTCAAACGGGGGGAGGCGCTCTTAGAGGTCTATACCTGCTTCCCGGTGGTCCCTATGGCCTTCCTACTGACCTCCGGATTGGTTGAGACTGTGCAACAGATCCCCGAGTTTTTAACCCGGCACCGCATCACCGTCACCGGCGGCATGAACCTGGCCAGAGCGCCTTGGAACAACCCCGCACTCAACGCCCTGATCAGCATGCACCACGACCTGCTTAACGGCGAACAGCAGCATGGCATGGTTCATGGCAATGGCGGACTGGGGTATCGTCAGGGCGTCGCCTTACTTAGCAAGGTGGCACCTCAGCCCTGAGTCAGCACCAGATCCGTCTTAGGCCTGCAACTGCAGGCCAGAACATAGCCATTCGACTTATCGGCCTCGCTAAGTCCGGCATCGGCCAGCACCTCGACCTCGCCACTCTCGAGCTTCACCCTACAGCTACCACAGAGGCCGCCACGGCAGGAGAAGGGTATCTCTACACCCGCGTGCTCGGCCTGTTCCAGCAGCGTCTGCCGAGTATCACCCTCGATCATCGTGTCCCAGGAATCGAACAAAATATTGACCTTCTGCGGCGCGCTCGAGACGGTACCGGGATCTCCCTCGCGGACCCCGAAACTCTCCTCAAAGTACTGGTTTTCAGGCAGACCCAGCGCCAGCAGCTGCGTCTTAGCCTGCTGCATAAAGGGATGAGGGCCACAGACATAGACCTGGCGACGGGAGAGCTTAGAGACGGTATCCAGCATCGAGCGATCCAGGCGTCCGCGAAAGCCGCGCAGATCGCCAGGTTTCGCCTGGGTCAGGGTATAGAGCAGCTGACAACGCCCATGCTGCTTAGCCAGCAGTTCGACCTCCTGGCGGGCAATCAGGTCCGCCTCGCTGTGGCCACTGTGCAGAAACACGATGTCATTATCGAGTCGCAGGTCGGTCATCCAGCGCAGCATCGACAGCATCGGGGTGATGCCGCTGCCGGCCGACAGCAACAGCAGCTTATCCAGGGGGGCGTTCTGGCAGTGAAACTCACCCGCCGGTGCTCGAGCACGAACCCGATCGCCAACCCGGAGCTGATCATTGAGCCAATTAGAAATTCGCCCGCCCTCGACCCGCTTCACCGTAATGGCCAACAGATCCGGCCGGCTTGGCGAGCTGGAAAGCGTGTAATTACGGTGCAGCGGCTCGCCCTCGAGCTCGAGTTCCAGACAGATAAACTGGCCGGGGTGATACTGGGGCTTCTGCGCATCGAGCACCCTGAAGCTGAAGGTCTTAACATCGGCCGTTTCAGTGCGGATCGCGACACACTCAAGCGTCTCCAGCGTGTCTGGCTGCCAGCGGTGCGCAAGCGCCGGGAGGGGCACGAGTACGGGCGCCTGATCGGGATAGACGGGGGCCGCCCGGGTCGAGAGCACCTCGACCTCGTCGTACAGAGAGATCGTGCCCCGGTTAAGCGCCACCAGATTCTGGCCAAAATAGACCTGGCCATCCTCACCTTTACGATACGCAGCCAATGTCGCCAGGGGCTGCCGTCCGGCGTCGGCCACCGCGCTGCCAGGATCGATCGTGGTTAGCACGCAGCGCGAGCAGGGCGTCGTCACCTCAAACACGACCTCGCCGATGCGGATCTGCTGCCAGCCATCTTCGGCAAAGGGAGTGCAGCCTTTGAGCACCAGATTAGGGCGAAACTGCGTCATCCGCACCGGGTTAACCAGGCGCTGATTAAGATCCTCCAGCGACGCCTGCGATATCAACAGCAGCGGGGAGCCATCGGCGAAGCTGACCTCCCCCTCCGCCAAACCCGGATGGGAAGCACGCGGGCGATGACTCTGAGGACCCAGATAAAACAGCTGCAGCGGCTGATCCAGATACTCGCTGAGCCAGGCATCCGCTGCCGCCCCGCAACGCTGCCCCTGGAACGTATCCGCCCAGATCGTCAGGTCGCGGTACCCTCCAGGAAAGTCGTCGGGAAAGTCGCTATAGCAAAGATCCAGCGCCGCCATACCCGGCGCCTTGAGATGCAAGCCTGCGGGCAGCAACGCGCTCTGTATCAGCAGCAACCGTGGATGAGTGCGCGCGCTGATAAACTGACCGTCGGGGCGCGCGACCACGAAACGACGATCGAACGCCAGGCCCCGTTCCTCGACCAGGGCATGATCCAGGTGGATACCGGTGGTGGACTTGATCGGGTAGACGCTGAGCTGACTAACGCGGATCTCTGACATAGGGGGTTCCAAACAACCTAAAAGCGCCCAAACTAGCAGATTTTAGCGCCCCAGGCAGCCACTGCTGACAATAACGTCCATAAAAAAGGCTATCGGCCCGTTAGTTGTTGCGGCGCTGTCATCGTCAGGCTTCAGCCAGAGAACTTCTGCAGCCATTTCGTGCAGCGAAGCGCGTCACGTTCTTCATAAAGATTGATAGCTGACGCCAGGTCCAGGGTGAAGTTGTTCTCGCAGTCATTGCCTAGAGCGGTTAGCAACAGGGTATACCAGGCCGTGATACCGCCGGGGGGAGAGGTCTCAAATCGGGGGAAAGCAGGATCGCCACCCTCAGCCGCCAGCCAGTCATTGGCAAGCTCAGGATTTAATGCCATCGCACGAGCCAGGCCAACCATATCGACGGAGCCGTCAGCCAGCGATCCCAGGGCCTCGGCACGCGTCTTGAAGCCACCCGTCGCCAGCAAAGGCACAGAGGTCACTTGCTGAGCTCTTTTAGAAAAATCAACAAAATAGGGACCGCCACCGGTACTGTCGGAACGGGCCTTAGCGCCTGGAAAGTAGGTACCCCCACTGATCTCAATCAAGTCGATTGACGTCTGATCCAGAATACCAATAGCGTCTAAGGCATCGTCTTGCGTCAACCCTCCCTCTAATTGATCAGACGAATTAATCTTAATGCCCACGGGGAACGAAGGTCCCACCGCACGCCGAACCCGATCAATCACCTCGACGATAATTCGACAACGCGCCTCGATGGAGCCGCCGTATTGATCGGTACGACGATTGAATAAAGGCGACAGGAATTGGCTGAGTAAAAATCCATGACCGGCATGGATCTGAACGCCGGTAAAGCCTACCTCCTTGGCCAGTAGTGCGGTTCTGGCATACATATCGGGTAACTGCTCCACCGCGGCCGTCGACAGACCTGCGCAGTTAAAAGCTCCGATCGCAAGGGCCGAGGGCCCGGCAGGCTGACTGATCGGCGAGTGCGACAACGCCCCGGCATGGCCAAGCTGAGGCCATATATGGGCGCCCTCGATCGAAGCCCGAGTGGCCAGCGAGTGTAATTGTCGAAGATGAGAACTAGCGCCGAAGACCAGGTTGCCAGGCTTCTCCGGGTAGCGAGGATCGCCCTGCACTTCCCCTATGATCGATAGCGCAACCCCACCTTTTGCCCAGCGTTCATAGAGTCGAATCTGTGCCGCTGTCGCATCCCCCTCGCCGTCGGCAAGCGAATCAGACATGGCTGATTTTACCAACCGGTTTTTTAACACCGCACCACAGGGAAGCTGCAGTGAACGACCTAATAGCGGATTAACGCCTGCTGCTTCGATCATATCGACCCCTTTGAATCCTGAATTGACGGGCATATCAGCCTATATACTTAAAAATATTATTTTTAATCAATCAACTATAGGTTTTTTAGCAAACCCAATGGGCCTTGATGCTTGCCTGTTTCCCAGTGAGTCAGGACATTCTCCCGCATTTTTTGTAAACTAAAAACACAGCAATAACACAAACACTCTTAAAATAAAGTTAATAATGAATACGTCAGATCTTAAGTTATTCACTCGGATTGCAGAAACCGGCAGCATCACCGAAGCGGCTAAGCAGCGGGGAATCTCGACAGCGGCTGCCAGCCTGGCACTCAGGCGATTAGAGAAGCAACTCGATGTTCAACTGTTTATAAGAACAACCAGGCAATTGCGAATTACATCGCAAGGAGAGCAGTACCTGTTTCACTGCCGCCAGGCTCTGGCATCCTTGGATCAAGGCCGCCTATCGGCTCACCAGGTGCAGGGCAAGATCGGCGGAGAATTGCGGCTTTCTGTCTCCTCAGATTTAGGGCGTAATTTAGTTCTGCCCTGGATGGACGAGCTGATGGACAATCACCCTTCCCTGTCGATCAACGTGAGTGCAGGAGATTCGCTCGCCAATTTTTTTATGGACGAAATTGATGTGGCCCTGCGCTATGGAAAACCAGAAGACTCGACGATGGTGGCGTTCCACATTGCGACGCTAAGCAGAGTCACCTGCGCATCGCCCGCCTATCTGTCCAGGTTTGGCGAACCTTCACATCCTGATGACCTAAGAACGCACAATTGCTTGCTGCATAGACTCGACGGTCGGCTTTTCAACACCTGGGAGTTCAGGGGCGATCGGGGTAGTCACAGAATAAAGGTAAGCAGCAACCGAGTCAGTAATGATACGGATATGGTCAGACGTTGGGCGGTTGCCGGAAAAGGCATTGCCCACAGATCCCAGATAGACATCTATGCGGATGTGCAGAGCGGAAAACTAGTAAAAATACTGTCAGATTTTCAATCACCTTCGGCCCAGCTCTATTTACTTTGCCCAAGCAGGAAGCAAGTCACTCCCGCAGTGATAGCGTTCAGAGAGATGCTTAGAGAAAAATGCGCCCAAATGCTGGCTGCAAGCTAGGACCCTAGGCTGGAATGAAGGGGGTTAGGTCTTTCATTGTGCGCTCACTTCGTCAGGCTAAAGCCCGCGCTACAAGGATGTAGCTAGGCAGCTGAAGGCTCCTGCATGCACGGCTAACCTACAAAAAACACATCCCTGTGGGTTGGCGTTTTGTAGGTTGAGTGTAGTCCGACAGTACTAGCAAGAATCTGCCAGCCAGACAGGCCTGCCGATTACTGCGTTTGCTGCAGAGCCACTGTCAACTTGGCAGCAGGCATATAACCGGGCAGCAGCGTGCCATCGGTAAACACCAGCGCCGGCGTGCCGGTGACGCCAAAGGCAACGCCCAGCGCATACTGATCGGCGATGGGGTTATCGCAGTCGTTGCGCTGCACCGTTCTCCCGGTCTTCGCGATCGTCATCGCCGCCTTGCGATCCTCGGCGCACCAGACTGACACCATCTCCCTATAGGTCGGAGATTGCAGTCCAGCACGTGGGAACGCCAGGTAGCGGATCTCGATACCCGCCTGATTGTAGTCCGCCATCTCGCTATGCAGCTTCTGGCAGTAGCCACAGTCGGTATCGGTAAAGGCATAAACAACCGATTTAACCTCCCCCTCAGGGGAAAAAATAATCATGTCATCCTTATTCAGCCCTTTCAGGGTCTCGGCACGCGCGCCCTTTAGACGCTCCTCGCTCAGGTTAACCAGATGCTGCCCCTGAACCTCGAACAACTTACCGACGACAAAGTGCTGGCCATCCGCGCTGCTAAAGAGGAGCTCGCCAGTATCTATCTTAACTTCGTACAGACCCTCAATGGGTGAGGGGGTGATCGAACGGATTTGAATCGCCTGATTGACCCCCCTGAGGTTTTGAGTAATGGCTTGCTCCATCGCCTCTGTCACCGGGGCCGCCAGAGTCGAACCACTGCAAGCCAGCAGCAGGGAGCACAAATAAGCCGATAAACGCATAAATACCTCTGATATCATCAATTATAAGTTGTTGAACTCGGGGTTAGAGTCCTGAACGCGAGACTAGTTCAGCCGCGTGGGTGTTGTTAATACAGTGATTCTAAACATTGTTGGGCGGCATGGGTATAGATAGGGGTCCTCAGTACAGGCTCAACCACGGGGATGGTGCTGCTGATGCAGCGACTGTAAACGCTGTTGCGCGACGTGGGTATAGATCTGGGTTGTCGACAGGTCCGCGTGCCCCAGCAGCAACTGCACCACCCGCAAGTCGGCGCCATGATTAAGCAGATGGGTGGCGAACGCATGTCGCAGCGTATGGGGTGACAGCGGTTTATCGATCCCCGCCTGGCGTGCATAGCGTTTAATCCGATACCAGAACGTCTGCCGGGTCATCTGAGTGCCACGACGGCTGGGAAACAGCACCTCACTATCGGCCTGTTTCAACAGCAAGGAGCGTCCCTGGCGTAGATAACGCCCCAGCCACTCCAGCCCAATCTCACCGAGAGGTACCAAGCGCTCTTTATTACCCTTGCCCGTGACCCGCACCACCCCCTGACGCATATTGACCATAGAGACCTGTAGCGAGATCAGCTCACTGACTCTCAGGCCGCAGCCGTACAGCAGCTCCAGCATCACCCGGTCGCGAAAGCCGATCGGATCCTGTGGATCG
>JBLHND010000137.1:0-9866 GCA_047622605.1 Motiliproteus sp. | reverse complement strand
CTTTATCACGCCCCAGGATATCGAAGATGCGGCCGTGAAGGTCTGCGACCCCAAGGCAGACCTGCTGTTTATCTCCTGTACTGCACTACGCGCCTCTGGGGTGATTGCGCAGATCGAAGAGCGCCTGGGTAAACCGGTGGTCAGCAGCAATCAGGCGCTGGCCTGGCATAGCCTGCAACTGGTGAATTACACCGCAAAGGTCCTCGGGTTTGGGTCGTTGCTCAGTGCTGCCGAGCCTATACCGGAGGTCTGAGTTTAGTCTTTTATCTTTGTTTTTTACCTTTTATCGCCTGCCCTGACAGGCTGGAGTCTTCATCCGTGCCAAGAAAGTTGTCATCACTGGAACAACAGCTCAGTACTCAAATGATCGAATGGCGTCGCCATATGCACCGCTTCCCTGAGTGTGGTTTTGAGGTGCAACAGACCTCTGAATTTATCGCCACAAAGCTGGAAGGCTGGGGCATAGAGGTGGTACGCAATATTGGCCAGACCGGCGTACTGGGAATTCTGCGCAGCGGTGCAGGACACGCCAGTATCGGCCTGCGTGCCGATATGGATGCCTTGCATATCCATGAGCAGAACAGCTTCGATCACGTCTCCCGGCATGACGGTAAGATGCACGCCTGTGGCCACGATGGTCACTCAGCCATGCTGCTCGGTGCCGCCTGCCATCTCGCCAAGACCCGGCACTTCAACGGTACGGTCTACTTTATCTTCCAGCCCGATGAAGAACATGGCCGAGGCGCTCAGGCGATGATCGATGACGGTCTGTTTGAACGTTTCCAGATTGATGCCGTATATGGCATGCACAACCTGCCGGGCCTGCCTGAAGGTCAGTTTGCCCTGCGCCCGGGTTCGCTGATGGCCAGCGAGAGCAGCTTCGAGATTACGATCGAGGGTGTCGGCGGCCATGCGGCGCTGCCGCACCTGGGCATCGACCCTATCGTCATCGGTGCGCAGGTGGTGCTGGCGCTCCAGACCATCGTCTCGCGCAATCTCAGCGCGATCTCTGAGACAGCCGTCATCTCGGCCACCGAGTTTATAACCAACGGCACCGTCAACGTGATTCCGTCACAGGTCACCATCAAAGGCGATTGTCGCTGCTTTACCGAAGCGGCCTTAGCCAGGATTGAAACCAGCATGGAGCGCATCGTCGCGGGGATCTGCCAGGCGGCAGGTGCGGGTTACCGGTTTGAATTTATTAACACCTTCTATCCGACCATCAACAGCGCTCTGGAAACCCGGTACGCCATTGAGGCCGCCGAAAAAGTACTCGGCAGCGACAACGTCAACGGCAGCTGCGAGCCCTTCACGATCTCCGAAGACTTTTCCAGCATGCTGCGGGTCAAGCCCGGTTGTTACACCCTGCTGGGTAACGGCACCGAATCGGTCGGTGGCTGCGCCCTGCACAACCCCAAGTATGACTTTAACGATCGTATCCTAGACACCGGTGCGCGCTACTGGATCCAGCTCGTGAGTGATCGCTTGCAATAAAAGCTAAGCGTTAAACCAATCGTTAACAAGACGTCCCTTAAAGCCGACAACTCAAATAAGAGGCAACACCAGGATGAACGACGTGCTTATCGCCCCTGCACGGGGATTTGAGATCTTCGAATTTGAACGGCGCACCGAGCAGCTGCAACAGCGCATGGAAGAGCAGCAGATCGATGCCGTATTTTTCACCACCGAGCCCGAATTTCGGTATTTCAGCGGCTTCAAGTCCCAGTTTTGGGAAAGCCCGACCCGGCCCTGGTTTTTGGTCATACCCGCTAGCGGAGTCCCTATAGCCGTGGTACCGGAGATCGGCGTGGCCGGCTTCGAGCAGACCTGGATCCAGGATGTTCGCAGCTGGCCGTCTCCGCGTCCGGAGGACGACGGCATCACACTGCTGGGCGATACTCTGGCGGAGGTGAGCCAGCGCCATCACCGCATCGGCGCGATGCTGGGACCGGAGACGCACCTGCGGATGCCGGCGGCCAACTTCGCCAGCCTGCAGCAGCGCCTGGGACAACACGCAATGGTCGATGTATCGACCAGTGTTCGCGCGCTTCGCAGCCTAAAATCGCCAGCGGAAGTGGCTAAGATACGCTTTGCCTGCGAAGTCACCGCCGCAGGCTTCGAGTATCTGCTGCAGCATCTGCACGCCGGCATGACCGAACGCCAAGCCTGCAAGGCGATGAACCTGGAGATGCTGCGCCTGGGTGCCGATGTCTGCCCCTACCTGATCTCCGCATCGGGACAAGGCGGCTACAACAATATCATCATGGGGCCGACCGACCGGCTGCTCGGTGAAGGTGATCTGCTGATTATCGATACCGGTGCCAACTTCGATGGTTATTTCAGCGACTTCGACCGTAACTACGGCTTTGGCCGGGTCGATAGCGCCGCGCATCGCGCCTATGAGGCGACCTATGAGGCGACTCAAGCGGGCTTGCAGATCGCAGCACCCGGCCGCACGACCGGTGAACTTTGGCAGGCGATGTGGTCGGTGCTCGAAGATGCCGGAGCCCTGAGTAACGACGTCGGGCGCATGGGCCACGGCCTGGGGATGCAGCTGACCGAATGGCCATCCCACGTGCCCGGGGGCGATGTAATCCTCCAACCGGGCATGGTCCTGACGCTGGAACCGGGGATGACCTTCGCGCCGGGCAAGATGATGGTGCACGAGGACAACATCCTGATTACCGATCAGGGGTGTGAACTACTGCATCAGCGAACTTGGCCGACCCTGCCCATCATCGATCGCTGATCTCTCTTTAAAGGCTGCGTTTATCTTAGCGTCAGCCTTTTAGCGCGGGCCATAGCCCCCCTGAACAACCCGAGACCTCAACCACTGGTGAACAGATGCCCCCGAAAACGACCGGGTTACTGCTTAGCGTCGCAGGCGCGATGCTGCTGTCTCCCGATGTGCTGGTCATGCGCTGGATCGAGCTGGACCACAGTGAGATCCTGTTTTGGCGTGGCCTGTTTCTGACCTTCGGCTTCGGAACCCTAATCTGCGTCCGGTACCGGACGCAATGCCTGCGAGCCGTCGTCAACGCCGGCAGGGCCGGGGTCGTCGCCGGGGTCATTTTTGCGGCGAATACCTACTGCTTTACCCAGTCGATGCAACAGACCAGTGCGGCCGCTGCCATGATGATTATCAGCACGGCCCCCCTGTTTGCGGCGCTTATCGGCTGGCTGGTCCTGGGTGAGCGTATCAGCCGGCGCACCGCACTCACCATCGCCTGCACCCTGGTCGGAATCTCGGTGATCGCTGTCGATAATGGCGGTGATAACAGCGTGACCGGCAACCTCTTTGCCCTGGGCTGCGCTATCTGTATGGCGACAAGTTTCAATTGGTCACGGCTAAAGGCCCCGCTGGACCTCACCCCGGGCCTCGCCCTGGGGGGCCTCTTTATCGCAGCGTTTGCACTGCTGGGAAGCAACGGCCAGGCCTCGCCGAGTACGGTGCAGCTGGGAGCGATAGCTCTCACCGCCGCCATTACAATGCCTCTGGGATACACCCTGTTACAGATTGCGCCGCGCTATATCAGCGCAACGGACGTGAGCCTGTGCCTGCTGCTTGAAGCAATTTTTGGCGCGTTCTGGGTGTGGCTGGCGCTGGATGAAGCCCCCAGTGCCATGACGCTGCTAGGAAGTAGCGTTATCTTTATATCACTGACCTTTTACGCCTTCGGGAACAGACTCCTGGCACGCGTTAAGAACCCGCCAGCCTGCAAGTCCGTAGCGGACTAACCGCGACCCAGGCTGGCATCGAAAATAGCAACAGAGTCAGATTCTCTCGAGCAGCCAAGCCCTTGCGTCTCCCATGTTTTCAAAAAAGTCAGTTTCTACGCCAGCAATACAATGAGCATTGGCTAAGTAAGCATAACGACGCTTGTCAGCGTCAGGGGAGATAACCATAACCATCCGGTTGCACCTGGGGACATCTTCTTTAAAGCTAATGCATAAGTCATCTACGTCGATGAAGCTGATGTGCCCTGTCTCGGCTAGCCGAAAATCAACTAACGCTCGATCACAGGTACCGAAAAAAAGAGGTAAGGATTCTGTCCTGGCAGCCTTTATTAAAGCAATGTCTATAGGCCCTTGCAGCACCGTTTGCACATAGTGGCCACAGTCAGACAGTTCAACACTCATGGGCATCCATCCCTCCTCATTATTATTAGTCCCGCAATGATATGAAGTCATTCCTGAAGCGTGGTAGAGCCAGTCATCGGAATAGAAACCTACACCTGACTGCAATCGAACCTACACAGAATGACTGCTAAGTCGCGCAAGCGACTCCTTCTGATCGGCAGCCATACGTCAATGCCATCCACTGACGGAGGAACCAAACCCTGCAGGCGACCGATAACGCTGCAACCCTATCTCACACCCTTTGTGATGGCCATTTTTTCCGAGTGATGTGGGTGAAATACCTGCCCCACCTGTACCACATCGCTGAAACCCGCGTATTCCGAGGGCTGTAGCGGAGACAGGGGACGTTACCCTCCGTGGTTAGGCATCAGCCCATAAACTAGAATTTCAGCCTGGTGCAAGCAACCTGCTGTTAAAGGGGTCAGAGTCTGAGGGCACTGACTTAAGCGATTTGAGTGCGAACTAACCCGTCCGCTCCCTGCAGAGAAAATTCCGAGACACGCCGTGAACCCTTCCCTGGGGGCTCGGATGCCGCGTCCCAGCTGGCATACGGTCTCGAAAGTCTTCTCTGCAGGCAGCGGCCTCTTAAGTCAGTGCCATTCGGGTCGGAGTCAATTAGCTCTTTTTTAAAGCGCAAAAAGGCCCCAGTTTACACTGGAATCAGACAGACGACTTGGAACAGAGGAGACGCGGCATAGCTTAAAGCCTCTGGTAACAGTGGCTTTGTAGAAGTATAGAGACGTACGAGGAGCTTAAAATGGTGCACCCGGAGGGATTCGAACCCCCGACCAATTGGATCGGAACCAACTACTCTGTCCAGCTGAGCTACGGGTGCTTAGAGGATCTCTTTCGAGAGGGGCGTATTCTACTCAGTCGATGGAGTTTCGGCAAGCACTAGCGCCAGTAATTCTAGAGTTCGAATCCCACCGGATGCACAGAGGCAGCAGCGGCGCCTCGAGGCTCGGCTGGCAGGCGCATTCAAAGGCTGAAGTGGTGTTCTTGAGTGCCGCACTGTGCCGCTATGGTGATCACCTTTGGTTATTTTTCGCCTCTCATTGATACTTAACGGCCCTTCAGAAGGTTCGACGATCATGTTCCATTGCGGCGACCTCTTGTTCGGCGTCTATTGACCGCTGCACACTCGTTGTGCGGCACACTCGTCGATGGGAACCAGGATCTCGTTCCGGCGCAGGAACCAAGGCATGAACGGTGGGTTATACCGCGCCCAGACGGGTTCCCCAACGGGGATGAAGCCTTGTTCGTCGATCCAGGCCTCCAGCTTGGTTTTATTGCGCATATAACCCTCCTCGCTCCAAAAGCCGGAATATCTGACGGCTGCCATATGACGTGCTGGAACTTGGCGCAAAACCACAGTCTGGTCTTTGGGCTCCGGTAGGGTCTCGAGCGTGGAGGACGCTGGCATCATGAAACTCACGGCCCATCTGCCCTCCACCTGCTGTTGACCCACCGGCGAGGTCATTCTGATTTTCTGACTCTCGGCGGTCTGACCGACTGGCGCGGTCATCTCAACGTTTTGTCGCAACTGGTTGTTGCCGGAGATGTACTTAAACAGTCTGCCAAAGGCCTCATTACCCACGTCTTCAAAGTCGCCCTCTACGAGGGTCTCGGCGACAATGAGTGGCGGGTATTCACGCACTTCAAAACGGTCCTCCTTGAAGACAACCCGGTACTCCGCTTGCTCTACCGCCATAACACTTCCTGCCCCCAGCAATGCAAATACTGCAGCCCAGCAGGCTCGTCCTCGCTTACCCATACGCCTGAACCCCTGGATTGAAATAGGTAGTTTACGAGAGCCCCCCTGGCAAGCGGGTCAAACGTCACCTGCACAGATGCGGTGGTTGATTCAATCTTGGCACATTTTTGTAGGTTGTGACGGGCACCCAGGCGCTGGACGTTCTGCTTTTTTAGCGATGAGCCCCCTTTGGAATATGCCAAAATGTGGTCGAAGTGGCGCTCGTCTCTGATCCGCATGTCCTGCACTTACCGCCATCTGCTCCAGAGATGCAAGCTTGACGGGTGTGGGGATAATGCGTCGGCGCTAATACACAGGGACTGTCGCTGCACGCCGGTAGCGTTCGAGTCTGTTTCGATCGGTTGACAGTTCACCTTAGCATGGGCAAGTTAAGCACAGCCAATACAGTCAGACTGTGCTGTTGTGCAACAACTGAATACAAGCAACATACTGGAGCATCTTCATGTTAACAAAACGCGATTTCTATATTAACGGCCAATGGTGCGCGCCAACCAAACCGCAGGATCACCTCGTCATCGATCCTTCGACCGAAGAGCCCTGCGCGGTGATCTCGCTTGGCAACCAAGCAGATACAGACGCGGCCGTCGCGGCTGCCAAGGCGGCTCTGCCGGGCTGGATGGCCACGTCCCCGGCAGAGCGAATTGCTCTGCTGGAGAAACTGCTTAAAGCCTACGGTCGTCGGCAGGAAGAGCTGGCTGCGGCGATGAGCACCGAGATGGGCGCGCCTATCACGATGGCGCGTTCCTCGCAGGTGGGTGCGGGCACCTGGCACCTGAGTAACTTCATCAAGGCCGCCAACGCGTTCAAGTTTGAAACGCCGCTGGGTGAGCACGCGCCTGACGACAGGATCATCTACGAAGCGGTCGGTGTTGCCGGCCTGATCACTCCGTGGAACTGGCCGCTGAACCAAATCACCCTAAAAGTCGGTGCGGCTGTCGTAGCCGGTTGCACCATGGTGCTGAAGCCTTCAGAAGAAAGCCCGCTCAATGCGATCATCTTTGCTGAATTGATGCATGAGGCCGGTTTCCCCAAGGGTGTATTTAACCTGGTAAACGGCGATGGCGTCGGTGTCGGAAGCCAACTTTCCTCACATCCTGATGTGGACATGATCAGCTTTACGGGTTCTTCCCGCGCAGGCATCGCGATCTCTAAGAACGGCGCCGACACCCTCAAGAAAATCCATCTTGAGCTGGGCGGCAAGGGGGCTAACATCATCTTTGCCGATGCAGACGCCAATGCCGTCAAACGAGGCGTGCGCCATATGATGAACAACACCGGCCAGTCCTGTAACGCACCCAGCCGAATGCTGGTACAGTCCGGCCTCTATGACCAGGCCGTGGATGAGGCGGCACGCATAGCCACCAGCATCACCGTCGGCCCGGCGTCTGAAGAGGGGCGTCATATCGGCCCCGTCGTCAACGAGATGCAGTTCAACAAGATCCAGGCGCTTATTCAGCAGGGTATCGACGAAGGTGCCCGACTCGTTGCCGGTGGTACGGGTCGGCCTGAGGGGCTAAACCGTGGATTTTATGTCAAGCCCACCGTCTTTGCGGATGTCACCCCTGAGATGACCATTGCACGCGAGGAGATCTTTGGTCCGGTGCTCTCAATTATGAAGTTTGACACTGAAGAACAGGCCGTTCAGATCGCCAACGATACGCTATACGGCCTCACCAATTATGTGCAAAGCGAAGATGGCGACCGCCGTAACCGGTTAGCACGACAATTGCGCTCCGGCATGGTTGAGATGAACGGCCATAGCCGCGCGTCAGGCTCGCCCTTTGGCGGGATGAAGCAGTCGGGTAATGGCCGTGAAGGTGGTTTATTCGGGATCCAGGACTTCCTTGAGGTTAAGGCAGTCTCTGGCTGGGCGACTGAATAGGCATCCTTGTTACGAGTAGTTTGAATCGTCCCCAGGGCTTCGAGCCACGATGACCTCGAGCGCCGGCCTCTTCTCTCCATCACGAAGAGGTCGGCTTCTCAGACGCGATAACCTTTGACTTCTCCCCTCCGTAAACGAAGGGGATTCCAAGGACCGTAGGCTGGGATGCAATCCCAGCAATATCCCTCCAGATACGCAGGCTTGTGTGCAGGTTCGCATAGACCCATGAAAGCTGGGATTGCATCCCAGCCTACCCCGCTACCATCGCATTTACGCTCCGATGAACAACGGTGTCCGAAGCCGTTGTTCAGCAAGTCCTGCTGCGTAAAAAATGGCCGGCGTTGCGAGCTTAGCCCGCTGGTAAAAATTAGATTATTGGGAGAAATTTAAAATATTTTCATTAACGCTCGTACTTCAACAAGAGGACAAGAGTTGGTTTTTGTTAACCGTAGTTGCCTGCTTTATTTTTATAAGAATTATTCCTATATCTAAATTTTTAACAGCCCTGTACGCTTCGCAATCTTTTTACTTAGCCATTTAAACAACAACTAAATCATTGGTTTGGTTGTTTTATCATCAAACGATGACTGCTGATTTTAGTTGCATCTTGCTGTATAAAATTTGGAATTTAAGAATGAAAAAAATATTACCGCTTGCCTTACTTTTAACTTCTGTTACGGCAAATGCAGAGAGCATCTATTTGGTAGGTGGGCTAGGCCTCGCTTCGTACGATATAACACAAGATGATGCAAACACATTGAACGCCACAATCGACACCGGTGCTGTCATGATAAAGGGGGCGATTGGATCTGAAATTAACGAAAACTTTTCAATTGAAGCTGGATATACTTATCTAGGAATTCTAGATGTCGTAGGAATAAATTACTCTGGCGACATCTCTACTGGTGGACTTGAAGCAAGTCTAATCGTCAATAAAAACCTGGCTAATGGCGCATCTATATACGGTAGGGTTGGTGCTTACGCGTGGGAAACTGAGTTTGAATTCACTGGAACAGGCAGAAGTGCATCTAGTTCTGCGAATGGCAGTGATATTACTTATGGCATTGGGTTTGATAAAAACTCTTGGCGGTTAGAGTACCAGCGGTATAACCTAGGAGACATGGGCGTGGACACATTACAGCTTTCATATAAGTTTTAATTTTTTATAACGAAGAAGCATCGACCATAAGCTAAAAAATAGCTTATGGCTTTTCTCTAAAAAAGCCTTGTTTAACAGCTATAAATTTTACTGATGCCAGCCAAGATAAGCAGACCTTTATTGCCCACTGCTTATCTGCTTCGTCTCAGAAAATAAAACCATAACCTCACAAGCTTAACAACAACCGAAATGTTAAAAAATTAATCTGGTTGTTAAAAGAACTAGCATTACAAAGAGAACACTCATGAAAATAAACATAATCAAAAACCTTGCTGTTCTAGCATCCTTAGTCGTTATTTCAGGATGCGCGCACAACATTCAGATATCTCCAGATTTAGAAAAAATAAGACAAGTAAGACCCATGGTCACTATTGATAAGAATGTTGCTTATTACATCTCTGCTGCAAACAAAGAAAAAGAGGTCACTACACCAGGAGGTGGTGGAGAAACAGTCGTTTACAAGCCTTATGCAGACTCAGAGGGTGCTTTAAACACAGTCCTATCTAATCAGTTTTCTAGAGTTTATTCTTTAGATTCTATTTACAATAAAAAATATTTACACGAAAAAAATATTAGCTATATTTTTATTCCTGAAATAACAACCAACTCATCATCTAGCAGCACATTCACCTGGCCACCAACAGAATTCACCATAAACCTATTCTTCAAAGCACTCGACCAAGAAGGAAACATAATTTTGGAGAAGGACTTAACGTCAACAGGAAATGCTGAGTTTAGCGAGTTTATGGATGACTTTCCCTTAGCAGCCAGAAGATCATCAGAATTACTATTTATAGAGTTATCGAAAGAAATATCTAAAGAAAAACATTTGTTCAAATAAACCAACGGATCAGAATTATGAATAATATTTTATTTAGCTTTTTACTAGTCGGCTTATTAGCCGGATGCTC
>JBLHND010000136.1:0-9950 GCA_047622605.1 Motiliproteus sp. | reverse complement strand
TCCTGGATACCAATCTGGTAATGGGTTATTGGGGAGCAGGGGCCAAGCGTGCCTACCACCATACCGCGCCCGTGAATGCGCTCTATGCGTTGCACGAGTCGCTGGTGATGCTGCAGAACGAAGGTCTGGAACAGGCCTGGGCACGGCATGACCGGTATCACCAGGCACTTAAACTAGGGTTGGAGGCGATGGGCTTAGCCTTGCTGGTCGATCCTGAATATCGCTTGCCGCAGCTCAATGCGGTGCTGATCCCCGAGGGGATCAACGAGGCGCGGGTCCGGACCAGTCTGCTGCAGCAATTCAGCCTGGAGATCGGCGCAGGACTAGGAACGCTGGCCGGTAAGGTGTGGCGCATTGGTTTGATGGGGCACGCCTGTAATCGCAAAAACGTGCTCTTATGCCTGGTGGCGTTGGAGAGCGCGTTGATCGCCGAGGGTGTCGACTTGCCACGCGGTGCCGCCGTCGCCGCAGCATCTGCAGCGCTGGCAGACTGATCGCCGGCAGTCGGGCTATTGCTATTGGCTAGCAGCAATAGCCCGCAGCAATAGCCCGCAGCATGAACCTGTAATAAAAAACCAACAATAATCACGAGCAACAATCTGGGTACCCCCTTTGGAGAAAAAGATGGCGCAGCAACAAAAAGTGACGTTTTTAGGATTAGGGGTCATGGGTTATCCGATGGCCGGACATCTGGCAACGGCAGGCTATGATGTCTGTGTCTATAACCGTACCGCGAGCAAGGCCCAGGCCTGGGTCGCCGAATATGGGGGTCGCAGTGCGGCAACGCCTGCTGCCGCCGCCGAGGGTGCCGAATTGGTGTTTGCCTGCGTGGGCAATGATGAGGATCTGCGCCAGATCTGTGTCGGCGAGCAGGGTGCTTTTGCAGGCATGGCAGCAGGTGCTCTGTTTGTCGATCACACCACGGCATCGGCACAGGTCGCCCGAGAACTCAATGCGCTGGCCGCGACTCAGGGGCTGGGGTTTCTGGATGCCCCGGTATCGGGCGGCCAGGCAGGCGCAGTCAACGGCGCCTTGACGGTCATGGTTGGCGGCGCCCAGGCAGACTATGAGCGTGCAGAAACGGCGATCAACAGCTTTGCCCGCGCCGTGCAGTTGCTGGGGGACTCCGGGGCCGGGCAGCTGGCCAAGATGGTCAATCAGATCTGTATCGCGGGGCTGGTGCAGGGTTTGGCCGAAGGGATCCACTTTGCCAAGCGTGCTGGACTGGATCCGCAGGCCGTGATCGAGGTGATCTCCAAGGGTGCCGCGCAGTCCTGGCAGATGGAAAATCGTTACCAGACCATGATCGATGAAGAGTTTGAGTTTGGTTTTGCGGTTGACTGGATGCGTAAGGATCTGGGTATCGTGTTGGATGAGGCGCGCGATAACGGCGCACAACTCCCGGTGACGGCACTGGTGGACCAGTTCTACGCCGATGTTCAGCAGCTGGGTGGTGGTCGTTGGGATACCTCTAGCCTGTTGAAGCGGCTTAAGCACTGATACTTCGTCAGGCTGAAGCCTAACCTCTTCATTGCGTCAGGCTAAAGCCTAACCTACAAAAGAAGCGACTCTTTGTGGGTTGGTCTGAAATTGCTCCTGCATTTCAGGCACTTCCCATATCCTTGTGGGTCAGCTTTTTTGTGGTTTGGATTTTCGTGGGTTGAGTGTAGTCCGACAATACGAGGACCCTAGGCTTGGATCGATGGTCGGCGACCCGGTCGCTGGGACCGATGCCGGCCTAGCCTGCTAAAGCGTCTTAAGCACGGAATCGAGCCAGTCATCATCGACCAACAGGCCCCGGTCGTGCTCTCGCCAGCCATGGGGGGTCTGCAGTAGCCGGGCCGTCATGCCCGGCGGGGCGTCGCCGGGCGGCAGCAGTGCTTCGGCCGCCAGTCGTTCGGCATCTGCCGGTGTGAGCGGCGCTAACCAGTGGTGGCGCCTTAGCGGCACCAGCAAGACCGGGCTCGCAAGCAGTGCCGAGGCTTGTTTTGCTGTTAATTGCTGCTGCTCGCTGTGGCGTAGCCACCAGCCGCGCAGGTGTCTTTTCTGGACTCCTGGCGGCGGGCTCGTGGCAGGTTGCGTGAACGGGTAGAAGAGCCGTCCGAGCATCAGCCCGTGGCAGGGGCCTACCTGCTCACCCAGAGCCTGTAATTGCCGACGTGCCGCAGGATGCTGGCTTAATCGCAGCTGTCGCTGCTGCATCTTGTCGTGCTTTTTTAGGAGTTGATCGTCGCGATTGAGGCCGACCCAGTAAGCACCCCCCTGCGGCTGGGGAATCCCCAGATAAAATTTGATGCAGATTTCCAGGTGCCGCAACGCCGCCTCACCGCGGGGTCGGAACAGAAAATCATATTCACCGAGGGTTATCCGCTGTTGCCGCACCGCAAGCGCATACAGATGGCGCTCGGGCCGTAGATGTTGTGCCAGCGTGAACTCGATCAGAGTTTCTACATAGATGCCCAGACGGTGCGAACGCTGCCGGGTGATCGCATCGAGAAGGGCTTGCGGTTGTTGATCCAGGCGGCGTAACCACTGCCAGAGGCCTTTAGTATCGCCGAGCAGGCAGTTGACAGGCTGGCCCAGGCGGTAGATGGCCGGGCTGTTCAGGCACCAGGCCAGGTCTCTGACGCAGGCGTGCTCAAACTGATTGAGTTGCCGTGACCTGGGTGCAGATAGCGCAGAGGGCGGATAGAATCCTGCCGCAGTACGCACCTTAATTAATCTTCCAGCAGGGACTTGATGATGGCCTTGATCTGCAGGGTATCGAAGGGCTTGTTGCAGATCGCGTTAACACCGGCCTGGCGGACCCCTGCCAGGCGGGTCTCGTTCAGCTCTGAGGTCACCATCAGGATAGGCACCGAAGGTTGGTTGGAGGCATTACGGATGTAGTGGGTCAGCTGTTCCCCGTCCATCAAGGGCATATTAAAATCGGTGAAGATCAGGTCGAAAGCGTGCTGTTGCAGCAGCTCAATCGCTTGCTGGCCATCCTGGGCGCGTTCGATAGTGCCGATGCCGATATTTTCCAGAGCCCGGCAGATATGCTTAAGCGAAAAGGCGCTGTCATCGACGACCAGGACCCGAAGTTCATCGGCCTCGTAGTTATCGAGTTCCAGTTCGCTGGGGTCTACAAAGGCACAGGTCGCCTTCAGCGCTAGCTGCAAATCTTCAAGCCTAAAGGGTTTGGGAAGGATGGCCACAGAGCCTGCCTGGCGAATAGGATCCAGGACATCGGCGCGCTCCTCGCTGGAGATGAGCATGTAAGGAATGCTCTCCAGGCGCTTATCGGCGCGCATTCGACTGACAAGCTTGATACCGTCGCCGTCGGGCAGATACAGGGCGCTGATTACCAGGTCCGGATTATGCCGGCTCATGCTATCCAGGGCTTCGGCAACGCTGGACGCGGTGTCTAGCTGTTGGCAGCCCAGTTGTTCCAGCTCAGCGCAGATAATTTTCTTCTGAAAATTCGATGGCTCTACAATAAGAATTGTCAGTTCACTAGTATTGACCGATGACATGCGATAACTGCCTGATAATATATAGTTTTATAAAGCACAGGGGCTGTGGCGAACACTAATAATGAACGCTTGTGTTAAGCTGTGTCAAACGCAAGAATCAGTGCCGATGTTACCGGGTAGCGCCACTTGGGAGGCCGTAATGGCGGATTTTAGCCTCTCAGGTTTATTCTGTGCGGCCCTGTCATGCTCACAAACAACCCTCACTCACCCCTCAGCAGGCTGAGTCTTACGCACTCTAGAGGCCGATTCTAAGATGGATGCCACCCAGGTTTTGACGTTCGATACTGCCGGAGCCATTGATGCGACCGGTGCTTTCGATGCTGCCGCTTTTCTGGCCAATGCCACTCAGCGCCCGGGCGTTTATCAGATGTACAACGCGGCGGGTCAGATCCTCTATGTCGGTAAGGCTAAGAATCTGAAGAAACGCCTGGCCAGTTACTTTCGTGCCACAGGGCTACCGGTCAAGACGCAGGCCCTGGTGCAAAAGATCGCCTCTATCGGGTTAACCGTTACCGGTAGCGAGACCGAGGCGCTGCTGCTGGAGCAGAACCTGATCAAGAAGCAGCGGCCGCCCTACAATATTTTGCTGCGTGATGATAAGTCCTATCCCTATATCTTTATCTCCAGTCAGCATCAGTACCCGGCTATTCAGTTTCAGCGCGGCAACACCCGCAAGCAGGGGCGTTATTTTGGACCCTTTCCCAGCGGCGGCGCGGTTCGGGAAAGTCTGAACCTACTACAGAAGATCTTTCGCATCCGTCAATGCGAGGAGCCCTTTTTTAAGAACCGCTCCCGTCCCTGTCTGCAGCATCAGATTGGTCGCTGTAGCGCACCCTGTGTCGAGCTGATCAGCCCGGAGCGCTATGCCGAAGATATTCGCCGCGCAATGATGTTTCTGGAGGGCAAGAACCGATCGATCAATCAGGATCTGGCGCAGGAAATGGAACTGGCCGCAGAGTCTCTCGAGTTCGAGCGTGCCGCCGCCTTGCGAGATCAGATCAGCAGTCTGCAGCAGGTGCAGGAGCAGCAGCATATTAGCGGCGAAGGCGGTGATGCCGATGTGCTGGCGTGCAACATCAAGGCGGGATTCGGCTGTATCCATCAGCTGTTTATCAAGGGTGGCCGGGTGGTGGGTAGCAAGAGTCATTATCCAAAATTACGGTTGGATACCGAAGAGGCTGAGCTGTTGGCCAGTTTTGTCGGCCAGTACTACCTGCAAAGTGCCGGTCGCCCCGTGCCTCCCTTGCTGATCCTCAGTCATCTGGGCGATGATCGGCAGGCGTTGAGTGAAGCCATGACCCAGCTGCGAGGCAAGAAGGTCGAGTTGGTCGATCGGGTGCGTGGTCAGCGCAGTAGCTGGCTCAAGCTGGCGCAGACCAATGCGGAGCAGCAGCTCGATAGCTATGTCTCGAGCCGTCAGGATGTGAAGAAACGGCTGATCGAATTGCAGCAGGTATTGAATCTGGAGCAACTGCCAAGCCGAATGGAGTGTTTTGATATTAGCCATACGTCAGGCGAGGCCACCGTCGCCTCCTGCGTGGTCTTCGATAGTCAGGGTCCGCGTAAGCAGGACTATCGGCGTTTTAATATCCAGACGACCGACACCGGTGATGATTACCAGGCGATGCACGAAGCGTTGCAGCGTCGTTATAAACGGCTCAAATGCAGTGCCGCCACGCTGCCGGATATCCTGGTCGTCGATGGGGGTAAGGGGCAGGTGACTCAGGCATTAAAGGTACTCGAAGAGTTGCAGATCGATGAAATTACCGTCATAGGTATCGCTAAGGGTGTGACTCGCAAGGCCGGCTTCGAGACCCTGGTTACCGAGCAGGGGACCAGAGAACGGGTGCTGGATCCCGGTAGTGGTGCCTTGCATCTGTTGCAGCATATCCGCGACGAGGCCCATCGATTCGCGATAGCCGGTCACAGAGCCCGGCGAGCAAAGACCCGGGGGCGCTCCGTACTGGAGGAGTTACCGGGCGTGGGGCCTAAACGCCGCCAGACATTATTAAAGCATTTCGGCGGTTTACAGGAAATACAGCGCGCCAGTGTTGAAGAAATTGCAAAAGTCTCTAACATTGGCCGGATAATGGCTGAAGAGATCTACAGTCACCTTCATCAGGAGTAACGGTAACCGCATCCAGCGGGCCGCTGGGGCGCTAGACCATACATGAAAATTCCGAATATCATTACCACGCTGCGTATAGCGCTGATTCCTTGTCTTGCTCTCGCCTTCTATCTGCCCTATCAGTGGAGTCCTCTAGCCGCTGCTGGCGTGTTTGCATTGGCCGCAGCCACCGATTGGGTCGATGGGTATCTGGCCCGTAAGCTCGACCAGGCGACGGCTTTCGGTGCCTTCCTCGATCCTGTTGCCGATAAGTTAACCGTCGCCATAGCGTTGATCATGTTGGTTGAAAGCTACGCCGATATTTACCTGACCCTGACGGCTGCGATTATCGTCGGTCGAGAGCTGGTTATTTCGGCGTTGCGTGAATGGATGGCAGAGATAGGTCAGCGCAGCAGCGTGTCTGTGTCGATGCTGGGTAAGGTCAAGACCGGCTTTCAGATGTCAGCGATCTTCTTCCTGTTGCTGGCCGAGCCGCATAGCGGGCTCGCTAATGCCGCCATGCTGGTGCTTTACATCGCCGCGTTGCTGACGGTCTGGTCCATGTGGATTTACCTGAGGGCCTCCTGGACCAATCTCGTACGCGATATGTGATCGATTTTTAGCCAGTTAGAGCCTTGTTTTAATTGGCGAGCAACAAGGTGCCATTGGCTGTTGACATGCGAAGGCATCACTTTATAATACGCCTCACTCGAGCGCAGGCTCAAGTGTGATGCGGGAATAGCTCAGTTGGTAGAGCGCAACCTTGCCAAGGTTGAGGTCGCCGGTTCGAATCCGGTTTCCCGCTCCAATTCTTGTTAAGAATTGGTATTTGAAGTGTCATCCGGCTGGATGGCAGAGTGGTCATGCAGCGGACTGCAACTCCGTTAACGCCGGTTCGATTCCGACTCCAGCCTCCATTTCAAACGTTGTCCCAGTGGCAGCATCGTAAGTCGCAACATCGATAGACCCACGGATTAAAACTCTCCGTACAGTTTGCATATCCTACAGGCTAGACCCACCGCTCGGATGGTGGAATTGGTAGACACCCGAGATTTAAAATCTCGTATCTTCTGGATGTGCGGGTTCGAGTCCCGCTCCGAGCACCAATCCTATTTTTACCCCTCTCCCTTTCGTTAAATATCGTCTCTTCGCATTTATCGCCTTTTATTTTCTTGTTTCAGCCGCTTAGTTACAAACCCCTACCAAACCCTACCCCCCCCTATTCGAATCATCTCGTTTAATATCGTACCTGCTTTTTTGGACACCTTGGTGAAAGATTGGCGAAGTAGGCTCGAATGCAATCCCAGCTATCGTTGCCCTTTGCGTACCTGCACGCGTGCCTAGAACAACTTACTCTTTCACGGTGATTGGATCGCGTCCTTGGACTGGTCGGATTTAGCACTGGGATTTGATCCCAGCCTAGGGTCATTTTTAGTTGGTGGCTTCTGACCTCGGCGTCTGTCTTGATTATATTTTTGTGCAGTGCACAAAAAATATGGTATAAGGGTTTATACTTATTAGATGGACGGAAGGCATTGATGGATATTAAGCATGTGGGTGTCGTAGGCGCAGGGCAGATGGGTGGCGGTATTGCTCAGGTTTGTGCCCTAGCGGGTTTACAGGTGTCGTTGTGCGACCGGGATCAGGTGGCGCTGGAGCGGGGTCTGGCCGCGATCAGGGCCAGCCTGGAACGGATGCGGGCCAAAGAGAAGATCAACGCGGAAGAACTTGTCAGCGCATTCGGACGGATTAAAATCAGCACCTTGACCGAGTCACTGGCACGGGTCGATATCGCCATCGAAGCGGCGACCGAAGTCGAGGCGATCAAGCAGAGTATCTTTAAAGATCTCGATGCGGTCTGTCGGCCTGAGGCGATCCTGGCGACCAATACCTCGTCGATCTCCATTACCCGTCTGGCTGCGGTGACCCGGCGTCCGGGCAAGGTGATAGGGATGCACTTTATGAATCCGGTACCGGTGATGAAGCTGGTCGAGGTGATTCGCGCACTGCAGACCGAGGATGCGGTCTTTACTCGAGTAACAGAACTGGGCAGGCGGTTGGGCAAGGTACCGGTCGATGTCAGGGACGCGCCGGGCTTTGTGGCCAATCGTATCCTGATGCCGATGATTAACGAGGCGGTCTTTACCCTGTACGAGGGTCTGGCCAGCGCCGAGGAGATAGATACGGTGATGAAGCTGGGGATGGGGCACCCGATGGGACCATTGGCGCTGGCGGACCTGATCGGCCTGGATACCTGTCTGAGTATTATGGAGGTGTTGCATGACGGCTTCAGCGACTCCAAATACCGTCCCTGTCCGTTACTCAGGCAGATGGTCGATGCCGGTTACCTGGGGCGTAAGTCCGGGCGCGGTTTCTTTCAATACTGATGGTAACTAACTGAGTATAAATGGAGTTGTTTCATGGATTCAATCAAAGCAGCTACGGCCACGTTTGACAATATTTTGCTTGAAGAGATTAAGACGGGTATTTACCGGCTGACCATTAATCGCCCCAAGGTGTTGAATGCGCTCAACGCTCAGACGCTGGAGGAGATGAATCAGGCGATATCGTTGGTGATCGCCGATGCGTCTGCCCGTGTGTTGCTGATTACCGGCAGCGGTGAGAAAGCCTTCGTTGCCGGCGCTGACATTGCGCATATGAGCAATCTCAGCCCCCTCGAAGCCAAGGCGTTTGCCGAGCACGGCATGCATCTGTTTCGTCGTCTGGAGACCCTGAATATTCCGGTGATCGCCCTGGTTAACGGTTATGCCCTGGGGGGCGGCTGTGAGTTGGCGATGAGCAGTGACTTTATCCTGGCAGCCGATAACGCCAAGTTTGGCCAGCCGGAGGTTAATCTGGGGGTGACTCCGGGCTTTGGTGGCACCCAGCGTTTAACGCGTATCGTCGGCACCTCGATGGCGATGGAGTTGCTGGTCACCGGTCGGACGATGTCGGCGGCTGAAGCCTTGCAGCGGGGGTTAGTTAACCATGTCTACCCGCAGTCAGAGCTCTGGGACAGGGGGCTGGAGCTGGCAGAGATGATCGCTGGCAAGAGTCGTACCGCGATCCAGCTCACCAAGGAGTTGGTGCAGCGCGGCCAGGGTCTGGATCTGGATACGGCCTGTATTATGGAGAGCGATCTGTTCGGCCTGAGCTTCTCGACGCCTGACCGTGCCGAGGGGATGGCCGCGTTTCTGGAGAACCGTAAGCCTAATTTCGGTTGATTGCAGCGGTTGATTGCTGCGGTTGATTGCTGCGGTGGACCGCCGCGGGTGACCCGCATCCATTTATCTGACTGAGCGGTTTTGCCGTCCTCTTTCCGGACCTGGATCCGGGTCTCGTCCGCTTGTAGATAGCCACTGCTGTTCTGAATTTCGAGAATTAGGGTGATCAGCGGTTTGAAGACATCCTCAAGGCGGATAATCCAGTGCGCCATGCTGGTTCGCCCGACACCATGCCCCAAGCGTTTCAGCATCTGTTCCAGACGGTACAGCGGCAACCCATCTGCGTATTTCGAGGTAATGATTTAAGCCAGCAGTGCCCTGGTGGCAATGCATTTACCCAGCGGGTGGATGGGCCGCTTCGCGGCAACCATCACGTCGAGGCCGCGCTGCTCAAACACGGCCTTTTCCTGCCAGATCTCCAGCACTTTCAGCTGAGCCGGAATAAAGAGCAGTTCTTCTTTGACCTTGGTGAAGAAAACTTTGCTGGCACCGACTTTTTCCTCATCGGAGGGTCAGTTCAATGCGCTCGCGTACCAGGTTGTCAGAGAAGCCGCGCTGACGTTTTTTGGCGACCTTGGGCGCAGTCGCCGCCTCTTCTGGTAGCTGCTCCAACAGCGCCTCGATCTCGGTGTCCACTTCCGCTTCATCGAATAGCTGGATCTGGTGAACATGCTTCTCGCTGCTAGCCGCAAACTGCTGGACTTTTTTGAGGCGCAGCAGTTCTTCGAGCAGTAGGATACGGGTATCACGCTGCTGGATGGCGTTGTCTTTGGAGGCTATGGTCTGATCGAGGGATGAAATCCTGTCGTTTTGCGCCTGAATCGTTGCTTCTTTCAGCGCCAATGCAGCCAGCAATTCCTCAGCAGGAAAACCGCTGTAAGGGCTTGAGTTGATAGCTGTTTTTGGTGCCCTTTGAGCAGGCTAATATCGTAGCCATCAAGCAGCCAGTTAATCTGTTCTCCTGTCAGTGACAGCAAGTCATCTGACCGGGTCGGCCATTTAAACTTATCCTCGGCCAGCGACTTGTAATAAAGCACGAAGCCATTGTCCTCCCACATCAGGCACTTGATCTTGTTGTAGTGGCGATTGGTAAAGGCATAGAGC
>JBLHND010000135.1:0-10021 GCA_047622605.1 Motiliproteus sp. | reverse complement strand
GGCCACCTGGTGCTCTCCACCCTGCACACCAACGATGCGATCAGCTCGGCGATGCGGCTGGTGGATATTGGCGTCGAAGGCTTTATGGCAGCTTCCGCCCTGCGCGGGGTGCTGGCTCAGCGATTAGTACGCAAAATCTGCGCTCACTGTACTGCGCCCTACACGCCTAACCACAACGAACAGACCTGGCTGGAGCAGGAACTCGGGCTGGAGAGCCAGGCTCTCAAGCTCCAAAAGGGTGCCGGCTGCAGTCACTGCAACAACACCGGTTACAGCGGTCGGATCGGTATTTTTGAACTACTGGAACTCGATAACACGATGGCCGATGCACTGAGAGCCGCAGATACTGCGGCCTTCGCTGCCGCTGCGAGTAAGTCTGAGGGTTTCAAAACGCTCGCCCAGAGTGCTCTGGAGTATGCTGGGCAGGGACGTATCACCCTGGAAGAGGTGTTACGGGTCACCGCGCAGATTATTGAGGATACTGACGCTACGCTCAACCGCAGTGAGGCTCAGGCAGCGCTGATCAAGCGAGTTACCAGCTTTCATCTTGAACCTATGGAGCACTGATCGCGATGCCAAGCTTTAGTTTTACCGGTCGTAATACCGCAGGAGAGCAGATCTTGGGGCTACAGGAAGGGGCCTCTGCGGCTGAGGTTGCCAGTTTGCTGGTGGAGCGTCAGATCACCCCGGTCAATATCACCCCGGCACCGGAGGAGAAGGTCAAAAGCATGGGCGATATCAGCACCGCCTTTAGTTTTACCGGCCGCAATGCCGCAGGGGAGCAAGTAAAGGGGTGTCTGGAAGCCAACTCGCCGGCTCAGATCGCCAGTTTGCTGGTCGAGCGTCAGATCACCCCTGTCAGTATCACTCGAGATAAACCGGTAAAAAACAAGGGATCGACTGATATCAATATCAGACCACCCAAGTTTTTGCAGAAGGTAACCCTCGACGAGCTGATTATATTCAGCCGGCAGATGCGCAGTCTGACTAAAGCCGGGGTGCCGATTACAAGGGCGATTCGCGGGCTGGCGCAGGCGGTGAATAATCCGTTGCTGCAGGAGACCCTGAATGAGGTCAGTGATAATCTGGAGCAGGGGCACAACCTGTCCGGCGCGATTAATAGCCATCCCAAGGTGTTCTCGCGCCTGTATGTAAGTCTGATCCATGTCGGTGAAAACACCGGTAATCTGGATGAGGCCTTTGCCCAGATCGCGGCGCACCTGGAGCTGGAACGTAGCACCATCAAGAATATCAAGGCAGCCACCCGTTATCCTTCCTTCGTCATCTTGGCACTTGTTGTGGCTATGGCAATCATGAATGTGTTCGTGATTCCCGCCTTTGCCGGGGTGTTCAAAAGCCTGGGTTCGGAGCTGCCGTGGCAGACGCAGGTGTTGGTGAGCATGTCCAACTTTACCCGGGATTACTGGTACCTGATGATCGGTGCCGCTCTGCTCAGTCTGTTCGCGTTTAAACGCCATATTCGAACTGAACAGGGCATGCAGCAGTGGGATCGCTACAAGCTGCGCCTGCCGGTGGTTGGCGGCCTGTTTACCCGCATAGCGCTGGGGCGTTTTTCGCGGACCTTCGCATTGGTGATGCGGGCCGGTATTCCGATAGAACAGGGGCTGGTGATCGTCTCCTCGGCGGTGGGTAATACTCATATAGGTGCCAAGATTCAGACGATGCGTCAAGGGATAGAACGCGGTGAGAGTTTTACCCGTACCGCGCACCAGGCCGATATGTTCAGCCCCCTGGTGCTGCAGATGCTGGCAGTAGGTGATGAGACCGGTAATGTCGATGATCTGCTGGAAGAAGCGGCGGATTATTATGATCAGGAGGTGGAATACGATCTTAAAGGTCTGGCCAGCGCTATCGAGCCTATCCTGCTCATCGCTATCGGTCTAATGGTGCTGGTGCTGGCTCTGGGTGTGTTCTTGCCGATGTGGGAACTCAACGGCAGTGTGAACCGCTAACGATGGGCAAGTTACGGCGGCGATACCTTAAAACGGCGGTTCATCCGTTGGGCTTTTCGATGCTGCAGCTGTTGGTATCAGGCCTCCTGATCCTGGTCTTGGTTACCCTCTCATATCGCCAATATATGAGCATCGCCGCAGATGCCGAGCGAGCCGCGTTCACCCGTGTTCGCGGCTCGCTCCAAGCCGGGGTGAATCTGGCGATGGCTGGTGTGAAGAATTGGCAAAATTCGAGCGAATCAGCCGAACTTGAAGGCAGTAACTCGATGGACTTACTGGAGAGGGTGTTGTCGCCGCCCAGCAATTATCTGGGAGAACTCAGCGGTGCTGCTGTTACCGGTGCACAATCGGGCAATTGGTATTTTGATCTGGACCAGAGGGCACTTTATTACCACTTTCGTTATAGCCAAGCGAGCGAGGGGCTTGAACGGGCCGATAACCTCAGGATTGGATTCAGGATAGCGTCTGAGCATCCGGCGGCCGATAAAACGGCGAGCAGCATAGGCCTGAGTCTGATTGAGATGTCCAAGCCCGACAGCAACCCTGAAAACCGTTAATTTTATGATATAGCACAAGTTAGTAGATATTGGTACTTGACTCGTTGAAAAAACAATATAAAGTTATCGAAAATATCAGGGATACCAAGGATAAGATATGAATATGAATATGAAGAGAAACCAAACTGGTTTCACGATAATAGAATTGATCGTGACTATCGCACTGCTGGGTATACTCTCGGCTGTTGCTTTGCCACGTTTTATTAGCATTACCGATGATGCTCATACCGCCAACGTCAGGGGTGCCGCTGCCGGTTTTGTATCCGGTCTTGCGTTGATCCGGGCTCAGGCTATTACGGAAGGCGTTACTAGTGGCGCTGTGGATGGCTACGGTACAGGCAACCTGTGGGTAAACAACGTTCCTGCCCCCACCAGTTCTGGCAGTGCAGCAACGGTTAACTGTGTCGAAGTCTGGAATCTGCTGCTGCAGTCCAATGCGCCAACGGTGTCCACCGCTGCGGGTTCCGATTACCAGGCTTCCTCCACGGGAACGCCTTCCGTCTGTACCTATACCTACGACACCGAAGATAATGGCACAGCCCGGACTATCATTTACACCACCAGCACAGGTGAGGTTTCCGTAGTCGCTGAAGCAGGGTAATAAGAGCGCCGTTATGCTCTCTTCACTCCACCGCAGCCCTGGTATCATGCTCAGGGCTGCGGGCTTCACCATCATAGAGCTGGTAGTCGTTATAGCGCTACTCGGTATTCTCTCTACAGCAGCGTTCTCCCGGTTTAGCGATACCCAGTCCTATCATGACCAGCAACTCCGAGATCAGTTGATTTCCATTGCCCGTGTGGCGCAGCAGAGCGCGCTAAACCGACACGGTCAGCAGGTGACTCTGCAACTGAGCCGCCCTGACGACTGGTTGCTGGAGGTGATGGTGGAGATCGAAGGGACTGGATTGCTGTCGTTAAAGCGGCAGGAGGTCGCGGCTTCCGCAGCACGGTTGTTTGATCCGGTTGGACAGGAGATCAACGACGCAACTCCCTACGAAGTACAGTATGACAACCTCGGTAATCTCGCTAGCGGTGCTGTTTCGAATCTGAATTTCAATGACGCCTCAGCGCATGTGTTTTGTATCAGCCTGGCCGGCTATGCCTACCAGGCAGCGGATGCCAGTGATTGTGCAAACCACTAATCCAGCCCCTCTAAGACAGACCATCGGCCGCAGTCGCGGTTTCACCCTGGTGGAACTGATCATTACTATCATGGTGTTGTCGATTGCATTGCTGGGCATGGTGTATTCGCTGCAGTTCAGCGTCCAGCATAGCGGCGATAGCCTGTGGCAGACCAAGACCGTGGCGCTGGTGCAGGCTTACGGCGATGAGATCCTCAGCAAGAAGTATGATCACACGACCCCCCTGGGCGGGATGCCTTCCTGTGACAGTGGTGGGTCTGCGACGAGCTGTAGTGTGACCCTGGGGCCGGAATCTGGCGAGCAACGTGGCGAGGATGAGAATACCTATAACGATGTCGATGATTATCACGGCCTCGATGAGATGCCGCCGATCGATGCCCTGGGAGCGGTTCGCAGCGACTATGCAGGCTATAGGATCGAGGTTAGTGTGAGTTATGCCTCCGGTACTGAGCTGGGTTTGAATGGCGACCAACAGGCTAAGTTGATCAGTATTACCGTCACTCCGCCTACCACACCCAAAACGCCGGTGCATTTTAGCCTCTACAGGGGCAACTTCTGATGCGTGGTTTAGCACGGCAGCAGGGCTTCACCCTGATCGAGTTGATCGTGGTGATCATGGTGCTGGGGATCCTCTCTATCGGGGGTACCCAGTTTATCGTCAACAGCGTCGAGGGCTATAGGGACGCCGCGATACGTGAGCGGCAGGGCTCGACCGCCAAGGTGGTTGTGGAGAAGATCTCCCGTGAGCTGCGCAATGCGCTGCCAAACAGCGCCCGCAGCACAGATAGCCATGCTTGCCTCGAGTTTATCCCGGCGCTAGGGGGTTCTATCTATACCAGCTTACCGCTGATAATCGCATCCAGTGGGTTTAGCTCAGTGCCTTTTATTAGCGGCGGTGCTCCGCCTATTGGCCGAGTCGCGGTCTATCCGCTCACGACCGCAGAGATCTACAGTCCGGCGTCGACCTCAGCCGAGGCCTCCACCATCTCTCCTGCGGTGACCAACATCCAAGCAGATCTGGAAGACGATTCTAGCGAGGTTACTGTGCAGTTCGAGCGGGTTCACCGCTTTCCTCTCGGATCGCCACAACGGCGCTGGTTTATGGTCTCTGAGCCGGTCAGCTACTGTATCGACGCGACTGATCGCCTGTTTCGTTATAGCAACTATGGTTATAAACTGGAGCAACCGAGCCCCGGCGGTTTTGGGACAGGGAAAGAGGACGTCCTGGGCGGCCGCTCCCTGCTGGCTGTTGGCGTCAGCGGTCAGTTTATCGTGGAGGAGGCTACGCTCCTGCGTAACGCTCTGGTGCAGCTGGATCTGGAATTTCGTGAGGCGGGTGAAGGGCTGAGTGTCACCCATGAGGTACAGCTACGCAATGTCCCTTGAGACCGCAACATCTATGAGAAGCAGAACCCGCCAACGAGGCCTGGGCCTGATTGCGGCGATCTTTGTCATCACCTTGATGTCGATGATTATTGTCGGGATATCGAGCCTGGTGGTCACCAGCAAAGAGTCCTATGGCTACGAAATTCTATCGGCTCGGGCGTTCCAGTTGGCCGAGAGCGGTGCGCAGCTGGCCTTGAGTCGTATTATATTTGAGAGTTCTGACGACTGCAGCGCGATGCCGACGCAGCTTCCACCGGTTGAATTTCAGGTCTGCTCTTTTGTCGTCAGCTGCCCCAAGGTGACCATCGCGGAGGTCGATTATTTTACGGTACAGTCGACGGCAAGCTGTGGCAGTGGCACCGATCAGGCCGTACGTCAGCTGACCCTGCGTATCCAGCGCTGATTTATTCAGATGTACCGAGCAGGGATAGCGCTTATAGTGACCTCAATCGTGGTAACTTCACATCCTGAAGTTGCCCAATAAATATAGAGGAATGCCCTGTGAGTCAAAAAAACGGCCTGGAGCGTCGGCGCGTTACCCGTATCGCCTTTGATGCCGAGGCCGAGCTGCGTTTTGGTGAATGTCGCTGGGTGGTGCAGATTCGAGATATCTCTTTTAAGGGGGTGTTGTTAAGCCATCCGCCAGGCTTCGATGGGAAGCGAGGTGATCTACTGATCCTGGAAACTTGGCTCGATAGTGATGTCCAGCTACTATTGTCGCTGACGCTGTCACGGGTGAATACGGATTATCTGGGCTGCAGCTGCGGTGCCATCGATCTTTCGAGCATGACGCACCTGCGGCGTCTGGTGGAGCTCAATATAGGTGATGCGTCACTGCTGGATCGGGAGCTTGAGTCTCTGAGCGAGGCGTCTGAGTAGCGACCCTGTGGGTCGGGCTTGAGTCCGACAATGCTAGCAAGGCGCCGTCATCGTCAGGCTGAAGCCTAACCTACAAAAGCACACCCTTGTGGGGCGTGCTGCTGTTGCAGGAGCATTCAGCTGCCAACCTGCCCACAGCATCTAGATCGCATCCAGGGCCTCGCTGAGACTCTCTACGCCGATCACCTCCATCCCCGGAATAGACTCCTTGGGCTTATTGCCCTTAGGCACGATAGCGCGCTTGAAACCGTGTTTAGCGGCCTCGCGGATCCGTTCCTGGCCGCTGGGAACGGGGCGGATCTCCCCGGACAGCCCGACCTCACCAAAGACCACCAGATCCTGGGGTAGAGCCCGGTCTCTAAAGCTGGATACCACCGCCAGCAGCAACGCCAGATCGGCACTGGTTTCCAGCACCTTGACCCCGCCGACGACGTTAACAAACACATCCTGATCGCCGGTTTGCAGGCCACCATGGCGGTGTAGTACGGCCAGCAGCATCGCCAGGCGGTTAGCATCGAGCCCTACCGCGATGCGCCGCGGGTTACTCATATGCGACTCATCCACCAGGGCCTGGATCTCCACCAGCATCGGCCGGGTGCCCTCCCAGATCACCATCACCAGCGAGCCCGGGCTGGCTTTATGGGTGCGGTTGAGGAAGATCGCACTGGGATTCTTGACCTCTTTCAGGCCCCCCTCGAGCATCGCATAGACACCTAGTTCGTTGACTGCGCCGAAGCGATTCTTCTGGCCGCGCAGGGTGCGAAAACGGCTGTCGTGGTCACCTTCGAGCAGCAGCGAGCAGTCGATCATATGCTCCAGAACCTTGGGGCCTGCGAGCGATCCATCCTTAGTCACGTGGCCGACCAAAAACAGGACCGTGTGGGTCTGCTTGGCAAACCGGGTCAGGAAGGCGGCACTTTCGCGCACCTGGGAGACACCGCCCGGTGCCGATTGAATATCTTCCATATGCATCACCTGGATCGAGTCGATCACCATCACCTTAGGTTTATGCTGGGTGGCGATCTCGATCAGCCGTTCGACCGAGGTTTCCGACAGCATCTTCAGGCGGTCGGTCGGCAGACCCAGGCGCTGGGCCCGCAGCGCCACCTGCTGCAGCGACTCCTCTCCGGTCACATAGAGTGCTTCATGAGTTCGGGCTAGGTCGCACAACACCTGCAGCAGCAGGGTGCTCTTACCCGCGCCTGGGTTACCGCCGATCAGGATCGCCGATCCTGGGACCAGGCCGCCGCCGAGCACTCGATCCAGTTCGCTGCTGCCGGTGCTAAAGCGGGGCAGGTCGCTTAGATTGACATCCGCCAGACACTGGACTTGCGCCTGCTTGCCCGCACTGCCAGAGTAACCGGTGGAGCGCGGCGTATGGGCCGAGGCGGTGGCGCTGACGCGGAACTCACTGAGGGTGTTCCAGGCTTTGCAGTCAGAACACTGTCCCTGCCATTTGGGGTAGTCAGAACCACAATCGCTGCAGACATAAGCGGTTTTCTGTTTGGCCATTGGGTAGGTCCTGAGTATAAGAGTGATCGGCGGGGATGATAACGGGATCGATTTTACGTTAATCTAAGGATCAGAGTCGACAGACTGCCAATAACAATGACAAACGGAGTGATCTATCTATGAAGCTTGAAACCCAGGTTATCCACGGAGGCTATCAACCCGACCCGACCACCAAGGCGGTGGCAGTCCCCATCTACCAGACCACCTCTTACGCTTTTGATGATACCCAGCACGGCGCCGACCTGTTTAACCTCCAAGTCCAGGGCAATATCTATACCCGGATCATGAACCCCACCACGGCGGTGCTGGAGGAGCGGATGGCGGCGCTGGAGGGGGGTATCGGTGCCCTGGCTGTGGCCTCCGGAATGGCGGCGATCAGCTATTCGATCCAGACCATCGCCGAAGTCGGCGACAACATCGTCAGTATCAACAAGCTCTACGGTGGCACTTACAACCTGTTCGCACATACCTTTCCCAAGCAGGGGATCGAGGTACGTATGGCGTCAGAAGACGATTTTAGCGGACTCGAGGCGCTGATCGACGCGCGTACCAAGGCGGTGTTCTGCGAATCTATCGGTAATCCGCTAGGCAATGTGGTTGATATCGCCCGGTTGGCCGAGATCGCGCATCGTCACGGTGTCCCGCTGATCGTCGATAATACGGTCGCCACTCCCTGTCTGCTACGGCCGTTCGAACATGGCGCCGATATCGTGGTGCACTCGTTGACCAAATATATTGGCGGTCATGGCACCTCGATCGGCGGTGTGGTGATCGACTCGGGTAAGTTTCCCTGGGCCGAGCATAAAGAGCGTTTTGCGGTACTTAATCAGCCGGATCCCTCCTACCACGGGGTGGTCTATACCGAAGCGCTTGGCGCTGCGGCCTATATAGGGCGTTGCCGGGTGGTGCCGTTACGCAGCATGGGTGCGGCCATCTCTCCCTTTAATGCGTTCCTGATTCTGCAGGGCATAGAAACGCTGCCGCTGCGGATGGAGCGGCATTGCGATAACACCATCAGCGTCGCCCGCTATCTGTCGGCCCATACTCAGGTTGAGTGGGTCAAGTATGCCGGTCTTGAGGACGATCCAGGTTATGAGCTGGCGCAGAAGTATGTCGACGGTCGGCCGTCGGGAATTCTGACCTTCGGCGTCAAGGGTGGCGAAGCTGCCGGTGCACGCTTTATCGATGCACTGCAGCTGATCACTCGGCTGGTCAATATCGGCGATGCTAAGTCCCTGGCCTGCCATCCTGCGAGCACCACCCACCGGCAGTTGGCGGGTGCCGAGCTGGCCGCGACTGGCGTGAGTGAGGATATGGTGCGCTTGTCGATCGGCATCGAGCATATCGACGATATCCTGGCCGATATCGAGCAAGCACTGGTGGCGGCTAAGGGCTAAAAGGGCCTACATCGCTAATACCTAGCCATAAAAAAGGGCGTCCAATTGGACGCCCTTTTTATGTCCAGGGATGGACGGTATGCCGCCAGAGGCAGGATGCCGGAAGCGGCGATATCTGAACCTTACTAGATAAGATCATCCAGCGAGTTAATCGGATAATGAGCTGGGATGGGCAGTCGTGCCACACCGATATCCACAGCCGCCTGGGCAACAGCCATGGAGACCTTGCCGAGTAGACGAGGATCGTTTGCCTTGGGGATGATGTAGGCGGGACCAAAGCTCAGCTCGGTCAGGTTATAGGATTTCAAGACCTCCTCGGGCACCGGCTGTTTGGCCAGATCGGCGATCGCGTACACCGCCGCCATCTTCATCTCGTGGGTGATGTGGCGTGAGCGTACATCCATGGCACCTCGAAAGATGTAAGGGAAGCAGAGGACGTTGTTAACCTGGTTAGGGTAGTCGGAACGTCCGGTCGCCATGATCACATCGTTACGGGCGGCATGGGCCAGCTCAGGACGGATCTCCGGATCCGGGTTGGCACAGGCGAAGACGATTGGATTCGGCGCCATGGTCTTGAGCAGCTCGGCAGACAGCTGATCGGGTCCGGCTAATCCCAAGAACACATCCGCGTCCTTGATCGCATCGGCGAGCGTGCGTGCTTCGGTCTGAATGGCCGCAAACATCGCCTTTTCAGGGGTCAGATCACCGCGACCATCATGGATTACACCACGCCTGTCTACGGCGATAATGTTGTGGCGACGGATGCCGGCAGTGATCATCAGCCGCAGGCAGGCGGTGGCAGCAGCGCCTGCGCCTAGGCAGACGATTTTAACGTTTTCTATATCCTTGCCGGCCAGTTCGATGGCGTTGAGCAGGCCGGCGGTGGTGACGATAGCCGTGCCATGCTGGTCGTCATGAAAGACGGGGATATCGAGGCGTTCGATCAGTTGGCGTTCAATTTCGAAGCACTCGGGCGCCTTGATATCTTCGAGGTTAATACCGCCAAAGGTGCAGGCGATACGGGCGACCGTATCGATAAAGGCCTGCGGACTTTCGTTTTCTACTTCGATGTCGATGGAATCCAGACCTGCGAAGCGCTTGAACAGCAGGGCCTTGCCTTCCATCACCGGCTTGGATGCCAGTGCGCCCAAGTTACCAGGCCCAGGATCGCAGAG
>JBLHND010000134.1:0-10037 GCA_047622605.1 Motiliproteus sp. | reverse complement strand
CGCTAAGCTGAACCCCTATACCCGCCAGCTTCCCACCCTGAGCACCACGGGGGGTAACCCAGACCACCTTGCCACTTACCGGAATCTTATCGGGTTCTTCCATCAGATCTAACAGCATAAAAACCTCTTCGCCCAGCTGGTAGTCACGCTGAGTCGCCACAAACAAGCCGCCGTTTTTGATAAAAGGCATATAACTGCGATAGAGCTCGTCTTTGGTTTTAATGGTCAGGGAAAGAATTCCGTGACTGGCACGAGGGCGAACGGTCATCGCGGGTTCTCTATAGTGACTGTAGGGGTTATCCGGCTCTGAACAGAGTTCCCCAATCGATGAGGAGATCTTCCAATAACAGCCGCTCGTTAGGATTATTCCGACTCATCAGCTGCTGTCTATACTGCTGTATCCTATCAGCAAACTCGAACATATTCTGTGACGATAAACGCTGACTCAGGGCGACGACCATCTTCTGGGCCGTCACACTATTAATACAGGCGGTATCCTGGATAGCCTTAAAACGGATCATATCCTGAACCAGGGTTAGCCACCAATCGAGTAGGTCCAATGCTCGGGCCTTAGTCAATTTCTCTGCGGCCTGACTGCTAGTAGCCTCGCCGGTCACCACCAGCTTTAAGGCCTGGTATAAATTTTTACGCAGCTCGCTACTGCCATCGCGCGCTAAGGCTAAGGCCGCTAACGGGGCTCCACCGGCCAGATTCAGCAACTCGGCAACATCACCCTCGACATCCTCCTGCCTCTTGAGCCATGCGCCGGCCTGATCCCGATCAGGCAGGCGCAAAGCCAGCGTCTGACAGCGACTGCGGATAGTGGCGACGATGCGGCCCGGCAGATGGCTATAGAGTACGAACAACGTCTGATCACCAGGCTCTTCCAGGACTTTCAACAAGGCGTTGGCGGCGTTGATATTCATCGCCTCGGCAGGACCCAGCACGACGATACGGTAGCCCCCCTGCTGTGCCGACAGCGTGATGGTCGATACCAGCTCACGAATCTGATCAACCTTGATGGTCTTGCCTGGCCCCTCAGGTGCTATCTCGACCAGATCAGGATGACTGCCTTGGGCATTGAGCAAACAGCTCTTACAGTGTCCGCAACTGAGTAACTGCTGATCGCGCAGCGTGGGCTGCCGACAGAGCAGATACTGCCCCAAAGCCTTAGAAAATTGTGCCTTACCCAACCCCGGTTCACCACAGAGTAGCAAGGCATGTGGCAGTCGCTGCTGCTGATGCTGCCCGGTCAACCGCTGCCAGAGCTCCTGGTGCCACGGCAGAATAGTCTGCAATTGAGATGGCGATTGAGAGTCTGTGTCAGTGTCCACTGCTAAAAAACTCCTGCATCACTCGGCTGATCTGTTGCTGTACGTGCGCTAAGGGCTGCGCCGCATCGATGATTCTGAAGCGATCGGGCTCTGCGTCGGCACGCCGCAGATAGGCCTGGCGAACCCGCTCGAAAAACGCCTGCTGCTCTTGCTCAAACCGATCCAGCTCGCCGCGCTGCCGTGCACGAGCCAGGCCGACCTCGACGGGCACATCGAGCAACAGGGTCAAATCGGGACGCAGATCACCCTGAACCAGCTGTTCAAGTTGTTCAATTCGCTGCCAGTCAAGCTGCCGCCCGCCGCCCTGATAGGCGAAGGTGGCATCCGTAAAGCGATCACAAAGCACCCAGTCCCCCCGCGCCAATGCCGGTTGAATCACCTGAGCCAGATGCTGAGCACGGGCGGCGAACATCAGCAGCAATTCGCAATCACTGCTCACCGGCTCCTCGCGCTCGGCTAACAAAGCCGCACGAATCTCTTCGGCCAGCGGGGTACCACCCGGCTCCCGAGTGTCGACAAAACGGAGCTGTTGCGCCCGCAGCAGTGCGCGCAGGTGCTCTACATTGGTACTTTTTCCGACGCCCTCACCACCTTCGATAGTGATGAATTTACCTGTAACTAACATCAACCGTCGCCCTGAATGGTAGAGATTGCGGCCGCATCGTCCTTGAGCGCCGGAGAGGAACGGTAATCTGTACGCCGCCGGTTACGCTGGAAACGAGACACCGCATTGTTGTGTTGTTTCAAGGTGCTGGAAAACTGGTGGAACCCATTCCCCTTAGCCACAAAATACAACGCCGTGCCGGGTTCCGGATGAAGCGCGGCATGGAGCGCCGCACGCCCTGGATTGGCAATAGGCGTGGGCGGCAAGCCATTAATTCTGTAGGTATTATAAGGCGTCTTCCGGCGCAGGTCAGCACTGCGAATATTGCCCTTGTAGTCTTCACCCATACCGTAAATAACCGTCGGATCGGTCTGCAAGCGCATCCCCTTTTGCAACCGCCGCGTGAACACGCCGGCAATGGCAGGCCGCTCGACCGCCGCCCCTGTTTCCTTTTCGACAATGGATGCCAGTATCAGCGCCTCATAGGCACTCTTAAGCGGCAACTCAGCGGCCCGCTCGGCCCACTCCTGCTCGAGCAGTACCTGCATCGCCTGATAAGCACGCTGCAGGATCTGCCGATCCGTGGTACCCCGCCTAAACTGATACGTATCAGGATAGATCCAGCCTTCTGCCGAGCCTGCGATACCCAGCAACTTGGCGATGGCCTCAGGATCGGAGCGCTCCAGCGTCGCCTCGATCACCGGATGGGCCCGGAGTACGGCCACCAGCTCTCGAACCGTCTGGCCTTCGACCAGGGTGACCTGATAGGTCCGGACCTGTCCCTGCACCAGCATCTGCAGCATGGCCTGATGAGTCAATCCAGGCTCAAGCAGGTACTCGCCTGCCTGGATCCGCTGGGCGAGCTGATGCCGACGGGCATAAAAGCGCAGCGACAATGGCTGATCGATAATACCGCGCTCAAGCAGTTGGTCGATGACCGCTCGAAAACTACTCCCGGGCTTGATCAGCAATTCTTGGGGTTCGCTCAGCAGCAGCGGCTTCTGAGCCAGTGAGCTCAACCTGGACTGTCCCACATAGGCCGCTATAGCCACGACGACTCCGATCAGCAGGGCCGCAATCAGAAGATGTTTCAGGACTCGCATAGTCGTGCCTCGTTCAACCACTGGCTAATAGCGTCAACCCTGGACGAAAACGCGATAGAGCCCCCGCCACAGCTTCTCACCGGCAACACCCCGAATCCGGTATTGGTTAAAAACACGGCCTCGGCTTCAAACAGATCTTCTACCCTCAGGGCCTGCTCGATCACCTCTATCTCATTGAGTCGCGCCCAATCGATAATCACCGAACGCACGATGCCTGCCACGCCGCATTGATCCAGCAGCGGCGTCAGCAGCTGCTGCCCCCGGAGCAAGAACAGATTACTCATCGTGCCCTCGATCAGACGGTCATGAATATCACAGACTAGGCCTTCGGGGTATTGATCCTGCCACTCGTTCCGGGCCAGGACCTGCTCCAGGCGGTTCAGGTGTTTAATGCCTGCCAATAAGGGGTTAAGCCCTAGCCTTGTTCGACACAGGTAGAGCTCGCAGCCCTCCTGGTACCAGTGCGGCGGGTAATCCGGCGCGGCCGAGACTCTCAAGATCCGACTGGGACTCAGATCGGCCAGGGCTCGGTAACCGCGACCGCCGGCACCTCGGGTAATGATAAGTTTTAGGAACGCACGCTGCCGCCCCCGGCAAAGCTGCTCGATCTCAGCCGCTAAACGGTCCATAAAGGCCTGGTCGTAAGGGATTGCGAGTCGATCTAAACCGGCATAAAGACGCGCAAGATGGCGCCGTAACAGCAAGGGTTTACCGGCTTCAACCAGCAAGGTTTCAAACACGCCATCGCCATAGCTAAGACCACGATCAAGGAGACTGATCTGAGTGCCGGGCTGACCGTTTACCAGGGTATCATTCATTTAGATTAACAACCGGGCAGGCAATCCAACAGGGTGAAAAGCGGCCTCTCTTTAGCTGAAGAGAGGCCGATTTTCCCGCACGACTGCATGGATGCTGGAGGTAGAGCAACGCAGGAGCGGTTGCCGAGTAGATCCGTGTTAAGCCCGACAGGCAGCTATACCTCAGGAAAGACGCTTGAAGACTAACGTGCCGTTGGTACCGCCAAACCCAAACGAGTTAGACATGGCGACGTCTATCTTAGCTTCTTGAGCGTGGTGAGCCACATAATTGAGATCACAACCTTCCGAAGGATTATCCAGGTTGATCGTTGGCGGTGCCACCTGATCACGGATCGCCAGCACACAGAAGATCGCTTCGACCGCACCGGCCGCACCCAGCAGGTGTCCGATCATCGACTTGGTCGAGCTCATCCGTACCTGGTAGGCACTCGCACCCAGCGCGATCTTAGCCGCATTGGATTCGGCCATATCGCCCGCAGGTGTCGAGGTGCCATGGGCATTGATATAATCGATCTGATCGGGATTGAGACCGCTGTCTTTGATCGCATTGGTCATCGATGCGGCGGCTCCGCTGCCATCGGCAGGAGGTGATGTCATATGATAAGCATCGCCACTCATGCCAAACCCGACCAGCTCGGCATAGATCTGAGCGCCACGCTTTTTAGCATGTTCATACTCTTCGAGCACCATCACCCCGGCACCGTCACTTAGCACGAAGCCGTCCCGGTCACGATCCCAGGGGCGGCTGGCCGCCTGAGGATCGTCATTGCGCTTAGAGAGCGCTCGAGCCGCAGCAAAACCGCCTAAGCCCAGGGGCGTGGTTGCCATCTCGGCACCGCCGGCGACCATCGCATCGGCATCGCCATAAGCAATCATCCGTGCAGCGGAGCCAATATTATGGGTGCCCGTGGTACAAGCCGTGACAATGGCTATATTGGGACCTTTGAAGCCATAACGAATAGAGAGGTTACCGGCAATCATATTGATGATGCTGCCAGGAACAAAGAAAGGCGAGATCCTGCGTGGACCCCCCTTTTCGAGTATCGCGTAATTCTTTTCTATCAGGGGTAAACCACCAATACCGGAACCTACGGCAACCCCGATACGATCCGCATTAGCGTCAGTGACCACCAGTCCGGAATCTTCTATTGCCTGAATACCCGCAGCCATGCCGTATTGGATGAAAAAATCCATTTTCCGGGCATCTTTGGGATCCATATACGCTGCAGCGTCGAAATCCTTGATTGAGCCGCCAAAGTTAGTACTGTAAGACGACACATCAAAGTGTTCGATAGGACCAATACCGCTATGACCCTTAACGATATTCCCCCACGTCTCTTTGACTGTGTTTCCAACAGGAGTCAATAACCCCATGCCGGTAACCACCACTCTTCTCCGAGACATCGCAACCTCCATCAAATTTTTATAGGCAAATAAAAAGCCGCCCTATGTGACCATAGCAGCGGCTTTCTGGAGCAGCTTAGTGCTTAATTACTGGTTAGCAGTAACATAAGCGATGGCCAGTTTAACCGTAGTAATCTTTTCGGCTTCTTCATCAGGAATTTCAGTTTCAAATTCCTCTTCCAGAGCCATAACAAGCTCAACAGTGTCGAGTGAGTCAGCGCCCAGATCTTCAACGAAGGAAGCGTCATTGGTCACTTCTTCTTCTTTAACGCCCAGTTGCTCGGCAACAATCTTTTTTACGCGCTCTTCAATAGTACTCATATTTTTTCCTGCTTGTTATGAACGACTTATACAGCAATGTAAGAAAACGACACTGATTTCCAACACGACCGAGTTAAATTGGTCACCTCTCCGCCTACAGGCTGGATGATGGGGACATTATCAACATATTCGGCAAAAAAACAATTCCCCTTAAGGAATTATGCCATGTACATGCCACCATTGACGTGAATTGTCTCGCCAGTGACATAACCTCCAGCCTCGCTGGCCAAAAACCCAACAACCGCAGCGACCTCTTCAGGTGCCCCCAATCGATTTAGCGGGATCTGACTTTTGAGCTTTTCCTTGTGCTCTTCCGCTAATCCACTGGTCATATCTGTATCGATAAAACCCGGTGCGACAGAATTGACGGTGATATTACGCGAAGCGACCTCTCTAGCCAATGCCCGACTGAAACCTTCGACACCCGCTTTCGCGGCAGCGTAGTTGCATTGACCGCCATTTCCCATGGAAGCGACCACAGAACTGACATTTATAATCCGCCCCCAGCGGGCTTTGGTCATGCCGCGCAAGCACCCCTTGACGACCCGGTAGATCGAGGTCAGGTTGGTATTAAGCACCGCCTCCCACTCATCCGCTTTCATCCGCATCAGGATATTGTCACGGGTAATGCCCGCATTGTTAACCACGATGGCAACCGCGCCAAACTCAGCAAACACGGCGGCCAGCACCGTATCGACAGAATCCTGAGAGGCGACATCCAGCACCACACCTTTGCCGGCGATACCCGCATCAGCCAGATGCTGGGTGATGGCCACAGCGCCACCTTCGCTAGTCGCGGTACCGACAATGATAGCACCCTGATGACCCAGTTCCAGAGAGATCGCTTTACCAATCCCACGCGTAGCACCCGTCACCAGGGCTATTTTTCCTTTAATACTCATATTACGCTCCGCATGCTCACTCTTTAGGAATCTTTAGCGCCCTAGCGCCCCAGCGCCGCATTAAACCCGGCCAGATCATTGATCGCCGCAACCGATAGGCTACGCTGAATACGCTTATTCAAACCCGACAACACCTTACCCGGGCCGCACTCTATCAGCGTCAGCACACCCTGATCGGTCATGGCATTCACGGTATCGGTCCAGAGTACCGGACTATGCAGCTGAGCAATCAGATTAAGCTTAATCTCAGCAACCGAAACCGCAATGCTCGCCTTTACATTCTGCAACACCGGAATTTGCGGCGCTTTAAACTCGATCAATTCAAGCTCAGCGGCTAACTGCTTAGCAGCAGGCAGCATCAGCGCACAATGAGAAGGCACACTGACCGGCAACTCCATGGCACGCTTAGCCCCGGCCGCCTTGCAGAGCACTATCGCCCGGGCAACGGCTTGCGCTTCTCCGGCTATGACGACCTGCCCCGGCGAATTATAGTTGACAGCGGACACCACAGCGCCCTGAGCAGCATCAACACAGGCCTGCTCAATCAGGACATCATCTAAGCCCAATATCGCCGCCATCGCGCCGACACCGGCAGGCACGGCCGTCTGCATAAACTGACCACGCTTTTCGACCAGCACTACGGCCTCGGCAAGCGTAATGACGCCTGCACAAACCAGCGCACTATACTCTCCTAGACTATGGCCCGCCAACAGACCGGGCTGTTCGCCGCCCTCCTGCAACCACAGACGCCAGATAGCCACCGCTGCGGTCAAGAGCGCAGGCTGAGTCTTGTCTGTGCTGTTGAGTTCGGCGACCGGCCCCTGCTGAGTTAAAGACCATAGATCATAGCCCAGTACCGCACTGGCCTCGGCAAAGGTTTGCTCGATCAGGGGATAGTGCTGAGCCAATTCAGACAACATCGTTAATTGCTGTGAGCCTTGGCCCGGAAAGACAAACGCTAGGGTTTGATTCATAACATTCTCATATAGAAAAAACAGAGCAGGAGGCCCCGCCATTAATGTAACTGTCGCTATTGCTACCTATCCATCTATCTATCAACCTATCAACCGCCCCTGAGCCCGGCCGCAGCGTACTGAGGCGCTACAGAATCTGACCCAGCTTCTCATTGATCAACCCGGTCACGTCGCGCTGAACCTCAGCCTGCGCCTGCGCGATAGCATGAACAAAACATTCGCGCGTCGCCGAGCCGTGACTCTTAACGACGATACCTTGCAAGCCTAGCAAGCTGGCCCCATTACGACGCGAGGGGTCTAAATCCTGCCTGAACTGATTCAAAATAGGTCGCGCCAGCAGCCCCACACACTTGCGATACCAACTGCTGGTAAATGCCTGCCGTAACTGCTCGGCAATCAACCGAGCCACCCCTTCGCTACTCTTTAAGGCGACATTACCGACAAAACCATCACAAACCACCACATCGGCCCTACCCGAATAGATATCATTACCCTCGATATAACCGATATAGTTCAACGCAGCATGCTCTTGCAGCAGCCTTGACGCCAATTTAACCTGCTCATTACCCTTGAGTTCCTCTACGCCCACGTTAAGCAGCGCGACACGAGGGGCTTCAAGCCCATCCAAGGCCTCCGCCAGGGAGGACCCCATCAGCGCAAACTGAAACAGATGCTCGGCGCTACAATCCACGTTAGCACCCAGATCGAGCATATAACAATGCCCTGTACGGGTAGGAATCGCTGTCGAGATCGCCGGACGATCAATCCCCGGATGCATACGCAACAAGTAATGCCCAATGGCCATCAATGCCCCAGTATTACCCGCGCACACACAGGCATCAGCGCGCCCATCGGCAACCAGCTTTACAGCACGATACATTGACGAATCTTTGCGCTTACGCAGCGCGCTGGAAGGCTTCTCAGCCATGGAGACGATAGACTCAGCCGCTTCGATAGTGAATCGATCGGCATATCGAGCAGGCAGCAGTGCTTCAATCTGGAGGGGGTCGCCCACAAGAATCAGCCGGGTATCGGGATGGGTAGTAGAAAAATCTAGAGCGGCGGGGACTGCTACACGGGGACCGAAGTCCCCGCTCATCACATCGACTGCAAGGGTGCAGCGAGTGACCAATGGTTACTCGGCGTCTTTAGCGATAACCTGGCGACCACGGTAGAAACCATCATCGGTCACGTGGTGACGACGATGAACTTCACCGGTAGTGCTGTCTAGTGACAGTGTGGGTGCGGCCAATGCATCGTGTGAACGACGCTGACCACGGCGTGAACGTGTAACTTTACTCTTCTGAACAGCCATGACTACGCAGCTCCTGAATTAATGTTTATTGACTCTGAGTTGGGCCAATACGTTAAATGGGTTTTTCCTATCGTTGTCGCCAGACTGCACGGCTGCTTCACCATATTCAGTCTTAACGACACAATCCTGATGCTGAGCGATCAGCGGCAACGTCAATATCAGCTCTTCTTCGATCAGCCGATAAAGATCTTGCTTGGGCTCATTGACTATAAGGGAATCGTAGTGACGAGGAAGCTGCTTGGCGGCCTCATCATCAGCGACGATACCCAAATTGATCTCGGCTTCAAGCTCAAGCGTGACTGGTTCCAGACAACGCTGACAAAGCATTTTCACCGTGGTATTAGCCAGCCCCCTGATGTTACGAATACGTTCTTCATCCACACCAAAGGTCATACTAACATTCACAACCCCATCGCTATCAACAAGATAGCCACTCAAACGCTCCAGCTTTACTAGCGTTATAACGCCATCAACAATCCGACCCTGGTCGGCAGCTTGGCGTGAATCAATTGTGAATGGTAATGATGGCTTCAACATAAGCGCGACATAATAGTTACCTGGGGGGTGAGTGTAAAGAGATCATCCATAAAAAAGATGAACAGCCCTGTCGGACTTGACCAATATTGCGAGGAAGGAACCTATTATAGAGTGAAAAACGGCCCCCCTCTACCCTAAAAAAGCGCTGTATCCGGGTGTTTATTTTTGTAGGCTAGACTTCAGCCTGACATCGTACTGTTAGCATAAGACTCACCCACCCCAACCCTGGAATGTAGGCATGCTCCCACTGATCCTAGCGTCAACCTCCGTGTACAGAAAATCTGTGCTTGAAAAACTACAGCTGGACTTTAGCTGCCAGGCACCTGACACGGACGAAACGCCCCACCACGGCGAATCAGCCCAAGACCTGGTCATGCGCCTGGCCCAGGCAAAAGCCGAAGCTGTCGGACGTAACCATCCCGGCGCCCTGATCATAGGCTCGGACCAGGTCGCGGTTCTTAATGAGTCCCTCATTGGCAAACCCCATGACCACCGGCAAGCAACGGCACAACTTCGGGCGTCCAGCGGCCAGACCCTCAGTTTCTATACCGGCCTGTGCCTGCACAACAGCGCAACAGGCGGCTCCGAGGTGCTATGCGACCCCTTCAGAGTCCATTTCAGGACCCTCAGTGACGCTCAAATCGAACGCTACCTGGCCCGCGAACAGCCCTACCAGTGTGCCGGCAGCTTTAAAGCGGAAGGCTTGGGCATAAGCCTGTTTACCA
>JBLHND010000133.1:0-10110 GCA_047622605.1 Motiliproteus sp. | reverse complement strand
GAAATATTTTTTTAGCCAATCACCATGAAAATCGCTTAATTGTTTTTCATTAATTAATAAGATATTCCGCCTGACCATTTCCCGAATCAGATCGCTGTAAGTTGTATCGAAACGCTCTTGCAACGACAGCACTTTTGACTGAATTTTTGCCATCAGATGGCGACACTTATCATTTTTTAGGTTTTGCAGTGAAGAGATGAGAATAGCGCGACGAACGGCAGCCACCCGCACCCGGAAAAATTCATCCATATTGCTGGAAAAAATCCCTAGAAAACGGATGCGCTCAATGAGGGGGACGTTCGGGTCGCAGGCTTCTTGTAAGACGCGTTCATTGAACGACAACCAAGACAGCTCTTTATCTATATATAATTTATTGGTAACGGGGGACACTGCGGCTACTCCTTTATGCAAGCATCACGACTCCTGCTATAACAGCAATGCCTAAGTCCTATATCGTGGTTTTTTGAGACTTAGGTGGGTTCTTTACTGCTATCTTCAAGTGCGTGTAATAACAATGTCGGTAACGATACTTTATTATGATGTCATTTTTATGACAGTGTTGCTGAGGCGGTGACAACCTAGGCGTTTTTTTATGAGAGTTGTCGCGTTCGCCGATGTCTGGCTGCCCGATCGGGAGTCTCAGGGTCGCTGATGGCGGCTTTGCCGTAAAGCCAGCTAAGCTGATGTGTTGTTGGTCACAGGGGTTCACTCAGGCAGAGGTTCTTGGATATCCTCCTACGCTGCCATAGGGTGGCATACCGCGCCATGCCGCGCATACAGCCGTGTATAAATGCTTTAGAATCGATGTTTTGACACTACACTGTGGCCATAAAGTCGGGCATGCGCTTGAAGTCGGTTGCAAGAGAGAGGTTTATGGCGGTCTACGAGATTAAGCATCCATTAGTGCAGCATAAGCTGGGCCTGATGCGCAAAGATGGCATCAGCACCAAACAGTTTCGAGAATTGTCGGCAGAGGTCGGTAATCTATTGACCTACGAAGCGACTCGACAGCTTGAAACCGAGCCTAAACAGATCACGGGCTGGACCGGTGAACTGATGATGGTCGAGCATATCAAGGGTAAAAAAATCACGGTGGTGCCTATCTTACGCGCAGGACTGGGGATGCTCGATGGAGTGTTGCAGTTGTTGCCGAGTGCCAAGGTCAGTGTGGTGGGGTTGTACCGCGATGAAGAGACACTCGAAGCGGTGCCCTATTTTGAGAAATTAGTCGGCGATATTGAAGAACGGACCGCTCTGATCATCGATCCGATGCTGGCAACGGGGGGCACTCTGATCGCCACGATCGATATGCTGAAAAAAGCAGGCTGTCGTTCTATCAGGGGGTTGTTCCTGGTGGCCGCTCCCGAAGGTATAAAGGCGGTCGCGGCGGTTCATCCAGATGTCGATATCTATGTGGCCTCGGTCGATGAGTATCTGGATGAGAACGGCTATATCCTGCCTGGCTTGGGCGATGCGGGCGATAAAATATTCGGCACCCGATAGTGCCATTAGGTCGTTACATAGTTACATAGTTACATAGTTGCATAGTTGCATAGTTGCATAGGTGCATAGGTGCATAGGTGCATAGGTGCATAGATGCATAGATGCATAGATGCTAGGTAAGGGGTCGGGGAGTTAACGTGCGTTTACCCAGAAGAGATTGGCCCCTCATCCTGCCGCGAGGGTTGCAGCTACTTGCGGTGCTGTTGATCCTGCTGCTCCAGATCAGGCCTGTCTTTAGTCAGACAGGTCCGCTGTTGGTTGTTGAGATTGACGGGGTCAGCTCGCAACAACAACAAAATATTCGCAGCTTTCTCAGTATCCAGCAGCTACAGGATAAAACGGTGACCAGTCGAGCCCGGCTGCGTTATCTGCATAATCAAGCCGAGGCCGAAATACTCAAAGCGCTGCAACCCTTCGGGCTTTATCGTGCCAGGGTTACGCCGGTGCTGACTCAACAGAAGCAGGGCTGGCTGGCCCGTTATGAGATAGATCCGGGTCCGCTGTTACCCATAGGGCAGCTGGATATTCAGTTGCAGGGTGATGCCTTGAAGGATGAGGCGTTCGCCCGCCTGATCACGGCGTCACCCATGCGTTCGGGGGCGCCGCTGGTGCACAGCGAATACGAGAACCTCAAGCGCCAGCTGCGCTCCTTAGCGGCAGAGCGTGGTTACTATAGGGCGGCGTTTAGCCAACAGGAGGTTATCGTCGATCTGAGCCGGTACGCTGCGGAGATCCGGCTGTCGTTTGACAGTGGTCCCCGGTTCCTGGTGGGTGAGCTGCGCTTCTCTCCTGGCCCTCTGGATAGGGATTTCCTACAGCGCTACGTCCCTTTTAAACCCGGTGAACCCATACAAAGCAGCGCCCTGATCGATCTGCAGACCACGCTGGTCGATACCGACTACTTTAAACGGGTAGAGGTCAGCCCGCTCTGGGATCAGGCCGAAGACGCCAGAGTGCCTGTCGATATTAACCTTGAGCCCAATAAGCGTACTAAGTATCAAACCGGCTTAGGTTACGGCACCGATACCGGCGTCAGGGGCAAGCTGGGGATGACCCAGCGCTGGATCAACTCCCGAGGGCATCAGTTAAACACCCAGCTGTTAACTTCGCAGATTCGCAACAGCCTGGATTCTCGGTATGCCATCCCCGGAGAAAATCCTAAGCTGGATCGCTATGCCGTGCACCTGAGTCTGAGTGACGAAAATTCCGATAGTATTGATGCTCAAAACTATACCCTGGGTGTCTCTTGGCAGACCCAGAGAGCGCAGTGGGAGCAGTTGCTGGTGCTCGACTGGGCGGAGGAAACCTTCACCTTCGGCGAACAGACTCAGACCTCCCAATTTCTGATTCCGCAATTGAATCTGACCAGGGTGAAGGCTAAGAATCGTCTGGATATCCGTGAAGGTCAACGCCTCAGCCTGCAGCTGAGGGGGGCCAGTAATGCCCTGCTGTCCGATACGGATTTCGCTCAGATTCTGGTGGGTGCCAAGCAGGTGTTCAGCCTGACGCCCAAGCTGCGCTTGCTGGGTCGATTGGATGCAGGACTTACGCTGATCGATGATTTTGATCAGTTGCCCGCCACCCTGCGCTTTTATGCCGGGGGCGACACCAGCGTGCGCGGCTACGATTACCAGAGCCTGGGTCTTAAGGATGACAGCGGGGCCGTGATCGGTGGGCCGCATCTGGTGGTCATGAGTGCCGAGGTGGATTACCGGATTAAACCCACCTGGGGCGTTGCCGCCTTTGTCGACAGCGGTAACGCCTTCGATGACAGCACGCTGCGTTTGAATACCGGGGTCGGCGTGGGTCTGCGCTGGTTCTCGGCTATAGGTCCTGTACGCTTGGATCTGGGCTTTCCTCAGGATGGTGATGAAAGGGATTTTCGTGTGCACTTTAGTCTGGGCCCTGACCTGTGAGGCGACTGTTAAAACGATTGTTTGTTGGCGTCCTGGTCTCAGTGCTGCTGCTGTTGGCCGCAATTGGCTACCTGAGCGGTACTCAGAGCGGCTTGCAGAAGCTGCAGCTGATGGCTCAGCGCTGGATGCCTGGCGAGCTTGAGATTGGCCGGGTTGAGGGCACGCTGCTCGATGCGCTGACCCTGTACACGGTGAATTTTCGGCATCAGGGTTTAGCGATCAGACTGGACGAATTTCATCTGCAGTGGTCGCCCAGAGCGCTGTTTTCGGGTGTCTTACATATCAATGCCCTGGAACTGACCCGGCCGGAGATCAGCCTCCCCACTGCCGATCCTGCGGCCGATCCTGCGGCCGCTGCCTCGACGACGCCGCTGTTTCCGATCGAATTGCCGGCGGTGGTCTTCCCCCTGCAGCTGCGTCTCGACAGCCTGGCTGTGCGGCAACTGATCCTGCACCCGTCTGCGTCTGCGTCTGCGTCTGAAGGGACGGCTTCCGACCCTCTGCGGGTGGATCGTATTGAGTTACAGATCCATACCGATGCTCAGGCGCTGGTGCTGGATCGACTCCATATTGATGCGCCTCAGGGGCGGCTTACCTTACAGGGACAGCTGACCCCGAACGGGCAGTTTCCGTTACAGCTGACGACAGACTGGGGCCTGACTCTTCCGGGATATCCGGCGTTACAGGGACGCGGCAGTATCGGAGGAACCCTGGCCGAACTGGTGCTGGAACAACGGCTCAGCGGCTTGCTGACTGCCGAGGTCGCAGCCCGGCTGCAAGCGCCGCTCGATAAACCGCAGCTGGAGGTGCAGGTCGACGCCCTGCGTGCTGATCTGGGTCTGGCGTTGCCGGAACTGGAGGGACAGTTCCTGCGCGGCCAGTTTAACGCCAGTGGCAATCTGCAGGGCCTGGAACTCAGTGGTCAATGGCGGGCTCGCTTACCCGAGCTGGGCGACAGCCAGCTGGATGCCCGCCTGACACTCTCCCCCGAGCGGCTGCATCTGGAGTCCTTCATCTTGAAGCAAAAAAAGACCGGTGCCGAGCTGCAACTCAGCGGTGATATCTCTGAGCTGCAGCAAATACCCCGGATCGCTGTCGCTGGTCACTGGAAGAATTTGCGCTATCCGTTGCAGGCTGAGGCGATGATCCTCAGTCCTCAGGGGGAGGTCAAGATTGATGGCACTCTCAAAAAATATCAGTTGCGGCTCAGCACGGCGCTGGCAGGCCCGAATATTCCAACAGGGGGCTGGCAGCTAGAGGCCCGAGGCGATGAGCAGGGCCTGAGCCCGGTTACGCTGACGGTTAAGACCCTCGATGGCCAGCTGCGGACCCAGGGCCAGCTGACCTGGCTGCCTCAGGTTAGCTGGCAACTGGCGGTAGAGGCTCGGCAGCTCAACCCAGGCGTCCAGTGGCCCGAGTGGCCGGCCAGACTCGACCTCGATGCTCGAATCGCGGGCGGCCTGGATGCCAGCCAGTCACTGCAGGTCACGGCAGAGTTGCAACAGCTCAGCGGTACCCTCAGAGATCAGGCTCTGGAGGGCGGGGGGCGCATCGAGCTCCAGAGTTCTGAACGCCAAGGTACCGAGCTGAGTATCCAGCAGTTGCAACTGCGACTGGCCGGAGCCGAGCTGCAGGCCAACGGGGTTGTAGGCGAGCAGATTAATCTGGATTGGTCATTACAGGCCCCTGATCTGGATAAACTGCTGCCAGGCGCTCAGGGCAGCCTGAGCAGCACGGGGGTCCTGCGTGGGCCTAAGGAGCAGTTGCAGTTGCAGGCAGAATTGCAGGGTAGCCAGTTACAGCTCGACACGCTGAGTATTGGCAGCGTCGATGCCGCCTTAGAGATCGATCTCAGCGCCCAGAAAGACTCCTCTATCCTGCTGCAAGCCCAGGCTATAGATCTGCAGGGACAGCGCTGGCAGCAACTGGTCGTTAAGGGGCAGGGCACCCCGGCCCAGCATCAGTTGAGCCTGGATCTTGAGCAGGGCCCTGCAACGCTGAACCTAGCGCTCAGTGGCCGCTGGTTGGAACCACTCTGGAGTGGCTCTGTGACCCGGCTGGATCTGCAGCAGGATCTGGCAGGGTCCTGGCAGCTGCAGCAGGCAGCTCAGGTTCAGGCCAGTGCCGCCCGTGCGGCTGTGGACGCGTTCTGCCTGGCGCGCCAGCCCGCCGGCAGTGGCGAGCTGTGCCTGAACACGCGTTGGTCTGCCGCTGAAGGCATTACCGGCGCAGTGCAGGCGCGGCAGCTCGGACTCCGGCTGTTTGATCCCTGGTTGCCTGGCGGCACCGAGGTGAATGGCCAGTTACAGGCGAAGGCTGATTTCGAGCAAAAGCCTGGCCTTCGGCCTCGCTATCAGGCCAGTGCCCAGTTAGTGGATACCGAGTTATTTCTCGAGAATGAAGATCTCAGGGTCAAAGGGGGTGAGATCAGCCTCGAACTCAGCGGTGAGGACGAGCAGTTGAGTGCGGTCATCGAGGTGTCGTTGCTTGATCCGGTCGGTTCCGTGGCCGCCCGGGTCCGGGTTAAGGATGTGTACAGCCAGCCAGAGCTTGATGGCCAGCTGCAGCTGGCGCTTAGCGATCTGAAATTTATCTCGCTGTTCGCGCCCCAGCTACAGGCTATCGAAGGCACGCTGGAATCTGCGTTAATCGCGACCGGCCCCCTGGCTCAGCCTCGAGTGCAGGGCTCTCTGCAGCTTTCTGATGCCCAGGCCGAACTCCCGGCTCTGGGTATTCAACTCAATAACATCGAGCTGCTGCTGCGCGACCAGCCCGAGAGTGATGCACTGCAGCTCAGTGGCTCAGCGCGTTCGGGTGAGGGGACTCTGCAGCTGCAGGGACTGTTTGCTCCCCTGACCGGGTCAGGACAGCTGACCCTGAGCGGGGAGCGCTTTAAAGCCGTTGACACCGCCGAGGTCAGGGCCTGGATCTCCCCGAATATCAGCGTCGAGATCACTCCGAAAACCCTGAAGATCCGTGGCGAAATCAAGATACCCGAAACCAAGATAACGCCGCCAAAGATAGCTTTCAGCGCCCCCCTGTCTAAGGATGTGGTGATCATCGACTCCGAGGGTAGTGGCGCAGGAACGGCTGCCGCCGAGGGTCAGGCCCTGGATGCACGGGTGCGTATTACCCTGGGTGACAAGGTCGAGGTGGATGCGCTGGGGTTTAAAGGCTTACTCAGGGGCAGCGTCTTAGTCGAAGACGATGCTCGCCGAGCAACGCGGGCGACCGGAAGCCTGAGAGTCGCGGCCGGCGAATACCGCCTCTATGGACAGGACCTGGACATCGAGCGCGGCAGCCTGGTGTTTAGTGGGGGGCCGGTCGATAACCCCGGGCTCGATCTGCGGGTGTCGCGCGAGGTCGATGAGGTCACCGTCGGTGCCCGGGTTAGCGGCACGCTGAGTCTGCCGACGTTGACGCTGTTTTCTGAGCCCGCCATGCCCGAGAGCAGCCTGTTTTCATATTTGCTGCTGGGGCGGGCTCCGGGTGCAGCCAGCACCTCGGTCTCGGAGCAGGCGATGCTCCTCAAGGCCGCATTGGCCTTAACGACGATGGGCGGTAATGCGATTGCTGAAAATCTGGCAGAAACCTTCTCGATAGACGAGCTGGGATTCGACTCTGCGGGTGCCAGCGATAATACCTCGCTGTATATAGGAAAGTACCTGTCTCCACGACTGTATGTTAAATACGGCGTGGGCTTGCTGGAGCCGACCAATACCCTGTATATGCGCTATCGACTCAATAAGAGCTGGAGCCTGGAATCGGAAACAGGAACCTATAGTAATAGTGGTGACCTTATCTATACTCTGGAACGCTAACGACGGACTTGCGGTACTTCCCTCTTTCTTGTGGGTTGGCATTTTGTGGGTTGGCATTTTGTGGGTTGGACGGTAGTCCGGCAATGCGGGCAATGCTGGCAATGTGCAGCGATCATCAGGCGGAAGCCTAACCCACAACAGACGCTAAGACTCTTATCATCCCGCTGAGGATCGCCCTGTGAGCGACGAGTTAAATGAAGTGATAGATCGGATCTGCGAGCCGGATGCTGAGCAGGCGCCGGTGATTATTGAAGATCTGGTCGAACAATTCGATGAAGAGCAGCTGGCGCTGCTGCTGGAGTCCTTGCCTCAGGATGAGCGGATGCGGTTGTGGGGCGAAATCCCTGCCGCGCAACAGGCTGCCGTACTGGTCGCCATGCGCCTGGAGGCGAGAACCCGGCTGCTGCACACCTTCGATGATGAGCAGCGTACGCGGTTATTGGCGGATCTGGACGCCCAGGATCTTATCGAGCTGGCTGATTCGTTGCCCGATAATGTCGTCGAAGAGGCGTTGTCGCGGATGGACGCCACGCAGCGTCATTATTTCGAGCGTTCGGCGCAGTATACCGAAGATCAGATCGGCCGCTATGTCGATCACGAGCTGCTGATGCTACCTGCGAGCGCTCGAGTACAGGATGCCGATCGACTGCTGCGGCGCTCATTACCCGAATACACCGACAGCCTGTTTCTCTATGACCGTTCGGGTCGTTACAGCGGCACCCTGCGCACCGGTCGTCTGTATATCGTCCCGGATCACGAGCATCTGAGTCAGCTGGTCGATGAGGAGGCAGAGTCTGTGCAGGGCGATACCCCTCTGGAGACGGCTGCCGAAGCCGTCATGCGTTCTGGGTGGGTGGCATTGCCGGTGATCGATGAGCAGGGCCGCCTGCTGGGCCGTATCACGCTGCGCGCCGCCATGGATATTCAGCGTGAGAAGTTCGAAGGCCGGCTGATGGCACAGGCCGGGATGAGCGAGGACGAGGACCTGTTTGCCCCCGTGCTGCGCAGCTCAAGACGCCGCGCCACCTGGTTGGGGATCAACCTGCTGACCGCCTTCCTGGCCTCCTGGACGATTGGCCAGTTCGAGGCGACGCTGCAGCAGGTCGTGGCCTTAGCGGTACTGATGCCGGTGGTTGCCTCCATGGGAGGTATTGCCGGGAGTCAAACGCTGACCCTGATGATTCGCGGTCTGGCACTCAAGCAGATCTCTCAGGGGAATTTAAGATCCTTGCTCTATAAGGAAGTGTCGGTCGCCGCCGTGAATGGCGTGGTCTGGGCGCTGGTCATCGCGCTGGTGACGTCCCTGTGGTTTTCAAGCCCCGCACTAGGGGGGGTGATAGGGATCGCCATCATCGTCAACATCCTGGCCGCCGCGCTGTCCGGCGTCGTTATCCCCATGATTCTGGAGCGGATGAAGATCGATCCTGCGTTATCGGGATCGGTGATCTTGACGACGGTGACCGATGTGGTGGGTTTTGTGACCTTCCTGGGGCTGGGCGCGTTGCTGCTGGTCTAGGCGGCTATCCTCGACAGCGGTTTGACAGCCCTGCCGCGACTGCGTATGGTCGCGCAACCATTGAGAACGCTTCAGGTGACCCAGCGGTTTAGTGACCCTGGGAGAAACGGGAAGTCGGTGCGAGCCTGATGACGCTCTAATCAGCCATCAGAGTCTCTATTCCGACACTGCCCCCGCAACGGTAAGTGAGCGAAGGCCAGCAGCGCTGTCCCTTCAGAGGATGATACGAAGCCACTGTGTATACCGGTGCTGCAGCATTACTGCAACCACCGGCGCATGGGAAGGCATTATCTTCGGCAAGATGCCACTCACGAGTCCGGAGACCGGCCTGGTGCACTCAACTGTGAACCCATTAACGTGCGGGCGGCGCGTAGTGAGTCGGCTTCTCGGTGCCTGTGTGTTTTAAGTGCCTGTAATCTTGCTCCCTATCCCCCCCTGTAATCCCTGTGGTTCTCACTGATGCCCGGAACTGTGGCCTCTCGATGGTTAGCTTTCTTTTAACCATGCGTACGGGTGGTACGCAGACAGGGTAACTCTATGTTGTATTTTAAACGGCTGCCAACGGCAGCCCTAGCACTCCTTCCATTGGCTGTTTCGGCGACAGCATTCGCCGCCACGCAAAGCGACCAACTGGTGGTTACCGCCACCCGCATGGCCCAGACCATCGACCAGTCCCTGGTACCGGTCAGCGTGCTGACCCGCGAAGATATCGACCAGTCACCCGCGACCAGTCTGCCAGAGCTGCTGAGCCAGTTGCCGGGGGTGGATTTTTCGGTTTCTGGGGGCTATGGCCAGAGCAGTAACCTCTATCTTCGAGGTACCAACTCTAGCCATACGCTGGTACTGATCGATGGCATCAAGATCGGCTCGGCGACTCTGGGCTCTGCCCCGTTTGAGAATATCTCACTGCATCAGGTCGAACGGATCGAAGTGGTTCGAGGACCCCGTTCGAGTCTCTACGGTTCCGAAGCGATTGGCGGTGTCATCCAGATCTTTACCAGGAAACCCAACGAGGGGGTAACTGCCTCGGCCAAAGTGGGTGCCGGTAATCATGGAACTCAGGAGCTGAGTGCAGGGGTTGGTCTGGGTTCCGAGCAGGGCAGTCTGGCGATTAATATGAGCCATTCTAAGACCGATGGTATCGATGCGCAGCCGTCGGGTAATGCCGATAAAGATGGTTATAAAAGCAACAGTGCCTCGATAAACCTTCATCTGAATATGACCGATGCTACGAAAGCTGAGATAACGCTGCTCCGTACCGCTGCCACAAACCAGTTTGACCGTTCTCCCGCTGCTTATGATGATTATTCGGACATTATGCAGCAGAGCCTAGGCGCGCGGATCAGTTCTGATT
>JBLHND010000132.1:0-10161 GCA_047622605.1 Motiliproteus sp. | reverse complement strand
GCTGCCTATTGCTGATGCCTTTAGCTGTTCATTATTCAACCACATTATTCAAACTGCTGGGATATTGCTGGAATTACATCCCAGCCTACGACAGGAAGGACCCTAGGCTGGGATAGAGGGGATTGTAGACTGGCTCCTAAATGCCGTAGGCCTTGCGGTAAGCACGGATAGACTCGACCTCAGCCGAACGCTCGGGCTGCTCCTCTAGGTACTCGATCAGATCAGTCAGGGTGATGATACTGATCACCGGCATGCCGAAATCGCGCTCAACTTCCTGAATCGCTGACAGTTCGCCCTTACCCTTCTCTTGTCGATCCAGCGCAATTAGGGTGGCGGCAGGCATGGCGCCAGCCGTTTCGATCAACGCCATCACCTCACGAATAGCGGTGCCGGCGGTGATCACATCGTCAATAATCAAGACCCTGCCTTCGAGAGGTGCGCCAACCAGATTACCGCCCTCACCATGAGCCTTGGCCTCTTTGCGATTAAACACATAGGGCACATCGCGACCGTAGTCATTAGCCAGCGCCACGCAGGTCGTAGCAGCCAGAGGGATACCCTTATACGCAGGCCCCAGTATCAGATCGTAGGGGATCGCAGCGGTTTCAATAGCGGCCGCATAATAGCGGCCCAACTTAGCCAATGCCTGACCGCTATTAAACAGCCCGGCATTAAAAAAGTAGGGACTGACCCGACCCGATTTGAGCGTAAATTCACCAAAGCGCAACACGCCACGTTCGATGGCAAACTCAATAAACTCACGCTGATAGTCCTGCATTTTCATCTCTCGCTAACGATCGGGGTTGTATTTAAGAGCCGCATGATACTCTGATGTAGCCTGAGGCTCTAGACCGGAGCCGATCGTTAGTCTACCGTTGACTAAGTTTCGCCTCCACGATAGCTAACAGTTCAGTTTCAATGCTATTAGACTTACAATTGCATTCAATCGTCTGTCATCAAAAACAATAAGGTAGCTCCATGCGTGTCATCACCCTGAATGTCCAAGGTATCAAGCAGGCGGCAGAGAAAGGTCTGTTCGACTGGATGCTAAAGCTGGATGCTGATGTTTACTGTCTACAGGACATCCAGGCCAAGGAGTACCAGCTTGATGACGCCCTCTACCATCCGCCAGGGTACTACCCCTATTTCTTCGACGCCTTCGAAGACAATCACAGCGGCGTAGCCCTGTATTGCAAAAAACCGCCTAAGGCGATCATGACGGGTATGGGCTTTGAGCTATGCGACGCCCACGGTCGCTTTATTCAGGCGGACTACGACAAGGTCAGCATCGTCTCTATGGCGCTGCCTTCCGGGCTTAAAGACGACGCTGCCCAATCGCAAAAATTGCATTTCATGGAGCATTTCCTCAACCATCTACGTAAAACACTGCGTAAACGGCGGCAGTTTATTTTCTGTGGCACCTGGAGCATCGCTCACAAGACCATCGACCTGAGCAACTGGTACGTTAATCAGAAGAACTCGGGGTTTTTAGCCGAGGAACGGCAGTGGCTGGATGTGGTCTTTAACGAACTGGGGTTTATCGATGCCTTTCGTGAGATCAACCATGTCGATCACCAGTTTACCTGGTGGCCACCCTACAACCGTGCCTGGAGTCTGAACGAAGGGGCCCGGATCGATTACCAGGTCACCACCAGTGAGCTACGTAAGACGGTCCAGGCGGCTGCGATCTATAAAGAGGCCCGCTTTAGCGAGCACGCGCCCCTGGAAATAACCTACAACATCGAGCTCTGACGATGTTTTTGTGGGTCGGACTTTAGTCCGACGATGGCAGCTCCATGCTAGCCTTGTCGGACGACCCACAGGGAAGTGGGAAGTGCAGCATGTCCGTCGGGAACGGACGCTGCCTTCCCACAAAAAGCCAACCCACAGGGCATTATTTCTTTTGTAGGTTAGGCTTCAGCCTGACGCCTTAACGCCCTAGAACAGTTCTTCGGCGGTCACCCTGGTGGTCGTCGAGACCTCTTTAACGGCGGCATCCCTGGGGACATCCTGCTCACGGAACACCTCAAAAATCGCATTTTCTTGGCCTGGATAAGCCAGGAGCCCCGTCACCGGATCGATGCGCACACTGACGATCCCTTCAGGCGGAATAAGTGCGGCCTCAGGCACGCCCTTAAGCGCGGCACCCATAAAATCGATCCAGATAGGCAGCGCAGCCCGGCTGCCATACTCATTGCGCCCCAGCGTCTGTGGCTGATCAAAACCCACCCATACCGATGCGACCAACCCTGGATTAAAACCAGAAAACCACGCATCTTTCAGATCGTTGGTGGTCCCGGTCTTCCCCGCCAGATCATCACGGTCCAAGACCCGAGCCCTGCGCCCGGAACCGCGTTTGATCACATCCTGGAGAATATTGGTGATCAGATAGGCGGTCTGCTTATCAACGACCCTGACGGCCAGAGGCCGCGAGGTGACTTCGGTATGCGGGGAACCAGGCGCCTCAAACTCTAAGGATGCCAGGGTGCCTGCTAAGGTGTCAGACTCAAGCGGCGGCTGATAACGGCAACCCTCACAGCGGGTGTTTGGAACAGCCTGAAGTACCAGTTCTCCGTCGCGATCCTCAACCCTGTCCAACCAATAGGGTTCTACCTTAAAACCACCGTTAGCCAGGACGGCATAACCGGTAACAAGTTCCATCGGAGTGACATCGGCACTGCCTAACGCCAACGACAGGTTATTCGGCAGACGGGACCGATCGAAGCCAAACCGGCTGACATAGTCCAGCGCAGCCCTGATCCCCACCCTGCGCAGTATCCGGATCGACACCAGATTACGGGAGCGATACAGCGCTTCACGCAAACGGGTCGGCCCAAAAAAATCCTTACTGTAATTTTCCGGACGCCAGCTGCTTTCAAGATTGTCGTCTTCAAACACCACCGGCGCGTCATTAATAAGCGATGCGGGGGTAAAACCACGGGCTAACGCGGCGGTATACACGAAAGGTTTAAAATTAGACCCCGGTTGACGCACGCCCTGAGTGACCCGATTAAATTTACTGAGCTGAAAATTAAACCCCCCCACCAGCGCTCGTACCGCACCGTCCTTAGGAGACAGGGCCACCAACGCACTCTGTACCTGTGGCAGCTGTCGCAATGCCCAGCCAGACTCAGTATCGACCAACCGTACCAGATCACCCACGGCGAGGACATCTGCCGCCACCTTAGGCTTGGGGCCTCGGCTGTAAACTGAGAGATAGGGCCGCGCCCAGCTGATACCCTCCCAGGGTAGATCCACGACCTCAGCACCCCTAAGCAACAGCCGCGCGCTCTGCTCGGAAACCTCGACGACCACCGCAGGCTCCAGTGAGGCATAGGTCGGCACCTCGCCAAGCAGCTCCAGCCATTCACTGCGCTGCAGCTCTGCCCCAAACTGCTGCTCCGCACCACGATAGCCATGGCGCAGCTCGTAAGCCATCAGACCCTGCTCAACCGCGTGGTTTGCGGCCTGCTGGTCGCCGCTGTCGAGGGTGGTATAGGCGCTATAGCCTTCGGCATAGATACGCTCGCCGTAACGCGCCAGCAGGTCGCTACGCACCATTTCTGCGACATAGGGGGCGAAGAGCTGGATATCGGTACCGTGATAGACGGCCGTTATCGGCGACGCTATGGCATTGGAGAACTGTGCGGCATCGATATAGCCCAGCGACTGCATGCGCGAGAGTATCCAGTCACGCCGCTCGAGTGCCCGAGGAGGATTAGCCAGAGGGTTATACGTCGAAGGTGCTTTCGGCAGGCCGGCAATCATGGCTAATTCTGCTAGGCTGAGTTCATCGATATCTCGCCCGTAGTAAACATGGGCCGCCGCCTGAATACCGTAGGCTCTATTTCCCAGATAAATTTTATTGACGTATAACTCCAGGATCTCATTCTTAGTGAGTTGCTGCTCCATCTGCAACGCTATAATGATCTCCTTGAACTTACGCACAAAGGTTCGTTCGAGGGTCAGCAGGTAGTTGCGCGCCACCTGCATGGTGATGGTACTGCCGCCGGTTTGGATCCGGCCCGTACTCAACAACTGAAAGACGGCCCGTCCTAAGCCGATATAGTCGATACCACCGTGACTATAGAAACGACCATCCTCTGCCGCTAAGATTGCCTGCACAAACTGCTCAGGGATCTCATCGAAGCTGACAGGGGTGCGACGCATCTCACCAAATTCGGCGATCAGCTTTCGATCGGCAGAATAGATACGCAGGGGCGTCTGCAGTTCGATGTCGCGCAATTGATCGACATCGGGGAGCTGTGGCTTCAGATAAAAATAGCCTCCGGCGAGGATTAAAAGACCGAAAACGGCACAGATAATCCCTGTTTTTATGAAGAAGCTGAGAAGAGTTTTGATTTTGATCATGTTAACCTAAAGCTAATACGTTTGAAGGCGATAGTTAATAATGCCAGCAATAGCCACGAAAGCGAATCGCTGTTTTGACGCTGATAACCTGGCTCCGCCTCAATAAAGTATGTTTTGTTCAATGAATTTAAGGATTAATTGGTGATTAGCCTTTTTAGGTCCGGTTCAAAGTCCTTACTCGGCGTCGATATCGGCACCTCCTACATTAAGCTACTGGGGCTGTCCAAGCACGCCGGTAACATCCACGTTGAGTGTTACTCGGTCGTCCACCTCCCGGAAGGCGCCGTTATCGACAACAATGTACAGGATGTGCCTGTCGTTGCCGAAGCCCTGGAACTGGGCTTGCGGCTTGCTAGCACCCGTCTCAAACGGGCCGTAACCTCGGTACCTACCTCTGCGGTGATCGTCAAACAACTTGAATTTAGCAAAACCTTTTCAGAAGATGAACTCGAGGATCAGATCAAGGTTGAAGCGGATCAATTTATCCCCTATCCGCTGGACGAGGTCGCTATCGACTTCCAGATCCAGGGCGAGTCGGCATCCAGCCCTGACCTTAATGAGATCGTACTGGTGGCCTGCCGCCAGGACAGCATCCAATCACGCGAAGACGCGGTCAATGGCGCCGGAATGATCTGCGAGGTCATCGATGTCGATACCTATGCCATCGAGCGGCTATTTCCGGTACTGGCAGAAATTCACGACCTGCTTGACAAGACCCTGGGCCTGGTTGATATAGGCGCCAACAGCATGACCCTCTATGTACTCGTCGAGGGGAACGTCATTTATAGCCGCGAGCAGGCCTTCGGCGGCAGCGACCTGACTCACAGCCTGACCCTGGCATCGGACCTGTCTGCGGATGAGATCGAGCGCGCCAAGAAAGCCAACGAGTTATCCGACGACCTGATTCAGGAGCACATCAACCCCTTCAAGCTGACCACCGCACAGCAGATCTCCAGATCCATTCAGTTTTACTACTCTTCTGGCAATCACGGTGAGATTGAAACCCTACTGCTGATGGGGGGCGTCGCCGCGCTGCCCGGAATCGATACTATCGTAGCCACAGAGCTGGGCATCAAGACCGAAGTGGCTAATCCTTTCGGCGCCATGACCATCGATTCGCGCATTAACCGCCATAAATTCGACCCCCAGGCCCCCTCATTGGTCCTGGCATGCGGCTTGGCATTACGGAGTTTTGCGGAGTAATTATGGCCAGCACCCTGATCAACCTCAGACCCTGGCGAGAAGATCGCCGCCGTGATCGTCAACAGCGCTTTATGGTCTCGTCCTTTGTCGCCGCCCTGCTTGCGGGTGTTCTCGTCTGGGGCGCCGGCAGCTACATCGACAGCAACACCCTAAAGCAACAGCAGCGCAACGACTATCTACGCCAGGAGACCTCCAGCCTCGACTCCAAGATCGCAGAGATTAAAGATCTTCATGCCAAGCGCGAGCGTCTCCTGGAGCGACTAAGGGCTATTCAAGAGCTGCAAGGCAATCGGCCCGTTATCGTCCGAGTGTTTGACGAGTTGGTTCGCGTACTGCCCGAGGAACTCTTCTACTCGAGCCTGACCCGACAAGACGAAACACTGCATATCAAGGGTCGCGCTCAGAGTAACGGTGACGTTTCAACATTGATGCGTAATATCAATCGCTCCTCCTGGTTTAAAGAGCCTAATCTGAGTTCTGTCGGTAAAGGCGGCCAGACCTACAAGAATTTTGATATGCGCGTCGAGCTCAGCAGACCCAACCCAGAAGACGAAGGCTCCTGATGGCACTTGCCGATAGTTTTAAAAATGCCTTTCGTGGCTTTGACATCAACGATCTAGATTTCAATGCCGCCGGCAACTGGCCGCTGGGTATTAAGTCCATTTTTTATCTAATCGTCATCATTGTCATCTCTGCAGTGGGTTATCATTTCTATATCAAAGACCTGCAAGCTCATCTCGATCGGGAGATCGCTAAAGAGCCGGAATTAAAGCAGCAATATCAAGCCAAGGCTTATCAGGTCGCAAATTTAGAAGCCCTGAAACGGCAGATGAAGGATGTCGAAGACTCCTTCTCCGAACTCCTCAAGCAACTCCCTACAGACACCGAAGTCCCAGGGTTGCTGGAAGATATCACCGATATCGGCCAAAATAGCGGCCTGAGTTTTGATCTGATTTCACTGGCACCCGAAAAGAAAGTCACCTTTTACATCGAACTACCGATTAACATCGAGGTTAAAGGCAGTTACCACCAACTCGGTGAATTTGTCAGCGGTATGGCCGCGCTACCCCGAATCGTCACGGTGCATGATTTTGAAATAAAACCGATCTCCGATAATGGCGATCTCAGTATGTCTTTATCGGCCAGGACCTATCGTTATGACGATGAAAACTGATCGTCTGGCCAAGCCCTCGGGGATAGCCGCCCCGTTCCCTGTACCGCTGCTGATGGCGCTGCTGGCGGCCCTCCTAGTGACGCTGCAAGGCTGTAGCCAGATCGACGACACCTCCGATCTGCAACAGTTCGTGGAACAAACTCAGGCCCGTCCGAGCGGCCATATAGATCCGCTGCCCGAATTCAAAGCCTACGAGAGCTTCCTGTATCGAGCAACCAGTTTGCGCGGTCCTTTCGAGCAACTGGTCCGAATTGAGCTAAGCACCGATGAGGGGTCCCTGGGACCAAAGAACGACTTGAAACCAGATATCGAACGTCCAAAAGAACCTCTCGAAGCCTTTAAACTCGAAAATCTGCGCATGGTAGGCACCATTCACATGCTTGAACAGGGCGAACTAAGCGCACTGATCCGTGATGCCGAGGGTAATATTCACCGTCTCGAACGCGGGAACTATATCGGCAAGAACTATGGAGAGATCATCACCGTGAACGAGACCCAGGTTGATGTGATAGAGATCGTACAAAATGGCCTGGACGGCTGGATGAAGCGACCGCGTAATCTTGTATTAGTTGAACAGTAGGAAGGTAGATGGATATGGCGAAGACGCTCTCTTCAACGACATGGCTGATAGTTCCACGGCGACTGGCTATCAATAGCCGCAGGTGGCTGGTTACGTTAGGCTGTTTACTGCTGACTCAGACCGCCCTGGCTGAGATTGAAATTATCGGCACGACCTTTGTGGCGCTCCCTGGCAATAAACTCGAAGTGCGTATCGATTTTAGTGCGGCGCCACCCGTCCCCCGCACCTACCGGATAGAACAACCCGCTCGCGTGGTACTAGACCTACTGGGTGTCAGCAATGGCCTGAACACTAAGAGTATCGACATCAAAAGCGGGATGGTTGACACCCTCCACCTGGCTGAGGTCAAAGACCGGGTACGCCTGATCGCCAATCTGTACGAATCGACCGAATATGATTCTTATATTGAAGGTAACCGCTTGTTTGTGGTGTTCGGAGCGGGGGCCACCGCGACCGTGGCCAGCACCTCGGCACTCGAGCAGACCACCCGAATAACGGAACCCTTTGCCCCTGTGCGTACCCAGGTATCTTCTATAGATTTCCGCCGGGTCGAGGGAAATCTCGGCCGAGTCTTGATTAATCTGAGCGATAACAAGGCCGGTGTCGATATTATCGAAGAGGGCAGCAACATTATTGTCAACCTCATTGGCGCTCAGTTACCGGCAGCCCTCGAGGAGCGTATCGATGTTCAGGACTTCTCGACTCCCGTTATCTTTGTCGATGCGATGGGGGACGGCAACAACAGCAGCATCCTGATCAAACCCTCCGCCCAGCCCTATGATTATCTGGCTTACCAATCTGAAAACCAGCTGATTGTCGATTTCAAACCTATGACCGGTACCGACGCCGAAGATCGCCTGCGCGATCGCTTTCCCTACACCGGTGAGAAACTTAGTCTTAATTTCCAGGATATCGACATCCGCTCGGTGCTGCAGATCATTGCCGATGTGACCGACATGAACCTGGTGGTCAGCGATACCGTCAGTGGCAACATCACCCTGCGCCTTAAAAACGTTCCCTGGGATCAGGCGCTGGAACTCGTGCTCAAAACCAAGAACCTGGATAAGCGCGTCAGCGGCAATGTGATGATGGTCGCACCGGCTAACGAGATCGCCGAACGCGAGCGCTTCGAGATCGAAACCAATAAGCAGGTCAGAGAGCTCAAAGAGCCTCAGACCGAATTCATTCAAATCAATTACGCCAAGGCGACCGAGATCGTGGAACTGCTGGGCACCGAGCAGGGCCTGATGTCATCCCGGGGCAAGGTACAGGCCGACCCCCGTACCAATACGCTAATCCTGAGGGACATCGACACCAGTATCGCAAAAATACGCAAGGCACTGAAAACACTAGACATCCCCGTTAGACAGGTGATGATAGAAGCCCGCCTAGTCACGGTCCGCACCGATATCAGCAATGAACTGGGGGTTAAATGGGGCTTCGGCTATCAGCGTACCGGCAGCCGCAACCGAATCATTATGGGCTCGAGTGCTGCGCAAGATACGGCACAAGCGGGCGCCTCAGGACTCATCACCCCCACCGGACTCAACGTCGATCTGGGGGCCACCGGTTCCGGCGCGTCGAGTTTCGCCATCGGCATAGGCTCAAACAGCACCCTGCTGCAGATGGAACTGTCGGCCCTGCAGAGCGATGGCAGTATCGAGATCATCTCGCAGCCCAAGGTCATTACCGCCAACGGCAAGACGGCACGCATCCAATCGGGTAAAGAGTTCGCCTTTCAGACCGTTCAGGATGGCGAGGTCAGCGTCGAATTTAAAGAGGTAGTCCTGTCGCTCGATGTGACCCCGCAGATCACCCCGGACAACCGTCTGATCCTGGACCTGAAGATCAGCCAGGACTCTTTAGGGGACCAGCTGGTCAATGGTGAAGTGGGTATCGATACCAACGAGATTCAAACTCAGGTGCTGGTAAACAACGGCGAAACCATCGTATTAGGCGGCGTCTTCCTGAAAGAGGCCTCGGAGAGTGTCACCAAGGTTCCGTTTTTGGGCGATATACCTTATCTTGGCAGGCTATTTACCCGCACCACTGAAAGTAATAACAAGACCGAACTTCTGGTCTTTATTTCGCCAAAAATAATCGAAGAAAGCCTTAGCGCACGCTAAGGCCAAGCTGAGGGACCACTGTTTGAATCTGTTTCTTATCGGACCTATGGGCGCTGGAAAAAGCACCATAGGCCGCCTTCTTGCTCAAGAATTACAACTCGAATTTGTCGATTCCGATAAGGTCATCGAAGAGCGCGCCGGGGCGAACATCCCCTGGATCTTCGATGTCGAAGGTGAGGCCGGTTTTCGTAAGCGTGAAGTCGCCGTCATCGACGAACTGACTCAGAATCTCGGCATCGTGCTGGCCACAGGGGGCGGCGCGGTCCTCGACGAGAGCAACCGACGCCACCTCCAGGCTCGGGGAACGGTGGTCTATCTGCATGCCTCCCTACAGCAGCAGATCGAGCGCACCTCCAAGGATCGTAACCGGCCTTTGCTTCAAACTGAAAACCCCTCTAAAGTGCTGGCTGAGCTAATGCACAACCGCGACCCTCTCTATCAGGGCTGTTGTGATGTGCTGATCCATACCGATAGTCGACGGCCTAAATCAGTGGCCAGGGATATTATCCACCAACTCGAACAGCTCGATATAATCCGATAAGCCTTTACGGGAAGACCGACATGATACCCCTTCGACTAGACATTGCCCTCGGCGAGCGCAGCTACCCCATCTTTATCGGCGCCGGCTTACTGGATCGGCCCGACTGCTGGATCTCGACGATTCGCAGCAGCCAGGTAATGATCGTCACCAATGAAACCGTAGCCCC
>JBLHND010000131.1:0-10188 GCA_047622605.1 Motiliproteus sp. | reverse complement strand
GCGTCCATCGGTGGTTTATCCCTTAACTCGTCGGTTCGATTGCAGGCACTAGCGGGTGGTTGATCTCATCCGCCCAGTACGGCTGGGCGCGGCGGCTGGTAAAGTCCGGCGCGGCATGCGGGGGGGGCATCGCTGCCAAGTAATAGCTGGAGCGTGGGGAACCGGGCACCCGCCGCCTGCAGCTGGGCGCGTACCCGCCATTCGCTGACTTCGTGACTGTACTTCGTCTCCCGGGCGGTGAGCTGCTTCAGGTCGATGTCGCGGTGCCCCCGCAGATAGTGGTCTTCGCCTTCAGGGCGCTTGATGGTCACCATCGCCTGAACAGCTGCGAAATCATCCTTGTAGTAGCTCTGAGACCCCATATGGTTATGCCACTCCACCCGGGTCTGCTTGCCGATATGCACATTATAGTCGGCAGGGTCACTGCTTAGCTGGGGCAGGTTGGAGCGTACCCTGACCAGGGTATCGCAGGCCTGCAGCCGACCGAGTACCTCGGCGCTGGTATCCAGCGGTAGCGGCAACAGCCCGGCCGTGGGTGCCATTCCGGGAGTAAATATCAGGCCATCGAGTCGATGACGCACGTCGGTCTGGACGCTGATCAGCAGCCCCAGCAGCTGTCGATATGCCAGCAGCGGATCTTGCTGTAACGGGTATAGGGATTCGTCCGCACCATCAGGCTGGTTGCCAAAGGGGCCGCGGAGCAACCACTGCTGCAGTGGCGAGTCCTGGGTATAGGACAGCGCGATGCCGCCGGCTATGGCAACCCCGATTCCCAGCGCGATCCAGCCCATCGGCCCCAGCCCCAACAGAGTCGCTGTCGGCGCCATCAAGGTGCCCATCAGTGTCGCGGTCAGGGTTCCGGCGGCGATCACCGCATTGGCGGCCGCGCTGTCCAGATCCTTATTATTGATGGCGTAGATCATATCGGTAACGCTGAGCCCCACGGTCAGTACACCCGCCGCGAAGCCTGCGAAGGCGACGCGGCTGACCGATCGGGTCAGAGTCTCACTAACCCGTTCACCCAACCAGCGGGTTGCGGCTACCGGATTGATATGGATAAGCTCCTTATTGACCGCTTGCGTCCATACCGATGCCTCACCGCTATAGAAGGCGCCGGTCTTGGTCAGGGCAATTGATAGGTCGCTAACCGCACTTGCATATCCAAAGATCCCCCGCACCCATCGCTCATTGTTATAAGCCTCTATCTCCATATTCAGATTAACCAGCTCGATGACCGTGATGATGATCGGCAGATGCAACGCGGCGATGATTTTTTGGGCCTGAAAACCCCGCCGCAGCTGGTTGACTCGCTGCAGGTCTTTGAAACCGTCGCTGGTCGCTGGCAGGAAGAACAGCCTGATGCCCTTGCCCGGTGCCGCCAGGCGGGCATCCGTCGCGACGCCGGCACGGCGCAACCGGCCCTCGTTGGTGCCGCCGACGAGCTTGCCATCCAGCTCTATGTCGCCGTAAAACTTACTGCGGCCCCTGTGGGCGTAAGTGCGTTCGGCGTCGGTGAGCCCGTGGGTCAGTCCGGCGCCATCGACCCCGATCAGGTAGCCTTTGGTCGCCGCGAGGCTGTTGCGGGCGATCAGGGTGACCTCGCCCAGCGCCCCCGGCATCGCGCGCCGGAACAGCTCGACCAGCGGGCCGTAGAGCCTGTTGGTACGCAGCTCCAGCATCTCTGCTGGCAGCTGGTTGCGCAGCAATGGCAGTACGCCACTAAGAGCACCCAGCGCACCGTCGAACAGCCCGGCACCGCGGCGCAGGGTAGCGAAGTCCGGATAGTCGAACGCTCCCTTGTCGGCGAGCGATAGCAATGCGGCGGTTTCAAGCGACTCCGCCTGTTCGACAGAGGGGGTCTGGTCGCTGTCGGTCAGAGTCTGCAACCAGTCCTGGCGAAAATGGCCATTATGCTGGCTTGCGGGCAGACCCGCCGCCGGGGTATAGAATAGCTGCGCATGCAGTGGGTGATCGCTGCCTTCACGCAGCAACCGCTCCAGCTCGTTTAGCCCCGGTGCCCAGCGCTGCCGGCGATCCGATTCGCTCAGCAGATAATCCAAGCTGCCGCTGTTGACCACCAGCGCCTGCGCCAGCTCGCCGACCAGCATATAACAGCACAGTCGCTCGCAATCATCGCGGGCGGCGTAGTCACGCAGGGCCTCTTGCTGAGTCCGGTCTTGCGCAACCTTGAGCGCCGTGCCGCGCAGCGTTTCGATCCAGCCATGCACGCGCCGGCGTTCGCCCGTACGCAGGGCTCCGGCCAGGATGCCGACGATGCCGGTATCGAGATGCTCGGCAAGGTTATGGTATGGGTTGTCTTTGTTGCCCCGCTGGCCGGGCAGGATCAGTTGCTTGACCAGCTGCGCACTCTTGGCATGGGCGGCACTGCCGCAGTGCTCCATTAGCGTCTTCAGGTATTGCTGGGCGGCCAGCGTCTGCTTGGCCGCATGGCGCACCCTGAAGTGCGGGTCGGCGACCACCAGTCCCCAGATGTTGCGCGACCGGCAGCCCTCCAGGACATCGTCTCCGGGGGCGGTCGAGGCCCAGAGTGGATCGGGTTCGGTGCTGCCCAGGGTTTCGTCCAGGCTTTCGTCCAAGCTTTCGTCCAGGGCCTGCTGGCGGACGACGATCTCTTGCCCCAGGCGGTTCTGGATCGCGCTGTTGTGCAGTACCTCGAAGGCGGATCGGGCATCCCGATCCAGCTCGCGGCGCTCCTGTTCTGCCAGGCTTTGCAGCGTGTTCAGCCACTCGCCATCGAGATCCCGCAGCAGGGCGACCGGGTCGGTCAGCTGCAGTTCGGTCAGCGGCTCTCTTCCCCTGTGGGGTTTGATCCTGTCCAAATAGATAAGCTGCTCTAAGGGTCCGCCGTAAACCGCTCCCAGGCGGCTGAACTCCTTGATCGGCTGGGTACGCAGCCCCAGGGTGCTCTCCTCGCCCTGTTCCAACCAGTTGATATAATGGCCGTGCCACTGGATATCAGAAAAGGCGACGCGGATCTGGTTGTTCAACCAGCGTCCCTGCAAGCGGGCGGGGATCCAAACCTCTTCCAGCGCGGTACCCACGGCGGGCCGCGGGTCGGCTGACAGCGCCCCGGTGAGCGAGTTTATCTGGCGGTAATCGCCCAGCCGGACATCGCGATAACGCGGACTATCGCCTTCGAGGCTAATGGCGATCTCCCGCCACATGCGTCCCTCCCAGAACAGGTAAAGGAATCCGGGCCGGGTGATCACCAGGCCATTGTCGTCTGCATTGTCGACTGAATAGGGGTTGGTGACCGGCAAGGCGCTCAGCGGTATCACCGGCAGTAGCACGTTATCCTGCCAGAAGGGCTGGCGTGGAGTCTGCTGGGCATTATCGAGCAGCGGAACCCGAATAGGCACGCCCTGTTCCGCGTCGATCTCCAACCACAGGTTGCGGGGTGGCAGGTTTTCCCAGGGCCAGAGTAGCAGCCGGTTATTTGCGACTCGCTCTTCGGTGCGTTGCTGCTCCAGAAACTCCTGCTGCTGGTCGTTACTCTGATCGTAGATCACCACGCGCTGCCCATTCGGGTGCGCGGTGCCCACCAGTTCAACGATCAGCTGATCTTTTTCACAGGCCGGGCCGTTAGAGAGGCTGCGAATATACGTCGAGGTGCTGGTCATTCAACAGCCCCTTTGAGACGGGGATTCTGGGTCGCTGCCGAGCGCTGCATCACATGCTTGATCCAGGCGCACATACCATGCGGAGAGTACAGTTAGTTTTTGCGCCTCCCGGGGCGGCAAGCCGAGGCCGGTCTGGGCATGATAGGTGGCGATCGCATCGCCCTGGCAGGCTTCGCAGAGCCGGAGATAATGCCCCAGTCCGGCATCGCTGGTGATGCCCCGCTGCTCAGCCGCTAACAGGCAGGGCTGATAGAACTGCCACCACGCCAGGCGGGCCTGCGTCGAGCCAAGCTCGCGACTTTCGAGTTGTTGCGCCAGGAACTGCTCGGACTGCTGCTTGCCCAGCGCCTCTTCTTCGGCAGGGGTCAGACGGTAAGTCTCCCATTGGCGATCAGGCACCTGCAGCGGGTTATGCAGACACATCCAGCGGCCATCACCGGTATCATGCGACCAGGGTGGCTCGTGAAACCAGAGGATACGCGTCAAGGCCGCGCACCAAGAGGTTGTTTGCTGTGCCGCCTGAACCCGCAACAGCTCGTGAATCACCCGGGGGTCGTAATAACGGAAAAAACCCAGCCGCTGCTGACCAAACCCGATAAAGAGTCGATTCTGGCAGAAAGCAATCAACTGCTCTTTAGACAATGAGGCGGTGATAAGGATCTGGCGGCGCACGATCCCCTGAACCCGCTCCGCCTCGAGCTGTTCAATAAGCGCAACACTGTCGGTAACGTCCAGGATCCAGGGGCCGATATCGGCAATAGCTTCATACTGGGTGCCTTTCAGAAGCTGCTGTGCCCGTACGTCCGGCTGCCGGGCGTATAGCGCTTGCAGATAGCCCTGGTCGGCGTCAAGAATCAGGTAGGCACGCTCCTGCGCTGACTGCTCCCACTGCAGGGAGCGCTGTTCGGTCAGGGTTAGGGGCGAGGTCAGGGGCAGGGTCATCGCTCAGGTACTCTTGCCGCAGGGACAATCGGCCAGCGGGCAGCTGCCATCGGGTTGTTCCTGGCACAGCTCAATCAGAGGGCTGCGCGTTGTTGCCGCGCGAGCCAGACGATGCCGAAGCACCGCCATCGGCCTGGACTCCGGCACCCCCTCCGGCGCCTTAGCCACCGACGGCAGACCACTCCAGCCGCGATCTGCGGCTGCGGGCAGGCTCGGTTTTTCCGCCTGCTGGCCGCGGCCAGTGCCGGGAACACCGCCGGCATTGAGCCTGATCACCGGGCCTATAATCGTGACGCCGGAGGGGTCGAGTTTGACCAGACTGCCGCCAGCCTTGAGGGTCAGCTCGGCGCCGGCCTCCAGGATGATCTGCTGCCCCGAGGCGAGGCTGATCTCCATTCCCGCTTCGCGCAGCTCCCTGGTCGCGATGTCGGTGTGGCGACAACCGCCGATGCTCAGATGATCGTCCTGGTCAATCTGGCTACGGCGGGAGCCATTAACGGTGCGGTGCTGGTCGCCCTGAATCTGGCGGTAATCTTGGCCTGCGACAGTGCGGTGCTGGTCGTTGCCGATATGCTGGCGGCTGTCGTGGCCTATGCGGAGGTCCTGATCCTTTTCGGCGTGGATAAAGAGCTGCTCTTCGCCTGCTCTGTCCTCGAAACGCAGCTCGTTATAGCCGCCGCCATCGGGGGTGCTGTTGCTTTTGAGAGTGCTGCGGGTCTTATGCTCCGGCAGCGCATAGGGAGGACGGTTGCGGCCGTTGTACAAACGACCGGTCACGATCGGCCGGTCGGGGTCGCCCTCCAGAAAGTCCACCACCACCTCTTCGCCAATGCGGGGCAGGAAGCAGCCACCAAACGCCGCGCCTGCCGCCGGCTGGCTGACCCTCAACCAGCAGGAACTTTGCGGGTCTGCCTGGCCCTCGCGATCCCAATGAAACTGCACTTTGACGCGGCCAAATTCGTCGGTGTAAAGTTCCTCGCCCGCAGGGCCGGTGACGAGGGCGGTCTGGCTGCCACTCACCGTCGGACGCGGGGTCGTCCGGGGCGGCAGGTAGTCGTCGCCTAAGGGCACGCTACTGAAGCGGTTGCTGTAGCCTGTGCCCCCGATACCTGCACTCTCCTCCAGCACCTGCGGCTGGGCGCAGTCATGCTCCACGCGGGTGATCAGGTATTCACGATTGAGCGCCTCGCGCGGGTGGCCGTCCAGCACGCAGGCGTAGCCTGGGGTCAGGCGGCTGATATCGCTGGCCCCGGTGCCCTCATGGCACCGGCTGTTGAGGGACAGCAACCGGTTCCGGGCCTGCTGCCGCCCGTGGCCGGGGTCTTGAAAGGTGCCCGGATGGTCGTAGCGCTCGATAGCCTGGCCCAGACCCTGATCAGGGGTCTGACCCAGGCCTTGACTCTGGCCTTGACTCTGGCCTTGACTCTGGCCCTCGTGCTGTCCTTGATCCAGGATCTGGGCCTGGCCTTCGAGCCTGAGGGTCGGCTTGCGAAAATCGTAGCTGCGCAGCACGACCCGTCCGGTGCTCAGGGTTGCGCGGTAGCCGAACGTAAAGACATGCGGCTCGCCGACCCGCCCCTGAGTCGAGGCGTGATAGGTCAGCAACGGATCACCGCCGAGGTAGGGGCTGGCTGTGGAGGCATCGCTCAGCACCAGGATATGTCGATCGTCCCGATGTTCGAAATAGTAGAAGATCCCTTCGCTCTCGAGCAGGCGCTGAAAAAAGTCGAGCTCAGATTCACGGTACTGGACGCAGTAATCGTAGACAGGATAGTCGCGACCCAGCTCGAAGCGCCTTTCGTCGGCACTCAGGCCGGCCTCGTCAAGGACCTGGGTGAGGATCTGGACCAAGTTACGCTGCTGAAAGATGCGGCTGTTGTGGCGATGTGCCAGCAGTTGCAGCCTGGGCACCAGCGTCAGCTGGTAGTGTGTCAGGCGCGTGCCCTGCTCACCCAGGGCCGCGCTGGAGATGAGCCCATGAATAAAGCGCGGCCGCGTCTCGCCGTCAGCATCCGGATCGAGCAGGGTCACCACCGCACTGAGCCCCAGCAGCGACGTGAGGGCAAGCTCGGCATCTTCGCAGACCACCTCCAGCTCGAAGGCATACGGCTGGGAGATCGCCTCTACACCCTGTAGCCGGAGCAGCTGAAAGTCATTCCCGGCGTTATCGATCTCGATAATAAAACGTGCGTCGCTGACGCGCTGAAAAGCCATGCATGCATCCTTGCTAGCCTAACTCACTGCAGGTAACTCTCCCTGGAGGAGTCATCATAGTAGAAAGAGCGCGAGCGGCACGCCAGAATCATCAGGATTTTTTTGGCTATGTACTCGTTAGCTGTTGCGGCCAATACGCCTCCACTCGGGCTAGCGAGGTAAGCAGGAATGCAGTCCCAGCTTTCAGTGATCTCTGCGAACCTGCACACCAGCCCGCGTATCTGGAGGGATATTGCTGGGATTGCATCCCAGCCTACGGTCCTGAGTTTCGTGGGTAATCAGGTAGTCTCTCGAAAGGCTTGAATCGGCAATCACCGCATCAAAATGACGCCAACCTCCTTCTAAATCGATGAAATTAAGTCTAAAAAGGCCCGCAGGGTCTAGCCAATGAAGCGATCTTTCTCAGCCTCTTCTCGGTCAGCCTTTGGCCTTTAACCTTAACCCTGCGCTGGATCAACGTTTATATCACTGATAACGCCTAAGCTGTGTGGTGGATTCTTTGACAGGTAACTGTATAAGTAACGGTATGAGTAACTGAATAAAAAATTGGATATTAACATGCGTCGTCTTTCAGGATTTACACTGATCGAATTGTTAATCACAGTAGCGATAGTTGCCATTTTAGCTAGCCTGATGGCGCCTAATTTTAGCTCTTTTATCAAAGATAACCGCCTTTCGGGACAGCTCAACACCCTGATCGGCACTATCCACCTGTCGCGTGGCGAAGCCGCCAACCGCCACGCCATCGTCACCCTGTGCGCCAGCGACAATGGTTCAAACTGCAACAGCAGCCACTGGGAAGACGGCTGGATCCTATTCAGCGACGCCAACAATGACGGTAACGCTATTAAGGACGGTACCGATCAGCTGCTGCGCTATGAGGAACCGCTGGTCGGCGGCAATACCCTCAGGGCCACAGGTTTCAGCGGCAGTAGTCTTGGGGTGCTGCAGTTCAGTTCCACCGGCTTTATACTCGCCGCCTCCCCATCGCCCGGCACCCTGACCCTTTGCGATGACCGGGGAGCCCGCTTTGCCAAGGCGATCGTGGTTAACATCTCCGGCGTATCCCGCTTAGCGGTAGACGAAAGCAGCACGATTGATGGCATTCTCAATGACCATAGAGGCAGCATAGGAGAGCTATCATGTCCCTAGCTCCCCGAATGCGCACCTGCCGCCAACGGGGCGTGAGTATGATAGAAGTGCTGATCGCGCTGCTGTTGATGGTCACCACACTGCTCGGCGCCATCGCCCTGCAGATCACCGGCCTGCAGACTAACCGCAGCGCCTATTACCGTACCCAGGCGAGCCTGCTCTCCTATGACATCGCCGATCGAATCCGCCTCAACGCCCGCTACGCCGGCGGCGATAATGGCCGTTATAGCTTCGATACCAACAGTCCTGCGACGCCCTCGGCCACCCACTGCGCCAGCAGCGTCTCAGGATGTTCCAGCCAGAATTTGCGTGACCTGGATATCCGTGAGTGGAGCGAATATTTTTACGATGTGACCGGTATCGGCCATGACAACGGCGACTACAAACCGGTATTGCCCGGAGGTACAGGTAAGGTCACCGCCAGCGGCAACCGTTTCTCGATCCAGGTTAGCTGGCAGGAATTGGACTGGAACAGTGGCGAAGACAGTAACAAGACAGATACGACTAAGACCTTTACCCTTGACTTCACAGCGGCCGGTTAGTAATAAAAGGCAACGATGGATGGCAGCGATGCAAGCACAGACGCAAGCACAGACGCAAGCAATCAGAGTCTCACCCAACCCCGCCAGCCAACAGGGACTGTCGATGGTCGAGCTGATGATCTCACTGGCGATCAGCTCCTTTCTGATGCTGGGCGTATTTCAGCTCTTTATCGGTAGCAGCAGCACGGATAGAATCGCCCATGCCGTCGCCCGCGTTCAGGAGAACGGCCGTCTGGCACTGGACATTCTCAGCCGCAATCTGCGTATAGCGGGCTATCAGGGCTGTATAGATCCCGATATCGTCGACATGAATATCATCGCCGACGATGCCCCGAGCTCCAACCTGACCGACCAGGCGATCTGGGGTTATGAGACCGACACCAGTGCCTGGGACCTCAGCAACAGGGACGACAATCTGGACCCTATCAGCGGCGTTCACGAAGGCAGCGACCTGATCTATCTCCAGTACGCATCCCCAACAGCGGTCGAGGTGATCTGTGATGGGGGAGGCAATTCCTGCACCGCGGTTAATGCTAACATCAAGATCGAGAACAACAATATCGGCCTGAATAAATACGATCTCGCCATCGTGACCGATTGCGAGAGTGCCGATATGTTTCGCATCGTCAACACTCCAGCGGAAAATGCCGAGGTGACCCTGGCACACTCCAACTCGCACAATGCCAGCAACAACCTCAGCAAAGCCTACAAAGATGATTCCCAGGTGATGGCCTTCGAAGCCAAGGCGTACTATGCCAAGGATACCGGTCGTAACAACAGCCAGGGCGACGCTATCTATGCCCTGTACCAGTTCGACAGCACCTACCACGATGGGACGATATCCGGAGGCCGTGTCAATGTCACCGGTCGCGAGCAGGAGCTGGTCGAGGGGATCGAGCAGCTGCAGATCCTCTACGGGCAACGGCTGAGTGACGGCAACCTGCGCTTTATTCCGGCCGACGGCAGCAACCTGGACTTTGCTCAGGTGGAAGCGATCCGCATCGGCGTGCTGGTCAGCTCCCCTGATGCAGTCTTGAGCCACGACGATAACGCCACCTACAAACTACCCGGTGAGGATATCAAGCCGGCGGGCACCGCAGGTGCCGTGGCCACCCACCCGACTGATCGCCGCTTGCGCCAGGTATTCAACAGCACCCTCGTGCTGAGGAATAGACGATGAGCCGCCCGCAGGGGACTCACCAACAGGGAATAGTGCTGGTGGTCTGCATGCTGGTCATCGTCGTGGTCACCCTGGTCGCCGCGACGATGATGAAGACCTCTGCGTTTGAAGAGAAGATGGCCGTCAACGCGCAAACCTATAACCGCACCTTTCAGGCCGCCGAAAGTGCGATCGAACTGGCGATTGAAACCGATAGTATGATGTTCCAGGCGACCGATGCCACTGACAACCTGTCGTCGATCGTGCCCCTACCCATGCTTACCCCCGGGGTTACCGCCAGCGCCCAAACTGAATTTATCGGCCAAGGGATCGCCCCGGGCAACTCCATAGGCTCGGCCTCCACTTATATGTACGAGGTCCTGGGTACCGGCGCGATGGAGGCTATGAACGCCACCACGGTGATTCGCCAGGGCTATTACCGTGTCAGTTTTGTCGCATCAACGGATGATCAATAGCGGGATCACCCCGGCAGGAGATGTTATGACCGTCAGCAATCGAAAAATCAGGGTTATCCTCA
>JBLHND010000130.1:0-10238 GCA_047622605.1 Motiliproteus sp. | reverse complement strand
GAAGGTAGTCGCGCTTAATGATCCCCAGCGTGGCGAGGTGATGGTGTTCAAATACCCTAATGACCCCCGCATTAACTACATTAAGCGAGTGGTTGGGTTACCGGGTGATGTCATCGAGTACGCCAATAAGAGTCTGACCATTAACGGCGAGCCGGTGCCGCTAGAGCTGATGGCCGAGCTTCCCGACGGTCGTACGATGAAGCGCCTGCTGACCGAGCAACTCGGCGCTATCGAACATCAGTTTTATAACAATTTGACCCTTCCCAGACCCGCTAAGCAGTGGACCGTTCCTGCAGGGCACTACTTTATGATGGGCGATAACCGGGATAACAGTAACGACAGTCGCTTTTGGGGTTTTGTCCCTGATGAGCTGGTCGTAGGCAAGGCCTTCGCGATATGGATGCATTGGGAGTCATGGAGCGGGTTGCCCAGCTTTAGAAACAACGGCGCCATCCACTAATTACTATGATCAGGCGGTATTTTTTATGATGAGTTCGACGCGCAGCCAGGGTGGCTGGTCTTTTCTGGGGCTACTGATTTTTTTATTGGTGGCGGGGGTCTTTATGACGGTTGGCTTTAAACTGGTACCCGCCTATACCGATCATGAGGCCCTCAAGTCAATTATGGTCGACACTCAGCGGGACCAGCTGTTGATGGTTAAATCCAAGCAAGAGATAGAGCTTAATCTGACTAAAAAACTGCGTATCAATAACCTCAAATTTCCCCAGGAGTTTATTAAAATCAGCAAAGATAAGGGTGATGTTTTGATGGATGTCGATTATGAGGTCCGGATACCGATCTTTATGAATGTCGATGCCGTGGTGAGCTTTAAAGAACAGTATGTGGGGCATGAACGTTGAGTGACATGGTGGCTAAGCTGGGTCGGCGGCTCGGGTATCAGTTCGTGGATCCGGGGTTGGCCGAACTGGCGCTGACCCATCGCAGCTGCGGCTCTAAGAATAACGAACGAATGGAGTTTTTAGGCGACTCTATCCTCAACTTCGTTATTGCAGACGCGCTGTTCCAGCGTTTTCCTACCGCTAAAGAGGGGCAGTTGAGCCGCCTTCGAGCACGGTTAGTCAAGGGTGTGACCCTGGCGGAGCTGGCCGAAGAGATGGCGCTCAAAGAGTTTCTGAAGCTGGGTCAGGGAGAGCTTAAGAGTGGCGGTTTTAATCGCCACTCGATTCAGGCCGACAGCGTCGAGGCGCTGATAGGTGCGATCTATCTGGATACCGGGTTCGAACCTTGCCGTGAGCGTATTCTGGCCTGGTATCAGCCGCGTCTCGAACAGCTGTCGCTGGAGGATACGCTCAAAGATCCCAAGACCCGGTTGCAGGAGTTCCTGCAATCGCGACGTAACGAGCTACCGGTCTATCATCTGATCCGGGTCGAAGGCGAGGCGCATGAGCAGCTTTTTTATATTGAATGCGAAGTCGCGTTGCTGAAAAAACACTGTATGGGTCAGGGCAGCAGCCGCCGTATTGCCGAACAACAATCTGCCGCAGCTGCATTGATTGCGCTCGGCACCGAGAGTGCCTCATGAACGATCAGGATCAATCCAGCCGTTGCGGCTACGTCGCTATTGTCGGCCGCCCGAATGTCGGCAAGTCCACACTGATGAACCGGATTCTGGGACAAAAGCTCAGTATCACCTCGCGTAAACCCCAGACCACCCGGCATCAGATTCTGGGTATCAAGACCGAAGGTGACGATCAGGTGGTCTACGTAGATACACCGGGTCTGCACAAGGACGGCGGTAAGGCGATCAATCGTTATATGAATAAGGCCGCCAGTTCGGCACTACGCGGTGTCGATATCGTCATCTTTATTGTCGACCGTCATCGCTGGACCGATGAAGACGAGGCGGTGCTGGAAAAACTGTACTACAGCACCGTACCGGTGATTCTGGCGGTGAATAAGGTCGATCGCATCGAAGATAAAGAAGATTTGTTCCCGGTATTGTCCGGTCTGGCGCAAAAGATGGACTTTGCCGAAGTAATTCCTCTGTCGGCAAAACTGGGGCGCAATGTCGACCAACTGGAAGCCTGCATCCTGGCGCGTCTGCCCGAAGGACCCCATCACTTTCCTGAGGACCAGATCACCGATCGCAGTTCCAGGTTCCTGGCGGCGGAGCTGGTGCGGGAAAAAATCATGCGCCAGTTGGGCGATGAGCTGCCCTATCAGATGACGGTCGAGATCGAAGAGTTCAGCCATGAAAATAATGTCCTTCATATAGGTGCGCTGATACTGGTCGAGCGCGATGGCCAAAAGCGGATTCTGATCGGCAATAAGGGCGACCGAATTAAGCTAATCGGCCAGGAAGCGCGCATCGACATGGAGCGGATGTTCGATTTCAAGGTGATGCTCAAGTTGTGGGTCAAGGTGAAGAGCGGCTGGTCCGATGATGAGCGGGCGCTGCGCTCTCTGGGCTATGACGACATCCGCTAAGCGTGTTGAGCAGCAGCTGTGTGTGGTGCTCCACAGTCGCCCCTATCGTGAAACCAGTGCGCTGGTGGATTACTTCAGTCGTGATCAGGGCGTGATCAGGGCCGTCGTCAAGGGGGTGCGTGGGGCTCAATCACGGCAGCGTCATCTGACCCAGCCGTTTCAATGTCTGGAACTCAATTGGCAGGGTAGCGGCGAACTTAAGACGCTCTTTCAAGGCGATCTGGTCGGGCCTGCAGCCCCGCTTCAGGGGCGCAGCCTCTGGTGCGGACTGTATCTGAACGAGCTGAGCCTGCGCGTCTTGCCGCCGGCTGATCCCCAGCCTAAGTTGTTTGCCTATTATCAGCTGGCCTTGACGCGCCTGACCGATCCGCAGCAGCAGGAAGTGGTGCTGCGGATCTATGAGCGCCAGCTGTTGCAGTTGCTGGGGTTCGGGATCGACTTCCAGTTCACGGCATCCGGGCAGCGCATCGAGATCGGATGCACCTATCATTTCGATCCAAAGCGGGGTTTCGATCAGGTGGCTGCGACTGCGACTGCGGCTCTCTGCTATTCGGGATCGGTGCTGGTGGCGTTGGCGCAGGATGATTATCAGCACCTCGAGGTGCGTCGAGCCGCCAAACAGTTAATGCGCCAGGCGCTGGCGCCGCATCTTGGAGGACGACCCTTGCACAGTCGAGCGTTGTTTCAACCGCTTCAGAGTTCCTCCAGTATCGCTGCAGGTCTGCAACAGTGATCCTGGGTATCGGCACTGATGTCGTTCATATCAGTCGCATTAAGGCCAGTTGTGAACGTTGGGGCCGGCGTTTTGCGGCGCGGATCCTGACCGCCGATGAGTTATCGATGTGGGACGCACAGAGTCGCCCTGAGGTGTTTCTTGCTAAACGTTTTGCGGTCAAAGAAGCGGCTTCTAAGGCGCTGGGTACCGGTATTAGCCAGGGCGTTTCCTGGCAGCATATTAGCATGACCCATACGGCCCTAGGTGCCCCCCAGTTGCTGTTAACCGGCCAGGCTTTGCGACGGGCACAACAATTGCGAATGAACCTTAGTCATCTAAGCCTGTCGGATGACGTGGATCTGGTGGTGGCTTTTGTCATCCTGGAACACTAGGCTCGCCCCTGTTTCTCTTCGGTCCCTGTTTCTTTCCGGTTCCTGTTTTTCTTTGGTCCCTGTTTAGCCACTGACCCCTGTAGTAGGTAACTAACATGAAATCTCTTTTCCCTACCCTAGAATCCTGTGTCGGTGGTACACCTCTGGTCAGGTTGCAACGCTTGCCGGGCACCAGCAGTAATACAATTTTGGTGAAGTTAGAAGGCAATAACCCCGCCGGGTCGGTCAAGGACCGCCCCGCACTGAGTATGATCCAGCGTGCGGAAAGCCGCGGTGAGATCGGCCCCGGCGATACCCTGATCGAGGCGACCAGCGGTAATACCGGAATCGCCCTGGCGATGGCGGCGGCGATTAAAGGCTATCGCATGCTGTTGATCATGCCCGGGCATATGAGTCAGGAGCGCAAGGCGGCGATGACGGCCTATGGTGCTGAGCTGATCGAGGTCACTCAAGAGCAGGGTATGGAAGGCGCGCGGGATCTGGCCGCGCAGATGCAGGATCAGGGCCGTGGCAAGGTACTGGATCAGTTCGCCAATGGCGATAATCCCCAGGCTCATTTTGATTCCACCGGGCCGGAAATCTGGCAGCAGAGCCGGGGTGAGGTGACCCACTTTGTCAGTTCCATGGGTACCACCGGAACCATTATGGGGGTCTCTCGTTATCTGAAACAACAGAATCCCGCCGTGCAGATCGTCGGTCTGCAGCCCGAAGAGGGTGCCAGTATTCCCGGTATCCGGCGTTGGCCTCAGGCCTATCTGCCGAGGATATATCAGCCGGAACGCGTCGACCGGGTGATCGATATGGGTCAGCAGGAAGCGGAACAGACGATGCGCGCACTGGCTCGTCAGGAGGGGATTTTCTGCGGTGTATCGTCCGGTGGTTCCGTTGCCGGAGCGTTGCGTCTGAGTGCAGAGCTGGAGAATGCGGTCATCGTCTGTATCATCTGTGACCGGGGCGATCGTTATCTCTCCACCGGCGTCTTTGAACATTAGCACATTAGACCTAAAGTCCGCCGATAGACGGATTATCGAGAATCCGATACTACCGCAATGCAGGAACACCGTTATTTATGGTTAAGGTCAGACAGGATCATCCCCTGGATGAATGTGGAGCGGTAGATTTGAGCGCTTGGCTTGAGCGTATCCGTACGGATATCAATATTCAGGACCATGTCGTACTTATTCGAGCCTGCCAGATGAGTCGGGAAGCTCAGGAGCAGCTCAGTATAAAGGATGATGCCTGGGCGGAGCAGGGCAGTGATAGTTACCGAACCGGTTTGGAAATGGCTGAAATACTGGCCGAGCTCGGTCTGGATCAGGATGCCCTAGTCGCCGCTATTCTGTATCGCGGCGTGCGCGAGAAAAAGATCCCCTTGGACCGGGTGCGTGAAGTCTTTGGTGCCGCCGTTGTCTACCTTATCGAGGGAGTGCTGCAGATGGCCGCCATAGGCGCGGTCGTGCACCCTACACCCGATTCGGTTTTTGGCCAGAGCCAGGGCCAGCTCGATAATGTGCGCAAGATGCTGGTGACCATGATCGAGGATGTTCGGGTCGTGCTTATCAAGCTGGCCGAGCGAACCTGTGCGATCCGCACGGTTAAAAACAGTGATCGTAAGCGCCGTTACCGAGTGGCCAGAGAAGTGTTCGATGTCTATGCCCCGCTGGCGCATCGGCTGGGTATCGGCCATATCAAGTGGGAGCTCGAAGACCTGAGTTTCCGCTATCTGCAGCCCGGCGCTTATAAGCAGATCGCGACCCTGTTGGCGGAAAAACGTCTTGATCGGCAGTCCTATATCGATGAGGTGCTGTACGAGCTCAAAGGCAAATTGGCTCAGATCGGTATCGTTGCTGATCTCAGCGGACGAGCCAAACATATCTATAGCATCTGGCGAAAAATGCAGCGCAAGCAGGTCGACTTCCATCAGATCTATGATGTGCGCGCGGTGCGGATCTTGGTGCCAGAGATCAAAGACTGTTATGCCTCTCTGGGCGTGGTACATGGTCTGTGGAAGAATCTTCCGCATGAGTTTGACGATTATATCGCCTCGCCGAAGAAAAACGGTTATCGCTCGCTGCATACGGCGGTCATCGGCACCGAGGGCAAGGTGCTGGAAATCCAGATTCGTACGCCGGAGATGCACGCCGATGCAGAGCTGGGTGTGTGCGCTCACTGGCTCTATAAGGGCACCGATACCTCTAATAAGAGTGATAGTTACGAACACAAGATCTCCTGGTTACGCCAGGTCTTGGAGTGGCAGGATGACCTGAGCAGCGCCAGCGAACTGGTCGATCAACTGCGTGCTGGCATCGAAGAGGATCGTATCTATGCCTTTACGCCAGAGGGCCATGTGGTCGATATGGCGGCGGGTTCCACCCCGCTGGATTTCGCCTACAGAGTCCATACCGAGATTGGCCATCGCTGCCGTGGTGCCAAGGTTAATGGCAAAATAACCCCCCTGACGACCAAGCTTAAGACCGGCGACCAGGTGGTTATCATGACCGCCAAAGAGGGTGGGCCGAGTCGCGACTGGATGAACCCTAACCTGGGCTATGTGAACTCTGGACGGGCAAGGACCAAGATCCGCAACTGGTTCAAGGAGCAGAACCGGGATCAAAACTGTCACGAAGGCAGGCATCTGGTCGAGCGTGAAATCAAGCGTCTGGCCGTCTCCTCGCTGAATCTGCAGTTGCTGGCCGAGCAGCAGGGCTATCACGAGCTTAACGATCTCTATGCGGCCGTCGGTGCCGGTGATTTTAGATTGAGTCAGTTGCTCGGGGCCGCCCAGCGCCAGATTGAGCAGCGCAGTCCCGAAACTAAGCCATTAGTCGATGAGCAGCTCGATTTGGATCTTAAGTCCGAGGTCCTCAGTTCCCGCAAACGGCCGGGTAATGTGACGATCCAGGGGGTCGGCAACCTGCTGACGGTAATCGCCAGTTGCTGCAAACCGGTCCCCGGGGATTCGATTGTCGGTTATATCACCCAGGGGCGCGGTGTCTCTATCCACCGCCAGGATTGCGGTAACGCTCTGCAGCTGGAATCCAATAATTATGAACGTATGATCGAGGTCAGCTGGAGGGATGCGGATTCGGATCAGGCCTTTGGTGTCGATATCCAGATCGATGCTCTGGATCGTCCCGGGCTGCTGCGCGATATCATGATCGTACTGACGGCCGAGCGGGTGACTGTGCTGGCGGTGAATACCCACACCGATACCAAAAGGGGCACCGCGCGGTTGCGGATCTCAATAGAAATCAAACAGCTGCAAGATCTGGGACGGGTATTGGATAAGCTGGGTCAACTGCCTAACGTCACCGATGTCCACCGTCACCTGCCGGGAGCACGCTGATGGCCTTTAGACTCGATGATCTGCTGCGGTTAATGGCACAGTTACGTGATCCGGAGCACGGCTGCCCCTGGGACCAGCGTCAGGATCTTGCCTCTATCGTGCCTCATACCCTCGAAGAGGTTTATGAGGTAATCGATACTCTCGAACGCCAGGACTATCCTCATCTGCAGGATGAACTCGGCGATCTATTGTTTCAGGTGGTTTTTTACGCCCAGATCTGTGCCGAACAGGGACGGTTTGAGTTTGCCGATATTATCGATGGCCTGGTCGCCAAGCTGCTGCGACGGCACCCGCATGTCTACCCCGACGGCAGCTTCGCCAGTTTTGGCGCGGATCAGCAGCTGAGCGAGGCTGAGATCAAACAGAGCTGGGAGCGGATCAAGGCCCAGGAGCGCGCGGAGAAGGCGTCTGCCGAGGGAACCTCCGCGCAGACTGCCCCATCGGTTCTGGATGATCTGCCGACCGCTATGCCCGCGCTGATGCGCGCCCATAAACTGCAGCAGCGTGCCGCCTCTGTAGGTTTCGACTGGGGCCAGATCGAGCCGGTATTGGATAATCTGGATGGCGAAATACTCGAACTCAGGCAAGCGCTTGCAGGCGGTAATCAAGCAGAGATTGCCGACGAGCTGGGTGATATTCTGTTTTCCAGCGTCAACCTGGTGCGCCACCTGCAGGCGGATTCAGAGCAACTGCTGCGCCAGTCCAACCACAAGTTCGAACAGCGCTTTCGCCGGGTAGAACAGCTGGCGGCCACGCAGGGAATGGTCATGGCCGACAGCGATGAAGCCAGCCTGGATCGGCTCTGGCAGCAAGCCAAGCAGGAACTGAGGCAGTCCCAGGACTGAAAGGGTCCTATAGGGTCCGCCCCGCGATGCAAGGTAAAGCGAGGACTATTTTTGATTGAATTACTGGCCGCCGTGACGGTGTTTTTACTGAGCCATATGATCCCGATGCGGCCGCGATTCTGTCAGCCGCTGCAGCGGAGGCTGGGGCGCAAGGGCATCTACGCAACAATTAACCAGGACATAGCCATAAAAAAAGTGGGTTACCACCAACGTACAGCCAAAACTGGCTCTTGAGGAAGAGCCGTTTTATCGGGGCAGGGTCTGCAGCTAAGCGGTAACACGCTGTTTATGGCCATCGGTCATATGATTGAGTATTTCACCGGCCAGCGTTTCGCCTGCCAGACTATAAGCGCGGCCAAAGCCCTTCACAAAGCGACCGCCGGTAGGCTGAAGTTTAAACAGTTTAAAGTCCGAAAATTCACTAAGGTTCTTGATGCGTTCACCGTGGCGTGCGGCTAAAACATCAATACCCTGTTGCCAGCGCTCATCTTCCAACTCGATCATCTCAGCGTTGACGGAATAATTAACCCGTACCCGCGCAAATAACTCTTTAGCACTGTCTTCATCCTGAATTATTAACACCGAGGCGTTAGGGTGGTGCTGAAGGTTATTCGCATGCATGGCGATTTCACTCAGCAATACATAAAGGCATTCTTCGCCAATCGCAAAAGGCGCGTACGATGCGTAAGGATTCCCTTCTTTGGTCAGGCTCGACAGCTGCAAACTCTTGCGGCTGTTAATAAAGGTCAATACCTCAGCGCTTAAGCGCGCTTCCATTTTTTCATTCTTCATTCTGCTGTTTCTCACGGGTACTTATCGACAGCCATTCATCGAATGGCACTGACTAAAAGGTATCATCTAGATAACTAATTCAAGCTGGATACGCTTAAAAGCGGTTACCTGCTCAACTAACAACGTGCCTTGTTCATCACGCCCCAAAAACACTTTGAAGATATTATTGTCATTGTCGTCCTGGAAATTAAAGGCGTAGCTTTCACGGCCACGATGGGGCCTATCCTGAAAACAGATATGATCTATAGCCTTCAAATTAATATGGCCATGTAAACAGGAGGCTGGGCCTTCGAGGTTGTAATAATCCTCAGCGATGCTGCCATCCGGAAAATTACCTTTAAATTCAAATACACAATTGCCATGTAAAATAATGGTGGTGGTGTTCCCCCAACGGGATAACTCCCGCATCAGTGCTTCAGCAGACGATCCAGGTAACGCCTTGTGAAGTTCGGTCCGATCGGTGAATCGACGTATCATGTTCTACCCCACTTACTTAAAATTTATAACGCGCTGCGACGATCATTTCACGACCCGTTTCATCGAGCTCTTCCCAAGCACGGCTATAATGTTTATCGAGAATATTGTTAACGGTCAGATCAACTTTAAACGCCTTCATCGACTGTGGCTCCCAGCTGGCATAGACATCAGCCACGGAATAGCTATCGTACTTCTTGTTATCGCTGTTTTCAGCGTAATTCGTTTTGTTTTGGTCATCCGCATAGGTCACTCTGAAACCTGTCATCAGCTGATTATTCCAAAATCGGTAACTCAGATCACCGGTTAGAGTATCTGCTGGAATGTTTGTTAAATCCTCGCCCGTTTTATTATCTTCACCGCGAGTTTGGCCGTAAGCCAACTTGGCGCGGAAACGATTTATATTATAATCAGCAGATACTTCGAATCCAGTTATTTTCGCTTCATCGACATTAACCCAGGTGGTATTACCCGCATTTATTTCCACAATCTGCTCAACAAAATCATCAACTCTATTTTCAAATACCGAGGCATTGATGTTTAATAGATCGCCACCCAATACATTGACAAACTGCATTGCCGCCAGTAATTCAGTGTTAGCGGCCTGTTCTGCCTTCAAATCAGGATTGGGTAAAAAGGTGTTACAAGAACCTGGTCCCATACAAAAGTGCGTGCCGGTGCTGTACATTTCTTCAGAACTCGGCGCACGGAAAGCACGGTCGTGGCGTAGTGTCAGTTCCAACCAATCAGTGCTCTGCCAAACTAGGGCTGCAGAGGGTGAAAGATCGTTATCTGAACGGTCCTGACCGAGGTTGATAGCCTCCGTTGCAAAATAATCGTAGCGAGTGCCCAGTTCTAAAGCCCAGCTTTTAGCGAGCGGAATCGTCGCCTGTACAAAGCCACCCCACACATCAGTTTCAGCATCGGGCGGTATAGGTCGATTGCTACCATTGCGTTCGGCTCTGAATTCTTCGGTGTAACCGTCAATCCCATAAAGCACTGCAATATCACCAAACATCGACAGGTTATTGATGTTTAGACCTAAGACATCCAACGCAGTGCTATCATGCCGACCATCACTGACGCGAGACTCGTTCATCTCAATGTTGTTCCAATAAGCCGTAATCTGGCTATGGATTAACGGCGAGCGGGTGTCGATGCGGTAATCGATAGAGGCATTTCTTGTTTGCTGATCGCGATCAATTAAAAAGTTGCTGGTGCCATTC